>MHXZ01000125.1:0-110313 GCA_001825665.1 Planctomycetes bacterium GWF2_41_51 | reverse complement strand
TATATTCTTTACATCGTATGATGAAGCTCGAATGATAGCCAATACATTTGGTAAAAATATAGCAGAGCAGGATTTTATAATAAATTTCCTGAAATTCCTCGCAAGAGAATTCAGCAACTTCAAAATCTTCGGCGTAACGGTTAAAGATGGAGCTTTTGTAATTTATAAGGATGCTAAAGGTAATATCACAGACCCGCAAAAGATAACATCTCGCTTTATGGGCAAAGGCGTAACGGATCTGGTAGGTGCAGGCGATTCGTTCAGAGCAGGCGTTGTAACGTATATAGTCAAAAATATTGAAGCATTTAAAAATGATAAAATTGATATTGAGCAGGCAATTCAAATGGGGAATTTATTTGCATCGCGTTATATAAAAGCCCCGTTAAATGACAGATATGGCAGCATAGAGCATTATGACAAGATGTTGGAAATAATAAATAAATGAAAAATCATGTTTTTACAGGTTTTGGATTTGGTCCTATACAGGCAGGCTTAATTGTTAATGAAGCATACAAGAGTGGCAATTTCTCACGAATTGTCATTTCAGAAGTTGACCAGAAATTAGTTGATGCGGTTCGTGCAAATAATGGAACGTATTATATTAATGTTGTTTCATCAGCAGGCATAGAGTAAAATCGAAGATATAGAGATATATAATCCATCAAATGATAAGCAAATTATAAGTATTATCTCAGGGCGAAAAAAACAAGTGCTCCGATTGTTGTTGCCGCAATAACTGGCGTAACTAATTAACATAATATCAGGAAATTTTAAAATGGGATTTTCAAAAGATTTTGTATGGGGAACTGCAACTGCAGCATACCAAATTGAAGGCGCAGCTTATGAAGACGGCAGAGGATTATCTGTGTGGGATATGATGTGCCGTAAACAAGGTGCAATATATAAAGGCCAGGACGGCTCTGTTGCCTGCGACCATTATCATTTATTCAAAACCGATGTGGCGATCATGAAGCAGATCGGTGTTAAAGCCTATCGTTTATCGATATCTTGGCCCCGTTTAATCCCGACAGGCACAGGTCAAATAAATCAAAAGGCAGTTGAGTTTTACAATAATTTAATCAATGAGCTTTTAGCTGCCGAAATAACTCCATATATTACACTTTTTCATTGGGATTATCCGCTTGAACTTTATTGCCGAGGCGGATGGTTGAATCCTGAAAGTTCTGATTGGTTTGCCCAGTACACAAGTGTTGTAATGGAGTATTTTTCAGATCGAGTCAAAAACTGGATCACATTGAATGAACCGCAATGTTTTATTGGTCTTGGTCATTGCGAAGGAATACACGCGCCAGGCGATAAACTGCCCCTCGAAGAAGTGCTAAGAGCCGGACATAACGCAATGCTTGCGCATGGTAAAGCAGTTCAAGTAATCCGCGCTGAAGCAAAAACCAAAACCAATATAGGCTATGCGCCAGTCGGTGATGTTAGAGTTCCTTTGACTATGGATGCTAAAGATGTAAATGCGGCTAGGATATCTATGTTTAAGGTTACAGAGCATGGGGCAGAATCCAAAGTCTGGAATAATACATGGTGGTTTGATCCAATCTTTTTAGGCAAGTACCCGGATGATGGCGTTGAGCTCTATGGAAGTAAGATGCCGAAAATAAATTCAAAAGATATGGATATCATCAGCACGCCTGTCGATTTTTGCGGTGCAAATATCTATCATGCTCGTTTAGTTAAGCAGAATGATAATGGACAAATTCAGGAAGTAGATTTTGGGCAGGGTTATCCATATACTTTTTATGGATGGCCTGTTATTCCGCAAAGCATGTACTGGGGACCTAAGTTTTATTATGAACGATATAAAAAACCCATAATGATTACTGAAAACGGAATGGTCAATTCGGATTGGATTTCAATTGATGGAAAAGTGCATGACCCTCAACGAATAGATTTTCTTGGAAGATACTTAAAGGAATTAAAACTCGCTGCTGATGAAGTGCCTGTTCATGGTTATTTTTTGTGGTCTCTGTTGGATAATTTTGAGTGGACGATGGGCTATAATCAAAGATTTGGGCTTGTTTATACTGACTATAATACGCAAAAAAGAACGCTCAAGGATTCTGCATATTGGTATTCAAGGATAATAGCAGAAAATGGAGAATCGCTTTAATATTATAGCTTGAAATGCTCTTTAATGAATAGGTCTTTCAAGCAGATCTGTTTCGTTGATTGTTTTTGATTTTACATTGATCTGCAACGTTTGGATTTCATAATACTGCACGTACGGAACTGTGCGGGGCTGCGAGTAATCGCAGTCCATACCGCGACCTTGCTGTGCGTAAGTGCTTAAATTGCAATGAGTTATATCTTGGCTAAGTTGCAAAGTTGTCCCATTCGGGGAGTTTGTAAGTTTGGCTGAATTCAAGACTTATGCGGAGCGTTTTATGCGTTCGGGAAAGCTCTGATTTTTACGAGCAAGATATTTTGGGATTGTTCATAGTGGTTTCGCTTTACTTAAAACGGCACTGCTTACGATTATGTCTCCGCTTGGACTTGTAGTTATAGCAATAACAGCTGCAGCGGCGGGATTTCTGTATTTCAGCGGATACGGCGCAAAGGCATTGCAGTGGCTTGGCGAGCGATTCAACGAATTACGAGAAGATGCAACCGCAGCGATCGGTGGAATCTCTGCTGCATTTGCTAAAGGTGACATGGGCCTTGCTGCTCGGATCGGCTGGCTGTTTGTAAAAATGGAATGGCTCAAAGCAAAGCAGTGGATGCTCGAAATATGGTACTCTGTGAAACTTGCTATTATGGGCACCTAATGCAAATGCTCACGCAGAACGCTATGTTCTTAGCTGCAAAAAAGAATGCCTGAATCATTTACTTATATTTGGCTTGGATAGATTGCAGCATGTTGATTGTTATACTTCATATTTTAATGAACACAGACCACATCAGGGAATTGAAAATAGAATTCCGGCTGAGTATAACAAGTCCTACAGACAGCGTGATGGTTATAAGCCAAACTCAAATGCCGGGAATATTATTTGCGATGACTTTCTTGGCGGGCTCTTGAAAAGTTATCGGAAGGCTGCTTAATTTTTTGCAGCCTTGACAAGCAAAAATGGCCGGAGCTATGAATTTTTGTACCTTACGTGATTCTGGAGCAAGTTAACAGCAGATTAAATGAAAGAATTGTCAGCAAGTTTAATGAAGTATATAATTATTCGAAACAAAACAGTTTAACAATGCACCAAGCAGCAATGGATTTGGCGGTCAATAGAGTAGTTGAAGCGATAGATGCAATGGGAATGCTGCCGTAATAAGTAAACAGTTTATAAGAATAAAGCTGTATTTTATTTTTCTTTTCCAAAAGGAGGTTCTCCTTGAACTTGTTTGGCTATTTTGATTGCTTTTTCAACAGAATTTTTATCCCCTCTAACTACAAGCCAAATACTGCCTTCTGCGCCTCCAACGCCTCCGGCGGCAGCTTGAAAAACTTCCAAGTCCGCTACTAATATCTTTATCGATTCAATTTCTGTTATAATATGACCTGTCAGCAAAAACATCGAAGGCGCTTTATGACTGATTGATTCTAAAGGCTCTCGCATCTTCAGATGCATTTCTACTACATTTCCACTGATTTGTTTTTCGAGTCCGACAGGAATTATCAAATGTGCTTTTCGTGCTGTAATATATGGCATAATTTTACCAGTGGTGCCGCCATCTGGGGCTCCAATCATCACAGCGGCTGTTTTATTTTGATAATCAAGGGCATTAGCACCTTTAATGACAATATCGCCTGGTTTCAATTGTTGCATAGCTTCATTCAAAGTCATTTTACTCTGTTTGCCTCTAACCAAAATTATTTCTGGCATAGAAGCTGTGCCTGAAAATGGATCTTTTGCGTTCTGTGGGATTATCATGCCTGATACCAATGCTCCCGGCTTTATCGTTATATTTAGTATTTCTTCAGCAATATATGAATTTGTTGTTCCTTTTGTAATGATGACTTTACCATTTTTTAAAGCTGCCTGAACAATCGGCATGTTTGCCACTGCTTTGGCAATGAGACGTTTACTCTCGGCAGGCGTGAGTATTATTCCTGCTTGTACAATAGAATTAACATCTTTGCCAGATGCATATTTCAATATTAATGTTTGAAGTAGAAGGCAAATCAATACAAACAATTTACAAAATGAATTAACTATGGAACTGTGATTTTGCTTCATTATTTCTGTCTCTATTATTTAAAACATTAAAACTTTTCTTAAATAGACTAACTTGGGCAATTCGGCCCATACATAATTGATATTTGCTGAGCGGCCAGATCGCTATTTGCGATCCACGGTTCGCCTCGTATCTTCAAATGATCATACATTTTTTTTCTCCAACTTTTGACTAAATCTGTGTATTGAGAACTGCCGACAATATCATTTATTTCATGTGGATCGTTATTAGGTCAAAAAATTACTGTTTTCCTGTAATCGTAATAGATATATATCGACCGTCTGTAATAGCGACCCATGCATTTTCATTCCAGTAGCATGATCCATGTTCCAAATCCAGCAGCTTTTACAAAATCTCGTTTTTTTCATTTTAACAACGCCCTGAAAGTCTAATCGTTGAAATTCATAAGGCGCATAGCATGTTTAAAATTTGAGCATCTTTCAAAAAGTTTTCAACATTATCATCTTTTACAAACTCAAGCATCGCAAAGCGGTCTTTGTTGTCAGTTTTGATTTTGTCAAAGAATAATTTCCAATTTTCGATACCTTCTGCAAGTAAAAGTCGTGTATAATCAGGTCGCCAATGAAAAACGTGTATGTTTCGCAACCATGGTATTATGATATCTAATCCTTGAAGATTTGTTTTTGTGTCTAATCCCAGGATCGGCTGCCAATAGATGCCGAAGTTTTCTTTTCCGATCTGGGTTAAAAGTTTTTTCGCAGAATCAGGTGTATTTACCAGGGTGTTGTTGTGGAATTCAAACGCGATCTCAATATCTTCTTTTTTGGCCTGTGAAGAGATATCAAAAGCATCTTCAAGAATCATATTCCAATAGGCGTTGTCAGCTTCTTCAGAATTTAATGCACCTGCCCAGACCCGTATCATTGGCGTATTGAGAGCCTTTGCGGTTTCAAGGACACACTGAAAGGGTAGTCGGAGTTTTTTGCTTTCGCCAACTTTATAGTACGATCCATATGAAGAGACATTCAAGCCTGCATTTCGCGTCATATTTCCGACTGCTTGTGCCTGCTTGATATCCCCGTGAGGAACGTGGATATCCCCACCCCATTCAATTGCCTCTAAGCCTGCCTGACTACACAAATTTATTATTTTATTAGCGCTGAACTGGCGAAATGTAACAGAAACCAAGCCCGTTTTTATCATATAAGCGGTTTACCTTAATCCGGCAGTGGATTCTCTGACGATTAGCCTCCCACCAAAATGTATGATGCGGGTGGGGGCGTTGGGGTCACGAATTTTGTCCAGAAGCATGGCGCCAATGGAACTTGCAAAATCTTCCTGGGAAACTTCATACACAGTAAGAGGGGGTTCCCAGATATCAGTTTCGCCAATACATGCTATAGAAGCTATTGCCAGATCGCCAGGTATCATGATCTTCCTACGATGGCAGATTCTGTATATGAATGCGGCCATCTGGTCGTGCATAGCAATCAAAGCGGTTGCCCCTTTTTTCACAAGGTCGTCAATGATTTCATCCAAGTTTCCCATTTGCGGCGATACGCGGTAGATCAATCCATCATCTATTTTAATTGCCGCTTCCCGGCAGGCCTTTTTATAACCAGAAATTCTAGGATCACCTTCCTGATAGGTGATTAACGCGATTTTAGAATGATTAAAATCAATGAGATGCTTTGTGATGGCCCTTGCCCCAGAGCTAAGATCTTCTACTATCTGGTTTACCGTCTGGTCGTGGTAGTATCCGAGAACCACAAAAGGGGTCAAACTCTTGCGGAGAGTCTCGACAGCTTCAATGCTTCCTGTATAATGACGAGAACAGACGATAACTCCATCAATCAGTCTGTCAAGCATAGATTCCACGATCTGATTCTCTCTGTCCGGCTCACTATGGCCTAATTCTATCTGCAGACTATAGCCGTTTTGGCGAAGAATTTGCTCGAGATTGTATGCAAAACCCTCGAAATTCTGTATTTGCGATATATTTCTTGCTAAAAAACCAATGGTATTGGTTTTTTTGGTGGCAATTGCTCTGGCATTGAGGTTAGGGCGATAATTGAGTTTTTCGCAATATTCCTTTATTTTTTGCCTGGTTGTGGCGTTAACAAGGTGAGAACGAGTAAATGTCCTGCTGACAGTCGAAATGGAGATGTCGAGATCCTGGGCGATCGCCTCCATAGTCACAGTCACAGCTTTGTTATTTTGCAATTTAGCCATCATTTCACTTTTCTAATTACCCTTATAAGAAATATAGCTCAAAAAAAGTAAAATGTCAATGAGAATTGCAAGCATTTGCAAAAAGTATTTTCTTCTTGACAATGTGTTGGTCGAAGGCTATTATTAATTTTCGTGCAAGGCCTTGCAAAAAAAGGCTCGAATTAAGGATTATTATGCTTAAAGGCTTTGCAGAACTGGAGTTAAAATGACTAAACTAGCAAATAAATTACTTATGGCTGTGCTATTTTTGGTACATAGTTACAGCAATGCTCAGATTGTTGTCGGTCCTATTAGCAATCCGCATCCAAGATTATTTATGAATTCGTCTGAAATTGAAGCGATGAAAATCAGAGTGGCGAGCAATAGAGAACCCTGGAAAACCGCATTCGTTAATTTGCAAGCCAGGGCAACGGCAGCTTCTTCACGTGACCCGAGGCCATATACGGGAACCGATCCTAATACTTATGGAGATTATTGTAGAGCGGATGCCGCAAGAGCCAGGGATTTGGCCTTGATGTATCATATTACAGGTTCTGATATTTACGTACGATACGCGAGAGATTATTTAATGTCTTGGGCAACTGCTACCCCGCTGCCTGCATCAAATCTGAACAAAGCTTCTATTACTGGTATGTTGATCGGTCGTGCTACCCTACCGATGATGTGGGCGTATGACCTTTTGTACAATCACCCTCTTATGACAGGCCAGATAAAGGCGACGATAGAAAACTGGTTCAAAAGCCTTGAGATACCTATAAAAAGCTGCAAAGAATATTGGCATGAGAATGATTATTTTAATAAGCAGTATTATCAAAATCACCTGGTTGCCCACACAATGGGTTTGCTGGCAATCGGATATACCATAGGCGATGTGGGGCTGGTACAGTTTGCGGTCGATCATCCTGACAATTCTCGCGATTTTGTTGAATTGGTACAAGGATGTATCTTCATGCCAGGCGATCAGCCCTGCTCGAGGGAGTATGATCAAGAGTTGTGGCCGGTTCAAAAAGGCGAGATATATGATCGTTACCGTCATCAGACTGCGCCCGAAAAAGGGTTGCAATACTCGCATTTGACAATGCGGTTGCTGACGTTGACTGCGGAAATGGCATTGCATAATGGGTTGGATTTCTTCCATTATACAGCTCCAACGGGTGAAAAATTAGAATTGCCTATCACATTCTATGCAGATTTTCATCGATTGAAAGACGCGTGCATCAAAGGAGGATACTATTGTTCTTACGGGTATGATGAGACCCCGAGAATAGGGATACCCGGCGATAATACGAGCTTCTGGGAAATTGCTTTTAAGTATTATCCCTACAATGTCGAAGTAGCCGAGCTGCTTGGCAGCATTGACAGAACTGCCTACCCGAAACTTGACAGCATTATAGGTGACCCTGTTTTAACTCATGGCCGAAAAATATGCTGGGAAGGCAGACAGTCAGTGGATATCAACTACGACTGCATAGTTAATTTTGAAGATATGATGTATCTTGCTCAGAACTGGTTGAAATGCTCATTACCCTTCCAGGAAGGGTGCGTTGAGGGGGATATTTTAATATCCGATTGACTCGAAATAATAAGGAAAAAAATAGAAGAAAATGCAACCACTTGCATGAAAAATATCATTTTTACGCTTGACAGAAAGAGAATCAATGTGTTATTATTATGCAAGGCCTTGCAATGGCAATAAAAACGTTAATTTTCGTGAATAGTTACAAAACTTAATTATTTGGAGGAATGTGAGATGAAGAAAAGAGTTTGTA
This sequence comes from Planctomycetes bacterium GWF2_41_51, assembly GCA_001825665.1. Classification (GTDB taxonomy): domain Bacteria; phylum Planctomycetota; class Phycisphaerae; order Sedimentisphaerales; family UBA12454; genus UBA12454. The sequence continues at coordinate 102,151 of MHXZ01000125.1, read as the reverse complement.
TTTGTTTAATGTTGTTTGCGGGTTGTACTTTGCAAGCTGCCTTGGTGGATAGTCCTGGGACTGCAGGGCTTTGGCATATGGATACTACAACAACAGCGAGTTATGAAGGTCTGTCTCGGACAGTAGTTGCCGATGATGATTCGTATGTGACAGGACGTAATAATTTCCTGGTGTTGGGCAATGATGCTGCACTTGGCGGCGAAACCATTGCAGCACCCCTGACTGCTGATGGTCTTGGTGTGAGCGGCCAGCCGGGCGACAAGGCTCTTGATTTTACCGGCGGTAATTATTGTGCAATAGCTCCAAATCAGTGGGCAAATAATCCCAAAGATTTTGAACTCGAATTTAACTTTAAATCTTTTGATGTAACAGCCTCACAAACTTTAGTCCACGTTGCCGGTGTTTTTGAACTCAGACAGGAATATAGTGCCGCCAGCGGAACACGTATTCGGTTTTATGTCTGGCCCACGGGTCAGTCGGGCAAAGGTGTTTCATCAAATTGGGGTGTGCAGGCAGAAACATGGCACCACCTTAAAGTATCAGTTGAGAATGATGGGTATCTTGCCAAAATTTATCTGGATGGAGCTTTAGGCACTGCATACACGCTTACCGCTCAATTGTCAGACTGGAACACTAATGGTGCCTCTCATATGACACTTGGCGCCACATGGAACAATGGTGCCAGATGGTTTGACGGATATATAGATGAAGTGAAGCTTGTTCCCGAGCCGGCGACGATCATGCTGCTTGGATTTGGTTTTGCAATTGTCAGGCAAAAAAAGTCAAAATATGCTCCATAAAAGTTTTAAAACATAGAAAATGACAGCAGAAATTATTAACCGGAGAAAATTATGAACTTTGCAGCTTTAAAAACAAATCGAAAAGAATCTGGTTTCACACTTGTTGAGTTGTTGGTAGTTATTTCCATTATAGCGATGCTGTTGGGAATACTTATGCCTGCACTTAGCAAGGCAAAAGCAACCGCCGTCACTGTGCTATGCAAGACCAATCTTAAAGACATCGGGCTGATCGCCACGTGTTATGCGAATGATTACGGCCAACATTTACCCTATACAACAGAAGAAGGCAGGTGGATGGTCGTGTTGTCAGACTATCACTATGGCAGGGCAAAAAGCACCTCATATACTGACGCTGAGGGAACAAAAAAAGGTGGTATAAACGATTTTAGTTTGTTCAAATGCCCTGTCGAGATGAAGAAAACCGGACAAACTGTAAGCAGTGGCGGAGTATTCACCCCCCATGGAATGTACGGAATGAATCAGTTTTTCACCGGTACAATGATGAATCATGAACAAGCAGATATTATTGTTGGGAGTACTAAGATGACTGAGGCTCACAATAGATGGCGAAAGTTCAGTGATATAAAAGGTCCCGCCACTCTGCCGTTATTTGCTGATACGGATTCGGATGATCCACGCAACAACGCAGACACAAAAGCCGGGGGTAAAGCGACAGGGTGCTGGTGGCTCAGCGCAAAAGGTCCCCACCCCAATGCGGTTGTGAAATATAAGTGGAAAAGCAAAACTGGTTGGCCAGAGTCGCGATCAACATCGACGTATGGACCGGGACCTAATCACAATGGTAAAACCAATTATCTTATGGGTGACGGGCACCTTCAAACAACGGGTATCTGGCCTTGGCGTGACCACATAGGAACGGATTTTCATCCCAAGAGAAATGTAAGTATACTCCCAGCGAGGTGATAATTTGATAGAAGCTAATTGTTGTCATAGATTTATTAAATAACAATTTGAATAAGGAGATAAGGTATGAAGTGTAAAAAAACTAAAATTATGGTTTGTTTGCTAACTGTGTTTTTTGTTTCATTGCAGATACAGGCGGCCGAAACGCTGATCGGTGAATGGAATATGGATGGGGCTGTGGTAACCAAAACAGTTTCCGTTTTAAACTCAAATAATGGCCAAGGAGGAGGTTTTATAAACGAAAGCCGAACGGTGATCGAGAGCAGCTACGGCGATGTGGTGTTTGGCGGTCCGAGGGCTGCGTCTTATTATGCAATTTATCCGGCGTCTCAGACTGCCGGCGGTCTTGGAGCATCCGGCGAAGCAGGTGATAAAAGCCTGCTTGTAAGGGGGGGGGAAAAAGAAAGTGCTTTTATTGGGGGTGTTATGTATGAGGTCGAAAGTGGGTTTAAAATCGAACTGAATTTCAAACTTTTCGAACCTCGTGAACCAGCAAACGTCGGCGTAACCTATTATCCCAATGGATGGATAACGGTACCTAACTCAAAGCCGATTCTGGTTACCGGCGGGATCAACAGATTTAAAATTGAGCTCGTAACCGACGGCGAAGGCAGCGGAACAGCGAAACTAAATCTTGTCTGTTGGCCGGCGTCAGGCTCCGCCGTAAGTCTCGAAACCGATTTCGCTGTAAATGTTGATAACTGGAATCACGTCGCGGCATGGCTTGAGGGAGGAAATCTTTATATTCAGTTAAACAATGGGACTGTTTTTTCGAACTCTGCCGGTATATCACTGAAAGCTTCGTTTGATCCTGCATTATCATATAATGGTCTAACATTTGGAGCCTGGAATGGAGCGAGTGTATGGCCGAGAGCTTATCTTGATAATCTTAAGTTATACTCAATCGAACCGATATGCGGCGATTGGGGTTATTTGAAGGGCGATCTTGACAAAGATTGCAAAATTGATTTCATAGACATCGACTTATTTATCCAGCAGTGGCTTTCCTGCACTGAGCCGGGGGTTACAGACTGTGTAAATGTCAATCAGTGAGTACATCAATCAATACGATCGTCATAAAATAACTTAATAGCTACAAATAAGGAGCTTATAAAATGAAAAATCTGACACTTATATTAATAATATGTATAGCATTTATGGCCTCTCTTACTTTGGCCGTTTCTACTCAGGAAATCTTAGTGGGCACTTGGGATATGACGGGAACTGCGTCTTCCCAATCAATAAAAGTACCAATAAACGATCCGATCTTATCCTTTGTTACGGAGACACGAAATGTATTAGCTGATTCAGATGGTGATATCGTGTTTGGGACATTTATTGAGGGTGGAGGATCGGCTTCGGCGAGCGTATCTGGTGGGCAGCTTGTATTTTCAGGTGCTCAAATTGCATATATTAAAAATGCCCTCAATGGTGCAATATCGCTTGAGGTTGAGTTTGATTTTACAACAAGCAATATTTCTCAGGAAGCGACGATAATGGCAGGTGCCGGATCATGGGATTTAAGGATTGAACCCGATGGGGCCAATGCACGTTTGAAACTGACTACATGGATGCATGAAGGCGGCAACTCATTGCCGCGATACACATTTTCGAACTGGGCAGTGTCGACAGGTGTGACCCACCATGTGAAGTTTTCAATAATCAATGATAATGTACAAATTGTATTGGATGGAGTTGATGGTTCAGGCCCGACTGCTCTGCAGGGCGGGTTCCTTGCGTCGGTTAACCCTCATTTGCATATGGGTGCGAAATGGAATGGCGGGGAGAGATATTTTACTGGTACCATGGATGATATTACCGTGAAAAAATATGAAAGCTTTGCAGGTGATTGGCCCATGCTCAGCAGCACCAAAACAACTAAAAATGTTGATGTGCCTGTAGTACTGAATCAACCGGAAACTGTTACCGAAACTCGCACAGTAATGCAAGATCCGAATGGCGATGTTGTTTTTGGGCAATGGCTTGCAGAAAAAGGATCTTGGTATTATTCACCAGAGAAAGATGACCTGTTAACTGATGCTCTTGAATTTGAATGGGGCAATGCCAGTGAGATGGCTTATATTCCAAACATTTTTAGCAATCGTACTTCTTTCCGTTGCGAGTTTGATGTTATGCTGACAAGCGATTGGTTTGAGCCTAGTCAGACGATCCTGGTAGTTCCGCAATCATGGATAGTCAGGACAGAGCGGGGCGCCGCAGGCACTGCCTATGAAGGGAAAACACGTCTGCTGTTTATCACTTATTTCTATAACTATGCTAACGGCACATTGTCAAATCATCAGCCAAGTTCACCGTGGATCATAGAAGAAGATCAGTGGCATCATGTTACCGTATGGACTTACAAGAATCGCGCCCATATCAGTATCGATGGATATAAGATCGATGTGTTGGGCGGAAATCTGGACACTGGACTGCATGCCGCACTGTATCCGCATCTATTTATTGGTGCGAACTGGAACGCAAATGGAATGTTTTTCGATGGTAACATCAAGAATATTAAGCTGACAGCCTTTGATGATTATTGCGGAGAAAGTACCTGGGGCTATCTGTCTACAGATTTTAATCTTGATTGCAGAGTTGATTTTAAAGATTTTGCTGCCTTAGCAGAATCCTGGCTCCAATGCACCGACCCTGAAGGAGCAGAGTGTATAAATCTGAATTAGTTTATTAACGATACGCTAAAGGGCTTGGGACAAGCTAATTCAGGTTAGCAATTTATTCCCAAGCCTCTTTTTAAAGGTGAAATTATGTCTGTTAGCGGTGTAAACTGGAACACAAATTATGGCTGCGATTATGGCGGAAATATTGATGAACCGCCGTTGTTTGTGAAAGACCAGGAAGGCTATCAATATGGCCTAGCCGGAGAAGATGGAGTTTTAGGTACGGCGGATGACGGATTGGAATTGCAGGATATGAGTCCCTGCATGGATTCCGGAGACAATTTGGTTGTTCACGAGGCAAATGACATAGCTGGGGTCATCGGTTCTGCAGGGGATTCAGGTTATCTTTATAATTTAGATGCTCAAATACTATTAACGCTTGATTTCCCTGGAGCAAGCTACACATGGATAAATGGGATTAGCGGTAATAAAATTGTTGGCAGTTATTTGGATACCTCTGGTATCCATGGTTTTATTGCGACAATACCCGAGCCTGCGACGATTGTGCTGCTTTCTTTCGGGGTGGTTTTAATGAGAAGACGCAAAAGTTTTGGTTTTTAAAACTGAAAATGGATTTATTGGAAAAATCTAAATCTTAGAAAGGATAAGCATGAATAAATTACTTTTACTTATTTTAGTATTGGTGATGAGTGTAATTGCAGATTTTGCTGAAGCAAAGAGAATTGAAATACCGCCGATCACGGAAGGGCATCCTCGGCTTTTGCTTAAGAAAAGCGATATAGAGATCATCAAGCAGCGGATCAATCAGAAGCAGGAGCCCTGGTTTGGCGGCTGGACAGATTTGAAGGCAAGTCTTGATAAGCAGATCGAGAATAATAGAGAGCCCAAACCATATACCGGTCCTGACTGTTTGCACGGTTTTTTCCCTGTGTGTGACAAAGATGCCAACTATGCGAGAGATCTGGCAATGGCTTATTGGATAACCGGCGAAAAAAAGTATGCTGACCAATCATTAAAAATGTTGGCAGGCTGGGCGCAAAATGATCCTCTTCCGGGAGCTGATTTTGATCCGAATATAAATTACCCGGCCTTGGGTATGGCTGTCGGAAGAGCTTCGATGGCGTTCATCTGGACATACGATCTTCTGTATGATTATCCGGATTTTAAGCCTGAACAGAAAAAAGCCGTTGAGGAGTGGTTTCAATTATTGTTATCTCATCTTAAGGAAGGCATAAAACGCTGGGAGGAAAATGATTTTTATGATAAGCAATATTATCAAAATCATGTCGCATCGGATTGTATGGCGACACTGGCCATAGGCTATGCGATTGGGGATGAAGAGCTTGTCAGATACGCCCTTGATTCCGAAAAAAACAGCAGAGATGTACTTGATGTGTTCGAAGGCTGTATCCTGATGAGAGGTAAGAAACTGTATTATCGTGACCCGCAGCCGCGGAATGTTCATAATGGTGAAATAAGTGATCGTTATCGTCATTTTGAATTGGGTGGCCACAATAAGTCGGGGTATGTCACTAAGCCAAATCGAGGGTTGCAATACTGCAGTTTGACGCTGCTTCTAATGACCACGGCTGCAGAAATTGCTTACAACAATGGTGTGGATCTTTATAGCTACTCAGCTGCGGGTGGTGAGAACCTCGAATTGTGCTTTGATTTTTATGCGGATTTTTACAGACTTAAAGACGATAGCCTGCGTGGTGGATATTACATTGGTGAAAAAGATCGCATCAGACCTTTAATAGAAGCCGGCGTTTTTGAACTTGGATATAAGCGATATCCCAAGAATAAATCTATCGAACTTTTGCTTAGCTCAATGGATCGAGCTAAAAGTGAAATGTGGATATTGGGCAGGCCTGCTGTTTATTTCGGGCAACCAATCGGTAGTAAGTAAGATTTTTTTCGAAACTAATCTAAAAAGGAAATAAGATGTCTAAAGTGTCTTTCTTTTTATTAGCAATTGTGGTGAGTTTAATTAGTGATTTTGCACGAGCAAAAAGAATTGAGATTCCGCCGATCACAGAAGAGCATCCCAGGCTTTTACTTAAACAAAGTGATCTGGTAACTATTAAACAACGGGTGAACCAAAGAGAAGAGCCATGGTATAGTAACTGGGCAGTTTTAAAATCAAATATAGATGATCATATCGAAAAAGGTAAGAAACCTAATCCGTATACAGGTGACGATAATCGGGTTGGTTTCTTCCCAGCTTGCAGAGAGGACAGTGGATATGCGCGTGATCTGGCAATGGCTTATTGGATAACCGGCGAAAAAAAATATGCTGATGAGTCGCTTAAAATGCTGCTGGGCTGGGCTCAAAATGCCCCTCTTCCAGGAGCTGATTTTGACCCAAATATAAGTTACCCGGCCTTGGGTATGGCTGTTGCAAGAGGCTCCCTATCCTTCATATGGACATACGATCTTTTATATAATTATTCAGGTTTTACTCCGGAACAAAAGAAAGTCGTTGAGAATTGGTTTCAATTGCTGTTGTCCCATATAAAAACAGGTGCCAAACGCTGGGAGGAAAACGATTATTTTGATAAGCAATATTATCAGAATCATGCTGCCGCCCATACTTTGGGAATGGCAGCACTGGGGTATGCACTGGGTGATGAAGAACTTGTCAGATATGCTCTTGATTCTGTAGATAACAGTAAAGATATGCTCGATCTGATTGAGGGCTGCATACTGATGAGAGGCGAAACGCCATATTATCGCGAACCTGACTTCCAGGTCCATGATGGTGAGATATATGATCGTTATAGACATTTTCAGATGGAAGGTCATTATAGAGATTATGTTACAAAGCCTAATCTTGGTTTGAGGTATAGCCATTTGACACTCTTGTTGCTGACAACCGCTGCTGAAATAGCATATAATAACGGCGTTGATCTCTATAGTTACACAGCACCAAGCGGTGAAAACCTTGAGTTATGTTTTGATTTTTATGCCGATTTTTTCCGTCTGAAAGATGATAGCTTGAGAGGAGGCTTCTATAGCGGTGAAAAGGATTGCCTAACTCAGGAAGAGACAGGAGAATGTTTATTTGAACTTGGGCACAAACACTATCCCAGTAATAAAGCTGTTAAACTTTTGCTTCAGTCGGCAGATAGGATCAGAGGTGAGGTGGCGATACTTGGAAAGGCATCGCTTTATTTTGGTCAACCACTGAATTGTGACAAGTAAGGTGAAAAAATGTGTTATAAAAACTATGTGAAATTTTTGGGTTAATTATGGCTGAGCAAAATACATTTGTTTTTAAATTTGCAACTTCTGATTATGTGATAATGTTTGGCTACATGGCCATGCTTGTCAGCAGTGGTTTGTTAGTAAAAAACCTGTGCAAAGACGTCAAAGATTATTTTATCGGAGGAAATCGCGTATCATGGTGGCTGGCGGGAGCCAGTTGTTTCATGATGAGCTTCAGCGCATGGACTTTCACTGGAGCGGCAGGTTTCGCATATGAAAATGGGATACTTATAATATTTCTGTTTATGGCTAATGTATTTGCCTATTTTTTTATGGGTTTGTTTATCGCGCATAAGTGCAGGCAAACAAGGCGAATTACCTGGATCGAGATCGTAGAAGATCGTTTCGGGAAAACGGCAGCGAAGTTCTTCACCGCTATCCAGGTGCCAATGATGCTTTTTGGTGGCGCTATCTGGCTGTCGGGTTTAGCGACTTTTCTCAGTGTCGCGTTTGGATGGCCTATAGAAGTTACAATTATTGTAAGCGGGGTTGTTATCCTGACTTATTCAACTATCGCCGGTTCATGGGGAGTAATGACGGCAGACTTTCTGCAAACGATAATACTCATGGCGCTGACGATAGTTATAGCCGTACTTACAATTTCAAAGCTGGGGAGCGTAGGAGCGATTGTTGAGAGACTTGATCCGCAGAAATTACAGGTCATCAGCACCAAACATCCGATAACCTGGATAGCCGCTTATTTTTGCAATTTCTTTTTCATATCATCTTCATTAATTTATTCACCACGGTACCTATCAGTGCGTGATGGTATCAATGCGAGGAAAGCAGCTTTTCTTGCGGCAGGGCTATTCCTTGTCGGGCCTGTTGTATGGTTTATACCTCCTATTGCTGCCAGCATTTTTTTTCCAGATATAGCGGCTCTTTTGCCAGGTCTGAGTCATCCTCAGGATGCCGCTTATGTTTTAATGGGGCTTGACATTTTACCAAAAGGGTTGGCGGGACTGCTTATAATGGTGATATTTGCGGCTACACTCTCAAGCATGGATGTGGCTATAAATCAGAATGCGGCTATTATTTGTATGAATATTTATAAGCCTTTCATTCGTAAAAACGCATCACCGAAAGAACTGTTTGTGGTTGCTCATATCTCAAATGTAATTTTCGGAATGTGTGTAATATTAGCAGCGTTAGTATTCACCAGGCAAAAAGAACTCTCGTTATTTGATCTGATGTTAATGCTTTTGAAGAGTGTCACGCTTCCGATATCTGTACCGCTTGTCCTTGTATACTGGATAAAGCGTGCTCCGAAATTTTCGGCAGTCTTTTCCTCAATCGTTGGTTTGATCTACAGTTTGCTTGCTTCAAATTTTGATTTTATTGCAGGCCCTCATGTGGCAATCACACAGCTTATAAATAAAACGGGTATAGTAACTTTGGACCCTGTTCAGGAATGGCCCTTTGGTATGTCGGTAGGCGGAGTCATTATTCTGGGCAGCGCCGCTTTTATGCTTTCGACGTTATTTTGGAAAAATGTTTCAAATAATGAAAAAAGTGCTACACACAACTTTTATGAAAAAATGAACCATCCTATCGAAGATGCGGAAATCGACATCCAACAGGATAAACGACAATTCATGGTTAGCGGGATATTGGCAATAATCGCCGGTCTTGTAATCGCCAGTCTGTGTGTAGTTCAGGTTGACTGGAAATCCAGAATAACGTGCATAGCTGTCGGTTTTATGGTGTTTGTCGCAGGTGTGTTGCTAAGATTTCTTGCAAAACAAAAAAAGCATAAGATGTGTGAATCTATTGATCCGCAGCAGACTAAGATAAGCTATTCTTTGAATCAAGAAACTGGTGTGAAATCTTATGAAAAAAATTAGAACAGCAGTTATAGGGCTTGGCCGTATCGGGTGGCACTTTCACGTACCTGAAATCGTTAAACATTCTGGATTTGAGCTGGTTTGCGTCTGTGATACTCTTATTGAAAGGCTCAAAGAGGCTCACGATATTTATAATGTTCAGACATACTCTAATATGCAGGATATGCTCAAACGAGAGCATATCGATCTGGTCGTTATCGCTTCGCCGACGCAGTTTCACGTACAGCAAAGTATTGAAGCTTTTAAGTACGGATGCGACGTATTTTGCGACAAACCTGCAGCAACCTGCGCCTCTGATGGCCAGAAGGTATTTGATTTAATGATAAAAAATAATTCCAAATTCATGGTGTATCAGCCGCACCGAACAGGATCCGATATTCAGTGTCTCAAGAACATATTGAAAAAGGGACTTATAGGGCCTGTTTATATGATAAAAAGGACGCGTTGCGATTATTCTCGCAGGTGTGACTGGCAGGCTTTTCGAGAATTTGGAGGAGGGATACTAAATAACTATGGTTCTCATCAGATTGATCAGTTATTGCATATAGTGCCATCGGAGATTCGAAACGTCCACTGTATCACAAGAAAGATAGCAAGTCTTGGTAATGCGGAAGATGTGGCCAAGATCCTAATTGAAACTTCAGAGAATACCATTCTGGACCTAGATATTAATATGGCTTCGGCATTTTCTTTAGAACCTTGGATCGTTTTCGGTAAGTATGGTACCGCGGCCTTAAACCCGGATGGTGAAGTGTGGAATGTGCGATACTGTAAGCCCACAGAACTTACAAATTTATTAGTGCAAAAAGAACTGGCCGCAAGGGGCAGAAAATATAGTAATGGTGAAAAGATCAAATGGTACGAGGAAGAATTTAAGCTCAGCGATTTTGCGCCAATCAACTATTATGATGAATGTTACAACTTCTTTGCGTTGGGAAAAGAGCCGCTTGTTCCATGGCAGGAAACACTTCAACTGATGCAGATAATAGATTTATGCAAACAGCAAACTTATCAGGAAAAAGAGACAATATGAGAAACGGATTCATTATCACTATCTTGGTTTTATTGTCAGGATCTTTCAGCTGTCAAAAAAATAACGATGTTTCACGAAATGACATCTCAGGAAAAATAATTTATCAGGATAATTTTTTGAATCTGGATAACTGGCATTTTGAGGGTCTTGTTGAGAGGGTAACAAATCCTGAACCTGGGATCATGCGGCTTGATTGCTCTGGATCACAGCAGGGTAAAATCGGATGTATGTCATTCTGCAAGCTGGATTTTCCTGATAATATCAGTATCGAATACGACATGTATGTTGAAGCTAAAAACGGGTTGGTCATAACTTTTTTGGGGATGAAAGGCATTAACGGCGAAGATGCCATTATAGGCGTTCCTAATCGTACGGGTGTATTTGCTGATTACATTTCTAAAAATGCTACTACCCGTTCCTATCATGTGTCCGTGAGCCGCTATAATGATAAAGCTGAGCATACAGGTGTTTCAAATTGGCGACGAAATCCTGGAATACATCTGATGGGACAAGGCCCAGATCCTTGCAAAGAAATTAATAAATGGTATCACGTCAATATCATAAAAAAAGGCCATGTCTGTGAATTATATGTTGATGGAGAATTCGTATCGGGGTTTACTGATCCTCAGAGAATAGAAGATGAAATACCCACAAGCGGTAAAATTGGCTTTAGGACGATTGGAAGCCATGCTGTTGCCAGAATATCTAATTTCAAAGTCAGTTCGTTAAATTAAAAGATTTTATAAAACTCTTGTAGACAGCTTTAGCAGCAATCGATCAAAAGAAAGGAGGTAATTTAATTTTTCGATCAACTGCTGCACATCGTTATTATTCAGCACTGCAATGTTACTGCACCATTGATTATCGGTTATTGAAAAACTTTTTTTAACACGGAGATAATTATGAGAAATTTAATTAAATTTATCTTATTAATGGTGGTGCTAATTGTCAGTGCAAATTCTTATGGCACTGATTATTATATTCCACATAATGGAATTGCTAATCATGCCGCCCCAGGAATAGTGGGCAGTATAGCATGGTATTTCGCCAATTATGGTAATCCTGGAAACAGATTCTTTTTAACATCGAGTGCTGATTATAATATAAACAGTACTTTGACTGTTCCCTCGCAAACAAGATTTGACAGTACCGTTGGCAGTACTGCGTTTGTAAAAGCTACAAGCGTTCTTGATGACGGTGTTATGATCATTATGAGCGATAACTCTTCGATTTACAATATGAATATCCATGCAAATCGTTATGCACGCCACTGCATTGTCGCTAATGGCAAAACTAACGTGACGATTGATAGCGTTGTTGCACAGAAGACAAAAAACAATTATACATCGGGCGATCCTACACCCCATGTTATTTATTGTAAAGACGCTACAAAAGTGACGATTCGTAATTGTACGCTTCGCAGGGCAGGTAGCGATCCTAAATTGAATCCTAGGGACTGGAATGGAACAGCAGACCTGATTTGTGCTTCAAATAATTATGATCTTCTGATATTAGAAAACAATCTTGCGTATGCACTTACCGCTGGCGTGCAAATGGGACAAACCAGAAAAGCAGGGGTCAATAACAATATAATTCAGCATACAGGTTTGAACAATCTTTATTCGACTGCATTTCATAGTTCTGACGGAATAACCGCGTACCATAATATGAGTCATCCGGAGGGCGGCGGCCCATATATGATATCCGGCAACGAGATCTGCTACTATAATAATAATGGTATTCATGTGAGTGGGCATAACATAACTATTAAAGAAAATGACATATATTCAGGTGCCCATAGAGCCATTTATCTTGGAGATATCAAGGATAACCCAGAATGTTCTCACGAGTTATTAATATACAACAATTATTTAACTGCGGGAAGTGATCCACCGAACAACCATCGGATCTTTTTCAGAAATTACGACCCGTTTACTACAAGTGTATACGGCAATACCCCTAATGATGTTAATGAGCACAGCGGAACATGTACACCATGATATCAGCAAAAATATAGTTCTATGACGAGTTAACTGTTCAGGGCGTACTTTTTTCGCACGCCCTGACATTTTAAACAAGGATATTTATCCATTTATGAAAGATTTAGCTATTTTCAAACATTCAAACGATAAATTAAAGTTTAAGCCAGGCAGAAGAGAATTTCTTAAAGCTGGGCTGTTGACGTCAACAGGTATACTGGCTGGTTGTAATCTTGATTCATTATTTCAGAGTAAATCGAAACCCAAACCTAATTTATTGTTTGTTTTCAGCGACCAGCAAAGCAGGGACATGCTCGGATGCTATGGAAATCAACAACTGATAACTCCAAATATTGATACCTGTGCTCAGGATTCGATCAGATTCAATCATTGCGTGTCTTCTCAACCGGTGTGCACGCCATATCGTGGAATGTTGATGACAGGACGGCATCCCTTATATAATGGATGTTTTAGTAATGATATACAATTACTAAAAACAAACGGAAACAGTTTTGCTGAAGTATTGAAAAAAAATGGCTATAGAACAGGATACTTTGGAAAATGGCATCTTTATGGCGGAGATAGAAACAGACCCATTCCGCAAGGTGAACATCGCCACGGTTTTGATGTTTTTAAGACTAATAATTGTGACATGAATTATCTTCCCGGTGATTGTTTTTATTGGGATGAAAATGGCAAAAAACAATTTTTTGATGAGTGGGAGCCATTTGGACAGACCAGGCAGGCTTGTAATTTTATCAAAGAAAATAATAAGAAACCTTTTGCCGCATTTGTATCCTGGCATCCACCACACCATATAGATACTGAGACGGGTATAAATTACACCAATGGAGCTATCAAAGAAATGTTAGATCTGTATGATCCTGAACAAATAAAGCTTAGGCCCAATGTCGAAGATAATCCTGAAATCAGAAAATACTATCATGGCCATATGGCGATGATTAGCGGAGTGGACAAAGCTTTTGCCATGTTGATTGAACAACTTAAAAAGCTTAATTTATATGACAACACTATTGTTGTTTTCACTGCTGATCATGGAGATATGCTGGGATCGAATGGTCGATTAAGCCCTAAGAGTTGTCCGGAAAGAGGATCAGTTAATGTACCTCTCCTTATAAAGCTGCCTGAATCATATAGATCCGGCACAACAAGCGACTTACTGATTGGTTCGATGGATATGATGCCTTCGATTCTATCGCTTCTTGGGATATCGCCGCCTAAAAACATTCATGGAAATAATCTTGGAGGTGATATTGTGCAAGGCAAAGAGGATACAGTTGAATCAATTCCACTTATGTATTTTGCACCTGCCTGGCGAGGAGTTTATACTAAGCAATATACCTATGCTGTTGGCGGGACATGGGCGCCTGCAGGATCACCGCAAGAAGCTTTTAGTGCTAATGTCTTATATGATAAAACGAATGATCAGTATGAAATGAATAACAGATTTAATGATCCTGATTTTAAAAATATACAGGAGCATCTTTCAAATATGTCAATGAAATGGCTGTACCGATTTGGAGACGAATTTTGGCATGAAAAATATATCTTAAAGAAATTAATGAACACTGAGGATATTGGTTTTTTCAAGTCCGGCGAGGATGGTATAATGACAATGGCCGGAACTATGCCTATTGATATTTTAAAAGCTAAAATGCAAGGTAGTGTCATTTGAGGTACTACGTACAATCTTATGAAGTTTGTTTAGATAGAATTGATGATACAGGGGCTCAGGACTGCTCAATGGCCCCCCCGAGCAATTTATAGGGTTATATATGGCAGACAAAAAAATGTCATCTAAGATTTTATATTTTTATATCATATTATTGTTCTGCGATGTCACATCTGTGAATGCCAAGATTATTTATGTTGATGATTATATTTCTGAAATGCATCAACTCGATCTTATCATGTATCCGTTAGCCGTTACAATGATAAAGCAGAGCATACAGGTATAACTAATTGGCGAAGAAATCACGGAATACATTTAATGGGACAAAACAAAGATCCCTGTAAAGAAATTAATAAATGGTATCACATTAATATTATGAAAAAAGGACCAAATACGCATTCTTCCCGGGAACGTAAGGATGCATTGATTTTATCCAATCATGAAAGGAGGTGCATTTGATAAAAACATAATTATTTTATCACCTTTTATTGCAGCATTGTTTTTGAGTGCATAAGTATAACCATCTTTGATAGTGCTTCATTCAATATTTAAAAGAGAATTTTTTTAATGGAGTGAATTATGAAAACATTTATAAAACTTATTTTATTGGTATTGTTGCTTATAAGTGCCGATTCTTATGCTGCGAATTATTATATTTCGCACGGAGGAATATCTGATCATAGCAATGTGGCTACGAATGGTAGTATTGCGTGGTATTTCGCAAATTATGGGAGTTCTGGAAATGTATTTTATCTGAATTCAAGTGCCGATTATGTTATTGGAAACCCTATAACCATTCCTGCAGGGTGTACGCTGGACACCACTGTCGGCAAGAACTCAAGAATAGTGGCAGGGAACGGAAACGATGATGAAGTGATGATATATGTGAACAATAATACGGCCATCTACGATTTGGAGATATTTGGTAATTTCAAGGCTCGGCATTGTATTTGTGCAACAGCTAAGACAGGCATTACTATTGATAACGTTACCATCCATAAGACCAAAAATAACTATACATCTGGTGATCCACACCCACATTTGATTTACCTGACTGACTGTGAAACTATATGGATTACAAATTGTTTGCTTCGCAGGGCAGGCTGTAATCCTAAGGTGAATTCTACTTCATGGAATGGCGAGGCAGATCTAATACGTGCTGCAGGATCCTATGGTCTCAATGTCCGATATAATGATATGGCATACGCGCTCTGCGCGGGTGTAAATATGGGACAAAGCAATCAGAGTAGTGTAATAGGTAATATAATAACGGATGTTGGACAGAACTTCCTGTATGATCCTGATTTCCATTGCTCTGACGGAGTAACCGCGTATCACAATTTGAGTGCTGATGGCGGAACCGGCGGACCGTATACGATCCGAGACAATACAATCGATGATTCCGGAAACCATGGAATCCATGTCAGCGGGCATGACATAAAGATAGAAGATAATGGTGTAACTGATTGTGACAATCGAAGTATTTATGTCGGCGATTACAAAACTCCTCATGAATGCTCTTACAACATAACTGTAACAGGTAATTATGTGACAGAATCCATGAAGTTCGAGTATTACCAGTCACCATTAACACGTTCCGGCAATACTGGTAATATGGATGTTATTTGGGGCGAAACATGCACTCCATAATGTATTAGTGATTTAAACTTATTCGAACGAAAAAGCATGCTCAGGGCTCGGTTCTCAGCCCTGAGCATTATAAAATCTAAACTTATTCTGCGAAAAGGAGAATCACAAGTGTTTTCTAATATTGTATCCAGTTGTATTATTCTGATTATTTCACTATGTTTCGGTATTGTGCCTGCCGATGCTGGGATTATTTTTGTCAGTGTTTCAGCAAACGGTGCAAACAATGGCTCAAACTGGAAAAATGCTTTCACAGAACTTGTTTCAGCTATTAAGTCTGCCCACAGCGGTGATGAAATATGGATGGCTGCAGGCGTTTACAAACCGCATCTATGTGTTATCCAGTCAGATTTACGGCATAGTTCATTTGAGTTGAAAAATGGTGTGTCAATTTATGGCGGGTTTTCGGGCATAGAAGATAATTTATCTAAGAGGAACTTTGATAAGAATAAAACTGTACTAAGCGGCGATTTGAATAACGATGGCAAATTTAGTCTAAATGATTCCTTTCATGTACTCCATAATTCACAAGGTATAAACAGAACTGCCATTTTAGATGGATTCATAGTAACTGGTGGAAATGCAAATTCTTTAACACACGATGATGATAGTTATGGAGGGGGAATGTTTAATTATAAAAGCTGTCCGACGGTCAGAAATTGCATATTTGTCAAAAATTTTGCTCGCTGCGGCGGGGCAATTAATAATTTCACAAGTAGTCCTCTTATTTCAAACTGCAAGTTTTTCGTAAATGAAAGCGATGAACATGGTGGTGCTGTCAATAATGCATTTAATAGTAATCCTGAAATCATTAGGTGTGGTTTCTTTGGTAATATTGCCGGCGGAAATGGTGGAGCAATACTTAACAGAAGTCAAAGTAATCCCCTTATAACCAATAGTGTTTTTAGCTTGAATGCTGCTGAATATGATGGGGGGGCGATTTTAAGCCTGCGGGACTCAAATGTTAAAATTATTAATTGTACTTTAGTTGGTAATTGGGCTCAGTATGATGGTGGAGCGTTGTCTTTTGCTATAAAAAGCAATGCATTAATACAAAACTCAATTATAAGAGATAATTTTGCGTCACATATTGCCCAGATAGCAATTTCAGATAGCAATATTTCTATCCTATATTCGAATATAGAAGGTGGATGGCAAGGCTCAGGTAATTTTGACAGGGACTCGCTTTTTATAAGAGCGATAAAACCGCGTCATTACAAAGAAGAACGTCGCGTTGATGATGATTTTGGTGATTTGCGATTAAAACCTGGAAGTCCTTGTATTGATTCTGGAATTACTGAAGTTAATTCATTTTTGTCAACCGATTTTAGCGGTAACAATCGCATCGTGGATGGTGACAAAGATGGTCGACGTGGGATCGACATAGGAGCTTACGAATATATCTGTGAAAATAAGTTGCCGTTTAAAATTATACAATTAGCTCCAGATGGCGCATGGACATGGTTTAACGATGAACGTATTATTGTAGATTATAACAATTTGGATATTGGTGGTTTTGACTCAAAAGGTATTCCAAAAGTATATATTTATGATTTAGAAAATCATATTCAAAGGAAATATCGGCTTGACTCATGGAAAAACAAAGATGATCACGATAATCCGACACTTTTAAAACTTAACAATGGTCAATTCCTTGCATGTTACAGCAAACATCATCTTGAGAATAAGTGGTATTGGCGTGTGGCCGACAAAACAGGAGAGAGCCTTCGCTGGCGGCCGGAAAAAATATTTTTTACGCCGACGCTGACAACATATTGTAATCTTGTACAATTATCAGCTGAAAAAAAACGTATTTACAATTTCTCGCGAAATATTGGTTTTAATCCGAATATTCAATATTCCGATGATAATGCTCAAAGCTGGCAGGGACCATTCGTTTTAATCATGTCAGGGGGTAATGAAACCAGACCTTATGTTAAATATGCAGATAATGGCATTGACAGAATCGATTTTCTTTATACAGATGGCCATCCTAATAGAGAACCTTCGAATAATGTTTATCATCTCTATTATCAGAACGGTAATTTTTATACAACTGATGGCAATGTAATAAAATCGTTTGAACAAGTTAAACAAAAACCTCTGATTCCATCAGATGGAACATTGATTTACAAGGGCAAAACGGAAGGAAGAGGGTGGGTATGGGATCTGGAATATGATCGACGAGAAAAACCCGTTGCGGCATTCATTAATTGTCTTGACAATGAAATTGGTAATGATCTGCGATATCGCTATGGACGCTGGAATAATTTGAAGGAGCAATGGGAGCAGCGACAGATTGCGTTTGTAGGAACATATCTTTGTGATGGTGAGAATCAATACGCCGACGGCATTACCATTGATGCTGAGGATATAAATTGTGTATATATATCAAGCAATGTTGATCCTTCAACTGGAAAAAATATAGGTACAGGACGATATCAGATTTATCAAGGTAAAACGGAAAACCACGGCAAAACCTGGGCATGGATACAGCTTACTTTTGATAAAGATGCTGATAATCTAAGGCCCTTTGTCCCACGCAGTCATAAGAGAAAAATTTGTGTTATATGGCTTCATGGGCATTATCATTCCTGATGGACTATAAAACTAAAGATAATTGGCATAATAGAAAAATGAAATTGAGTAAAAGAGGTAAAAAATGAAAACAAAGGAACGTTTAACTAAGATGTTGAATCGCCAAAGCACGGATAGAATCCCAGTTGATTTATGGCATACGTCGGAGGTTCTTGCGAGCCTTAAGAATTACTATGGGCTGCAGGATGAATTTAATTTGTATAAGGAAATGGGATTAGATAAAATCGTCTGGGTTTTTATGGGTTATAAAAGCAACATCGATGCTCAAGTATCAGGGTCTCAAGTGGGTGCGAATTCTGCTGGAAATAGAACGATGTGGGGTGTTCCGTTAAAGAGAATAAAATCCGGTGAGGCAACATACGATGAATTTGGTGAGGCGCCGCTTAAAAATTATAATAGTATCGATTCCTTGAATGATTATCCTTATTGGCCTCAGGTAGATAAATTTGAATATGAAGCCGCTTTTAATCTGGCTAAAAGGATTTCTAAAGATTTTGCAACCATTGGTCCGTGGGTGTCTCTATTTGAAATTTATTGTCAAATGCGAGGGTTTGAACAAGCCTTGATGGATTTGGTGTTAAATCCTCAACTTGCTGATGCAATACTTGACAAGATTGAGCAATGTCAGACTAAAATGATGAAAAGATTTTTTGATCAGGCTGCCGATTATCTCGACCTTTGCTTTATAAGTGATGATATGGGGACTCAAAATGGATTACTTATTTCCCAAGATTTGTGGCAAAGATTTTTTAAAGATCGTATAACAAGGTGGTGCGAACTCATTCATTCTTATGGCATCAAAGTCTTTTATCATACCGATGGTGCCTCTGAGCCGCTTATTGGGCCGTTGATAGAAGCGGGTATTGATGTATTAAATCCTATTCAGCATATTTGTCCCGGCATGGAAATGGATCAGTTGAAAAATAAATATGGAAATAGTGTCATCTTCCATGGTGGTGTTGATAATCAATCTGTTTTGCCATTTGGAACGCCCGCTGATGTTCGCAAAGAGGTTCAAAATTGTATTGAAACACTTGGTCATGAACAAAAAGGGTATATATGTTGTTCGTGTCACAATGTACAAGCTGGTACTCCTATTGAGAATATCCTGACTATGATAGAGACAGTAAAAAAGATTAATGGGGAAGAATAAAATGATAAGAAAAGCTTTTAAGATGAAGTTAAAACCGGGATTTGAAAAAGAATATAAAAAAAGACATGATGAAATCTGGCCTGAACTCAAGAAAGAATTGAAGACCACTGGTATTTCGGATTACTCAATTTTTCTGGATGAGGAAACGTTAATACTTTTTGCGGTCCAAAAGCTAAGCGATAATAACAATGCTGATAACTTACCACACAATACTGTTGTGAAAAAATGGTGGGCATATATGGCTGATCTAATGGATACGAACATAGGCAATTCGCCTGTTTGCAGTTTTTTACAAGAAGTGTTTTATATGAATTAAATGAATATGTGTTATTGTCGTGCAAGGCTTTGCATTGGTATAAAATGTTAATTTTCGTGAATAGTTAAAAAATAACTACTTGGAGAAATGTGAGATGAAGAAAAGAGTTAAGCATCTATTTTCGTCATTTATAATCATTACAATAACTCAGTTTTGCGTTTTGGCCGGGGAGGATGTAAATTCGATTTATCAACAAGGCTGGGATTTGGAAAATCAAGAACGGTTTTCAGATGCACTGATATTTTATAACCGGGTAATTGTAGAGTTTCCCAATGAGACCTTTAATGGGCGACACAGGATTCGGACCTATGACCCGTATCATATGTAATTGCTTGGGTATAATTTTCAACAAAATATTTGTGACAGGACGTGACTACAGTAACTGCAAGGTTTACTGCAAGCGCAGTTTGACCTAAATCTAACCTTTTATTTTTCAGATACTTATATCTCTACTCATACAGCCTTCCAAGCTGGTAATGTGAGTTCGATTCTCATCGCCCGCTTTTTGTCTATAAATGACAAGAGGTGCCAGTAGTTGCCTATGTGTATCATTTCCAAAGGCTTACGAGAGATTTTTTCAAGATTTTAAAAGTCGTATATTTCCACCAATTGACTGCAAATGACAGCGAAAGTCCATAGTGGTACGCATTTACTGCAAGCGCGGATTTGCTGTTTTTGTACCTGATATAACGAAATCGCCCAGGTTCGAACCGTTTGGTTTGTTTTCAGGATTGTACTTTATTAATCAAAGGTGGAAGATTTGTCGCAACCTCTGCCGACGTGTCGATTTATTTGGATATGTGCAAGATGTTTCTGCGCAAACGGATAGAGTGGTTGAAAATAGTAGAAAATATGTAATTTGTAGTTTGAATATATCGGTTTTTTTTATTCTGCCAGATATTGTGTCCGGCGTCAAGCATTTCTTTCCTCAAGAAAGTCTTATTGTCGCTGGACATATTGGACGCTCTCAATAGAAATGATCTAAAACCTAATGGAAAATAAAGAAAATTAATTACATAAAGTCCAAAAAAGAAAGCCGGCCGTTTGACATTTATGAAATGATAATACGGCCGGTTTTAAAGTCTTCTAAAATTATCTGATTAATGGTACAGTTCTTGAATGGTAGTAGCTCGTATCTATCTTGCAATTTATCCAATATGCGGGAATGTTAATCTTTTGGGATTCAGACGGCAGAAATAAAACGTGATCTCCCCACGAACCTATTTCCGTACCATAGTCTCCGCTACTAAAGCCATTAACATCGTCATAATTCGTTAATGATGTGTTCATAGCCAATGAACCACTGCAGACAGCATTCGCTTTTACACCGAGTAATGGTTCAGCATAGGTTTTAAATGACCCTGTACTGCCAGGATAATAGAATTTGACATAATAACTATAGTAAGATGCCAAAGCAATTTCGTCTCCATTGATTGAATTTCCATCAAAATCTCCGGCGGCAACTCCTGCCAGGGTTAAATTTTGCTGTGTTGCTGCAGAGTTATAATATCCTGACCCGCCCGGCTTAAATAATCTAGCAGGACGTTTACTATCTACGAGTACATTCGAGATTCCGACAACCTCATCTCCATTTGTTGAATTTGCATCAAAATTGCCCGATGCTACAGCAATTAATGCTTCGCTAATATTTGTCGTTGTGGCTGACCAATTTGCATCAGTTGGTTTGCAATAATAGATATTACTGCCTGCAGTTATTAATGCAACTTCATCATATTCATCACCGTCTGTCTTGAAGTTTCCTCCGGTTATATCGGTAATGCGGCTTGCATTGGTTGTCATTAAAACAGTAAAAGGGTCTTTGAATGCTTTACGAAAGAAATAAACTGGATAGTGACCGTTGGCATCAGCTTCAGCTTTTACTGCCGCAATTTCATAAGTATCGTTTATTGCCGCATACGAATTGTCCCATATAAGATTTCCGCATGTGATATGCTGCCATTTGGTCAGGCTTCTTCCAGCACGGTCAAGCTCTACACCGTTTTGGTCATAAATAACTATGGTATAATAAAACTGATCATAAACCTGCGAAACAGGCTCATCCCAAATAACAGCAATTTCATCACCCGGCCTTGTAGTTGAAAAATCTCCGACAGCTATATCAATTGGTGTACCCCCGCTTGCATAAGCATCCTTAAAGTCTCCACCTATCAATAAATCATCAGCGAGGACAAATTGTTCCCTTATTTCTGTTATATCTTCGAGTGTCACCCCATAACGAATTTCGTCAAATACAGCAGAAAAGCCTGTTTCAGAACTATCACCCAATGCCAACTGTATCGAATCCGAAGAAGAAAAACTTCTGTTTGCATGCGGTTCGGTTACCAAAAGATAATAGTTACTATTCAATTCAGATTCTGAAATTCCTGATGTTTTAATAGTGTCGTAATCAGATTCGGTAAGAACCCACATTTTAGCCTCATTGCCTGATTCTTCATCAATATCAGAAAATTTCACAATAAACATATAAGTATTGCCATCCTGAACAGTTTTAGTTCCATTTGCTGTTAAAGTGGTATCATAACCGAGAGCAATACCCTGCGATGAACCGTTTTTTGCTTTCATACGAAGCCTTGGTCCGGAAGCATTTCTAATTTCTGCAGATCGGCTGGTATTAGATGCCAAAGGAGCGCCGGGCTGTTTATAAAGAAAACTGACCCATAAATCTCTCGCAGCAGAAGGGCAATCCAAGCCAATGCTTCTATTGACTACAAAATCAACATACCCGCTTAGATTTGTAATTGTCAGTTTAGCAGCCCCTCCGGAAACAGGGTAATCTGAAAAATCCAAACCTTCGGTAATATTAGCGTCACCATCTGAGTCTGTATCTATCCATGCCCCCATCCAGCCTGCGCCGCCATTTTTACCGTTAAGACTGTCGCCAATCATATAATCAAAAGATTCCCTAATCAGTAATTGTGAATTGATATTTTTTATAACATCATTCAGAGTAGTTCCATAACGGATTTCATCCAAAGTAGCTTCAAACCCTGTTTCGGAACTATCAGCCAGAACTAATTCAATTGCATTGTCAGATGTAAAATCTCGCTGTGAATGTATTTCCGAAACAAACATATAGGAATTGCTGTTAAGCTCGGATTCTGTTATACCATCAGTTTTAATGGCTGCGTAATTGGCATCAGTTAAAACCCACATATTTGCATTGCTGCCTGATGTCTCATTTATGTCGGGGAATTTTACAATAAACATATAAATACTGCCATCCTGAACTGTTTTGGAGCTTTCAGCAGTAAGGGTGGTATCATAGCCGAGCGCAACACCTTGTGAAGAGCCGTTTTTCGGCTTCATACGAAATCTGGGACCAGCAGCGTTTCTTATTTCAGCGATACGACTATTGTTATCAGTTAAAGGGGCTCCGGACTGCTTATATAGAAAACTTACCCATAAATCATCAGACCCGACAGGCTCATAGGAAGCGGCTTTTGGAAAATCTACTCCGAAGTTTCTTGTTGCAGTACAGACTACATATCCGCTTAAATTCGTTATTTTAAGCCGCGCAGCATTTCCAATTGACGAATAATCCTCAAATTTCAATCCGGCAACAATGTTAGCATCTCCATCGGCGGATGTTTCCTGCCAGGCTCCATTCCAACCGGTACCTCCATTTGCGGCATTTAGAGGGCCAACAGGATAGTCAAAAGATTCGCTGACAATTAATTCGGCATAAATATTTTCTAATGGCAGTAATAAGCAGCAAAGGATTATCGTGATATAATTTAATTTTCTTGACATAAAAATCTCCTGTAAAATTTATTTTAGAAAAAAGTTTTAAATTAAATTATTTTTATACTACATTATGGACTTACAAAAATCGGCGTACCCGTTGTAGAAATTACATGTATCAGTTTTTCATCTCTTTCTATAAATTGAGCCATTTCGTAATCATAAAAAAGATAATCACCGTAATCATTTACATAATCACTTTCCACGCACCATATATAGACCTTGTCGCCGCTTTGATTATTTATCGTGGTTCCGACGAGTTCATAATACATACAATGGAGAACAATTTCTCTTTGTGCATTGGTGAAACTATTATTGTTTATTTTGTTATGAGAGCTTGCTACATGAATTCCTATATCACAATCAATAAAATTATTATCTTCTATAGTATTGAAAGTGGCGTAGCAGCGGCCTTCTTTTGTTTTGTCATTGCCGCTATAATGCGCTTGTCGAGAACTAAGATCAATAGCAAGAGGGCGATTTCTAAAATTGTTAGCTCTTATAAGATTATGATGAGGATGATGTTCACGTATGTTGCTTGCTTCGCCGCGATTTCTAAAAATCGAAAGACCCGGCTGATATGCTCTTATCGGATAAGTCGGCGCATTAAAATCATTATTTTGTATCGTATATTGATAACAAGCATCCAATACAATATCCCCGTAAATTCCGTAATCGCTTAAAGTCCTGTTATCTGCAAAGAGACAATTTTCAATATTGATATTATGAGAATCATATTCACCATAGATTGCTCCATTAATGTTTTCCTTTAGTTCGCAATTTCTCAACACCATATTACTCCCACGAAATATTATGCCCCACACATTTGTTATAAACGAACAATCTTCAATAACAAATTCCTGTAGTTGATCGTGATCTGTAATAACGGCTCTGGCGAATCCCATTAATGTAAGGTTGTGAATGCCGGACCCTGAACCTGGATTAATTTGTTTTATGGTAAATGCGTCCCATGACCCAAAATCTGAAGCCCATGTTATGCGATTGGTATAGTAGTCATATATGTTCCAACTCCTAGTATGAGGCTTTCTGGCATCAATAATAACGCCATTGCCATTTACATCGATAGCTATATCTTTATTTATAGTAAAAAGCTGCTTGGAAGTAAGATAAGAAAGATTCGGTTCCCACACGGTTTGCCTTGATTCAAAAGTGACTGATGTATCCAAATCAAAGGTTCTTATAATATAACCACCGGCATTGTACCAGCTATTCCATCGTGAAGAATTCCAGGGGTCAAAATTACAATCATAATAACTTAGTACATCTTTAACTCTTGGCAGAACCACATCAGCCATTACAGTACCATATCTGATTTCATCAAAAATAACTGTAAACCCTGTAGCTGAACTGTCACCTATAGCCATTTCAATTATATCACTGGCACCTAATGCCCTGACAGCATGAGCATCGGTACAAAGCGCGACACAATGTGAATCCAAAGACTCCTGAGTAAGTGGGCCTGTCTTGATTGCATCATAGTTTGCTTCGCTAAGAACCCACATATTTGCATCTCCTCCTGCTACATCATTAACATCGCTAAAACGTACTACAATCAAATAAGTATTACCATCCTGAACATTATAATTTGCATCGCCAGAGGTTGTACTGTCGTAACCAACAGCAACACCCTGTGACCCCGTTTCTTTTGCTTTTGCCCTGAGTTTAGGGGTATAAGCCCTGATTTCGGCTGTACGGCTTATATTCGAAGTCAAAGGCGCCTGGGGCTGTTTGTAAAGAAAACTGACCCATAGATTTCCTACATCACGTCCTTGTCCCACCAATCTTGAAGCGATTACATCGTGAAACGAGTCGTCATTATTCGTCATTTTTATTTGAGCTGCGCCTCCAAAGACCGGAAAATCGGTAAAAGTCAGACCGCTAACAACGTTTACATCGCCATCCGGATCGGTTTCTACCCATGGTCCGCCCCAGCCTTCACCTCCATTTGCATCATGTAAAGGGCCGTAATCGTAATTAAAAGGTTCATACATAAAAACTTCGGCGGAAGCGGATGAAATTAATAGAAATAAGGTGAAAATCATGTAGTGAATTTTAAACATATCAAAACTCCCTTCTTTGAAAAAATAGTATAGAACATAATTAGTACTTCTTTTTTAATTCAAGGGGGAAAATTCGAGGTTAAATCAGAATAATATTTTTGTGGTAAATTTCGAAGGAGCGGAAATACAGAATTTACTTTTCATTTATCAATCCATTTCAATATCTCCTTTCAGGAACATGATTTTTTAACGCTTGCATTATAGGGACGCGCAAAAAAGTACAAATACCAATTTGTGTAATTTTTTTCACATTTCAGGATAGACAATTTTTTTAAACAAATGATTTAAAATTTCACAAATCAGGCAAAATTGGTTGATTTATCAAATCAATATTATACAATTAAAGTATATTTCAATTCGTTTATTAGGCAGAATTATGACTCATAAAATGCGAAAAGTCATTTTGGTTATCGAAGATGCCAGTTCTTACTGCCGTGAATTGATTCGGGGGATTTCTCGTTACGCGCAAGTACATGGGCCATGGGCCATATACAGAAATATTCATGATTCATCTTACAGACATGGTCGTGAATTGCGCAAAGAATTTTATGACCATCTTTACGAGATTGACGCTGACGGACTGATAACCAGAAGTCCTGAAAGAACAAAAGAAATTACAAAAAAAGGCGTTCCAACCGTAATTGCAATTACTGAGACACATGCCTCGGGAAATATTCCAAAACTTGATATAGCACATGATTTAATTGGAAAAATGGCGGCTGAATATTTTATCGAACGCGGTTATACCAATTTTGCTTTTTACGGAAATATAAGATATCACTGGACACGACTTAGATATGAAGGGTTTAAAGCCGCTGCCGGTAAACATAATTTTTATTATTATGACCATCCTACAAACCGGGAGATTTTGACCAAAGGGGTTGATTTTAAAATCAATCATTTAGCCAGTTGGCTGGTGACATTGCCTAAACCTGTAGGTCTTATGGCGTGCAGCGATGCGTGGGCAGTAAATGTTATTGAAGCATGCAAACTGGTTTCGATACACATTCCTGAACAACTTGCGATTCTCGGAGTTGATAACGATGAGCCGATATGTTTAACATGTTTCCCGCAGCTATCAAGCATTTCCTTAAATGCCGAAACAAGCGGTTTCAAAGCGGCTCAGTTGCTTGATGATTTAATGAATGGCCGTAAGCCTGAAAATAAAAAAATTTTTGTGGAGCCCGTTCAAGTTGTTACGAGAACTTCTACGGATGTAATGGCTATAACTGACAATGATGTGGCCGAATCACTGCAATTTATCCGTGCCAGCAGGCGTGAACCTATCCAGGTAATCGATGTGGCAAGTAAAGTAGGGGTTTCGAGAAGGACTTTACAAAATAAATTCAGGCAAAAGCTGAATAGATCGATTCTCGATGAAATAAAAAATTCAAGAATCGCTTATGCTAAAGAATTATTGCTTAACACTGATATGAATATAAGTGAAATATCAAATTATATGAATTTTCCCGGAATTAACAGCTTCAGCCGATATTTCAAAAATGAAACTGAGTTATCTCCCATCGAATACCGCAGGAAATATGGGAGGCGTTAACTTATCAGCTTTTAACAAGCTCCTGTACAGATAATTTATTTGAAAATGTCCAGATGCTGAGCGACGGTTCTAACGGGGTTTTGCGTTTGAATACAAAACTAAAGAATAGCGACGTTATTATCATTACGCAATTGCCGACTATCGCGGTGTAATATAAATCAAACTTTACCATAAAACGTTCGGGTAAGATTCCGTATTGCGATAGGACCGTCCAAAAAGTGAAAAAGATTGTAAATAAAATACCGATGCATATAGGCCGCCAGTCACAAAGTCTTGTGAAAAAACCTATCATATATATTCCTACCAAACCGGCACTTAAAACCGAAGCTATAGCCATTCCGGTATCCTGAAGGGTCCTTGTTTTGGAATATAAAAAAACAATTGCCCCCAGCATCATTAAGATGGAAGTTAATGTTGCTATTGCCCTGGAAATATATAAATAATGTTTGTCATCTTTTCTTTTAACCAAATAACGTTTATAAATATCCACCATCGATACGGTAGCGATGCTGTTTATTCCGCCGCTTAGTGATGACATAGCCGCTGCTAATGCCGCAGCAATTATAAAGCCGATGACACCGGAAGGAAGATAGTGCAATATAAAAAAGGGTAAAATCTGTTCGGCCTTTCTGTCGCCGTTTAGTATTTCATTTGCCTGTTGAGCAGGAAAACAATAAAAGAACACATATAAAGCCGTTCCTACAAACATATAAAAAGCCCATATAGGCAATGAAGAACCTAAAGTAATCCATAAGGCTTTCTTGGCCTCTTTCATGTTCTTCGCGGCAAAATATTTTTGTACCACTGTCTGGTTTCCGCTATATTCCATGAGCCAATTGACAAAACCAAAAATCAAAAGCATAGCAACAGTTTTTTGGCTGAGTGAAAATCCCAAAGGTAATTGTGAATATTGGCCGTGATTAAATTCAGAGAATGACAATTTGCCGTGCTGCCATGCTGTCGTAAAAATCTCGCCAAGTCCTCCGGGAATTTTGATTATAACGGCAGCAGCGCAAATTACTCCTCCGCCGGCAAGCATAATTGTTTGTATAACATCGGTCCAAAGAACGGCATCAATACCGCCAATAACGGTATATAGTGAAACGCAAAGCCCTGTTATAAGAATACTAAGAATGGGGTCAAGCCCTGTCATTTCCTGTGTGAGAAGACTTAACAAGTATAATATTAAACTGATACGTACAAGTTGTGAAATGACAAAAGCGGACGCGGCATAGAAACGAACAGGTTGGCCGAATCTTGCTTCAAGGTATTCATAAGCCGAAAGACATTTAGTTCTGCGAAATAAAGGA
Organism: Planctomycetes bacterium GWF2_41_51; assembly: GCA_001825665.1. Lineage (GTDB taxonomy): Bacteria > Planctomycetota > Phycisphaerae > Sedimentisphaerales > UBA12454 > UBA12454. The sequence continues at coordinate 73,547 of MHXZ01000125.1, read as the reverse complement.
AGAAAGACAAATGCAGCCAAAATTATGACAAGCGGCAGAGACAAATTTGGAATAAAGCGAATCCATGAGGTTTTAAATGAATCAGCAGGGTACGCAACAAATGTGACGGAACTTATTGATGTGCCAACCATTCCCAGACCGATTATCCATCCCGGAAATGAGCGACCTCCGACAAAATATTCTTCAGTACTTGTATTCTTGCGCGAGAAATAAACTCCTATGGCCGCCATCGCTATAAAATAAATAATGATAATTACACTGTCTATAAAGGAAATATTCATACTTATCCTGTCAACAGGGGGAAAATTTTTAATGAAATTATTTATTAGCAGAATCTAATTCCGAATAGCCGCAATCGGGACATTTATCAGCGGCGTGGAAATAGAGCTGGCTGCATTTGGGACATTTCGTATATCGACGTGCAGAACTGCCGCATTTGGAACACAAAGGACGCTCCTCATCATTAAATTTTTCATGTAACATTGTAAAGTATTCTGCTTTATCCATTTCCTGAACGTGTACACATTTCGGATTATTGCATTTTATATAAACGATTTGTCCCTTATAATCGCTTATTCCGGAAGATTGAGGCTTTAAAAATATAATATAGAATATCGCCGCCAGAACTAAACAACCGCATATCAGTATTATTTTATTTTTATTCATGTACAATCCGTCGCAAAAGGTTTGAATCTTTTTTTTCTTACTTATAATCTTTAAAACTTCTCATCCATGTCGGCCAAATAGGGGACCTTGCATTAACATTGTAACCGACATGCCATTTGAGATGCCAAAGTTCTTTCAGGCCTACTTTTCTGGCAGAATTATCAATGAAAACCATACCGACATTTTTGTTGTGTCTGTTGAGACAGAAACGTCCCATTTCATATTCGGCGGCAGAGTCTTTATGACCATCATATTCCGGGGCTTTACTTCTTTCATTGGGCCATCCTCCGATAAACCAGCTATCAGCCATCAAGGGAATCTTGTCTGCGCCTTTGACATTTATGTTTCGCCAGTATTTTTCCGGTCCTCCGTGTGAACCTGTTGGTATGTCTTCGCCGCTTGAAGGCGGATTACAAACCCATTCATTTAAACCATAACTTCCGAGAGCACCTGCTTTGTCCCAATGATTTGTGGTATTTCCGGGGAAAATTCCCCATGCATTAGTTCTGCCGCCAAGACAACTGCCCCCCGGGGACACAGAACCTTTTACGGGATTAGTTGGTTTTGTTGCGGCCGGGCAGAGCATCAATTCACCATTCTGATAGTATTTTTCTAATGCATGCAGCCACGTTACTTCATCACCGTGAAATCTGCCTTCAATAAAACGATTATTATTTGAATTAAGATATAAATTCCAGACAAGTCCCCATTGTTTTAAATTAGCAAGGCATATCACCGATTTTGCCTGTTCGCGTGCACTTGATAACGCAGGCATTAGAACCGCCAGAAGTAATGCAATTATAGAAATTACAACTAATAATTCAACGAGGGTAAAAGCATTATTTTTCTTCATAATTTTGTCCTTTTATTTGAGCTGTTTGAATTTTTAATGATTATAATTACAGGATAATAATTCCCAAAAAAAAGGAAATACCAATTTGTGTATATTTTTTCACATTTTCGGCAATTCGCCTATAATTAGTATCTTAAATTGGTTCACAAAATTACGAAAAACTATAATAATAATATACTCTTTTGTGTAAAAAAGAAATATTAAATGGGATTTTGAAACCCAAAGAGAGCAGTCATGAAAGGGAAGGTACAATACCCATTATTAGCATTTATTAAAATGTTGCTCTTGGGGGCATTCTAAACCTGGTTTACAAAGCAGTAATATAACGATTTTATAGGCTTTGATTCTTTTGCCTAAAATGTGAAAAAATAGGCGCAATATGGTATTCAGTTTGCGAAAGTTTTTTCTTATCATTCTTTAATAGTTGCTGATGTAATTTCAAGATGAAAATTCTATGAAAGGAGGCCTTATAAGTCGGATTTGTTTCTGTGTTGTATTATTTATTATCAAAATTATTAAGGAGTAGTGAGATGAAGAAATTAGTTGTTATAATGATTCATGTGTGTCTTTTAGTTTCATTGGGCCAGGCAGCGGAAGTATGGGACAGCTTCAATTATGTACCGGGTAATATTGGAGGTCAATCGGGCGGAGGCGGCTGGGCCGGAAGTCAGTGGTATGTACCGACAGATACCGGTTATCATGAAGGTACTGCCGAGATCGTGGCCAGCAGTCTTGTATTTAGTAATTATGCAACATCAGGCGGCGCTCTAAAGATGGTTCAAACCGACACAAGCGGCACAGCCGTGCAGATTGGTGTTCGCAGACAGATGGGCACAAGTTTTACAACAGGCAGCGATCTTTGGATTAGTTTTCTTGCAAAAGCTGATCCTGCATTAACAAATGATTTTGCTTCCAGAATAGCAGAACTCCGACATGGCGGCACGCTGGGCAATTGCAACTTCAGAATGTCACCAAAAATGTTTGATGTTCAAGGTGTGAGATGCGGTTATAATAGTTCAAGCACAGTAAACGACAATACTTATAACGTACAGGATGGAGGAACATACCTTTATATCGCTCGTTTTGACAACCTGGGAAGTTCGACTGGTGACGGAGCCGCAATGTGGGTCTTTGATGAAGTGGGTTATAATAGCGCTATGACAGACGGCGTTTTCAGGTTATCTGAACTTGATAGCTACTATTACCTTAAAAGCACAGATGTCCAGGCCAATTTAAGTATGACTACGGCATATTATGCTATGTTTAATCTGTATGACAATGTTAACCCGGACTTTGGTTACTACTTTGACGAACTCCGTTACGGCTACAGTCTTGACAGTATTTTAACAATACCTGAACCGGCTACAATAATGCTTGTTGCTTTCGGTTCATCTATTCTTCTGAGAAAGAGAAAATAAAAAAAATTGAAAGGAATGGTTATTATGAGTGCAAGAAAGATAACGATTTTCTTGATGAGCCAGATTCTTCTGATGTGTATCGTAAGTATTCAGGCTGCTACAGTTTACGAATTCTTTGATTATCCAACAGGCAGTATAGCGGGAAGAACCGGTGGAGCAGGCTGGGGAAGCAATGCCTGGTATCTGCCGGGCGCAACCGATCCTAACTATGCCTACGGAACAGAGGAAATTGTCGCTAATAGCCTTGTTTTTAGTGATTATCCGGCAACAGGCGGCGCATTGAAATTGGTTTGTATCGATCCTACGGCTTTTACCAAAGCTATAGCTGTCCGAAGGCAAATGGGAACAAATTTCACCAATGGAAACGACCTTTGGATAAGTTATCTTGCCAAAGCGGATCCTGCGTTGACCGATTTCGTGAGCAGAATAGCCGAGCTTCGGCACGGTACTACTATCGGCAACTGCAACTTCAGAATGTCAGCTAAAATGTTTGATTTTCAGGGAATACGAGTTAGCTATGATAGTGCAGGGCTTACGACAGATAACACTCAGAACTCACAGGATGGCAGAACATATCTGTATATAGCAAAATTTGACAATCTTGGCAGTGCTTCCGGAGACGGTGCTGTAATGTGGGTTTTAGATGAAGACGGATATGACAGTGCGATGGCAGATGGTATCCTGACCGAAGACGATCTCGAAACGTATTACTATCTTAAAGCCGCAGATCCACAGGTCAGCAGAAGCATGACTACTGATTTTTCTGCATTGATTATATGTTACGCTCGCAGCTTTGGATATTATTTCGATGAAATTCGGTACGGATATAGTCTTCAGGAAGTCAATGGCGGAGCAAGCGATAAACTTGCCAGCGAACCAACTCCTATGGATAATGCAGTTAATGTAATGCCTGCTGCTGTTTTGAAATGGAAGTCGGGTTCCGGTGTAGTTACCAACGGCCATAAAGTTTATCTTGGTACGGATTTGGATGCTGTTACGAATGCTACTCCGGCCAATCCGCTTGGTGTTTATAAGGGTGCTTATGACGTAAATTATTTTGATCCTGGTGTTTTGGCTATTCCGAATGTCCGCTATTATTGGCGGGTGGATGAGGAAACTTCAACTGCTACGTTCAAAGGGTATATATGGAGTTTTACAACTTTCTCGGAGCTGTCTGTGGATGATTTTGAAGCATATACAGATACAACCTCATTGTTAAGCGTCTGGGAAGATTATCATATTAATAACTCCGGCGCAACTCTTGATCTATCAGTATCTCAGCACCACAATGGTTTGAAATCCATGAAATATACTTATGAAAGCGCTTACGGAGAATCAATAGCTTCAATGCAATTTGATGAACCGCAGGACTGGTCAGTTGACGGGGCATTACGCGTAATGGATGTTTGGTTTGCAGGAACAGCAGGGAATTCGACAGCGGAAACCATGTTCGTTCGTATTTCTGATTCAAGCAGTTCCGACAGCGTCTATTATCCTTATTCTTCTCATTTTACTGATCCCGCATGGAAAGTGTGGCACATTAATATGAGTGATTTTTCCGGAATTGATTTAACGGATGTTCAAGAGTTTGAGATTGGGTTTACAGACGGCGGAGATGGATATGGTTTTGTTTACTTCGATGATATTGTAATTTATCCATGCAGACCGGGCAGCTTAGTTACGGACGTAAATGGTGACTGCGTTGTCAATTTGGAAGATTTAGCGATATTTGCACAGGAATGGTTGCAGACTAAATTATATTAGCTTAAAATTTGCTGATTGCTTGCGGGGAGGACGCGGGTTTCTCCCCGCTTTTTTATATAGTGTAAAGAATGAAAAAATATAGCCATATAATTTTTCTTTGTTTGTTATGTTTTTTGGGCGTATCAACGGCGCGAAATGTGTCTGAAATCATGGGTAGCGACGGCCGGGGGTTTGACCCCTGGAACCAGACAAGATGGGCTGCATGGTACAGCAGCGGCACACTTATAGAACCATTTGAAATAGATATTTCGGTTACATTCGAGGCGCGTACAACTGCATGGGAAATAGACGTTGGCAGTGTTCGGGCATTGGCTTTTGCGCATCCTGCTCTTTTTATTCTTAACGCCAATTCATCGGTAGATGTAAACGGTAACGGTCTGACAATTGACGTACGCAAATCTTATGTGAAGGCATGGGATTTGTATTATTATTATACTCATACTATAAACATCGATAACGATTATTATAATTGTGATGCTTTTCTGCTTTATCAAACGCAGGAGGCTGATGAGTCTGATGCGGGTAGCAGAATATTCAATATATCTCTTAAGGGTTTTAACAGGGCAATTTCTTCAAACCATGACCATCGCAGAAAAGTTACCGTTCAGAATGTTGTTTTGAATAGGAATTTATGGGCCTTATTTCCGCGGGGCCGGAATGTAACTGTTGAAAACTGCAATGTCAATGAAAATGTTTCAGGCGGACTGTACGGTGAATACAACTCGGCACATTGGGTCTTTAACAATAACATATTCAAGGATAACAATACCCGCGGTACGGTTTCTTACGGTGATATAGTTCTTGATGCCTGCAGAAATTATACGATAACAAACAATCAGTTCCAACCGGCAACTTATAATACGCGCGATTATCATATTGCTGTCTCTTTGTACCGCAACGCGGGAGAATCAGACGATATACGTGAATTTGCGGCTAAAAACAATCTCATAGAGAATAACATCTTTGACGGTTATAACATTGCAATCGATTTCGCTCCGAGAATGGGCCGTGTACACAGCCTCGATCAGTCACTTGAGACCAGATGTTATACTTCCGGCAATATTGTCCGAGATTGTGATTTTAGAAATTGTAAAATCGGTATTTTGCTGCGGAATAATTATACAACAGTTGAAAATAATATTTTTTCAAATACTGAAAAAGAAATAGTCCTGCATAATGTATTTTATTCGATGTATCATAATATAATTAACCAGCCGGGATGCAATGTCTGGCTGTGGTCTGTTGAAAGTGATTATACCGCTTATTCACAATATTTGCCGTATGGTAACGGTGCAGGAGAGCAAATACAGCCGAACGAAAAATTTTATCATGTAATTTGCAAAAATCCCATGCCTGTATTTCATAACTTTCAAAATACCGAGCTTTTGGTATCTGATACGCTGTTAGTTCCTGCCGAATGCGACCTGGACAGCAGTATGATTATTGATTTTAACGATTTGCAGCTGCTGGTATCTGACTGGCTTTCTTCCGGAACGTCTATACAATTTACGAATCAAAACACTAATATTGATTTGCTGAATAATGTTAATTTTGCAGATTTTGCGAATTGTGCCAAAAGCTGGTTTATTGAAAACGAGAGATCGGATGTATTCAGTGTCGGCGGCAGGCCGATTGATATTGCGGTTGGTGATATTGCGGTTTATGAATCCGGAAATGAAATTGCTGTTATATGGGACACCCCTGTTTCAAATATTGGCGGTACTAATTATTATACAATAATTATCTATGACCAGAACGGACTTGAACTTGATCGCTGCGGCAGAAGTTCCGATAAATGGGGAAAAATCGCGGCAGGTAATTTTCTTCCTGATACAGGCTGGATAAAAGAAAATGCAAATTATGAAATTGCGGCGGTTCACAGTCAGCCAGACTCCAATGGAAAATATCCTGTATATATTTTTCGCAAAGGATCCCAGGAGCCTGCGGTGATAATTGCGCAAGATAATGCAATTGGCATCCTTGCTATAACAGCAGGAAATTTTAAAACCGATGGCGATGAATATGACGAGATCGCTCTCAAACTCCAAAACAGCGACAGGATACAATTTATGAAACCATCGGACGCATCCTGGACAAGATACACTTTGAACGTTCAAACCAATATAACCTCTATGGCAGCAGGCGAGTTTGACGGTATTAAAAGCAATGGCGATGAAATTGCTGCTGTAATACCATCAGTATCGCCGGTTTATTTATACAAGGCAGATGCAACCACTCATTATGAACAAACGGCAAATTGCGGAAAAAGCTGGTCTCTTGTGGCTGGGGGGAACTTTAACAGTGATAGCAGAAGAGACGAAGTTGCTGTTGTTACCGCAAATGCCGAAAATGGAATCTACAAGATTTATTATTTTACTGCACAAAGCAGCAGCACCACTCCTTTGAAAATAACTGAACTGGAAAATTTTGTTATTCCGCCGATATCTTTGGAAGCCGGAAAATTTAACGTTGAAAATCCGTTATCAGCTTATGAAAAATTAGAAAACGTAACGTATGCTCAGTTGATTCAGGATATAACCTCATGGGGTGAGCATATTGCGGTGCTTCCGTCAGATAAAAAGGAATATTCTATTCCTCTGTTCTGGATTGCGACCAATCCGCAGGACAGTAATAAATCGCATTATAGAACCGTACCTCTTTTGAGATAGTAATGGAAAGGCAGATAGTGATTAAAAAAATAATGAATCAAAAAGTTCTGTTTGTTTTATTTGTAGCAGGTTTGTCATTTTCAGCAAATGGAAAAGTGCTTTTCTATAATTCATTTGATAACGGCCTGGATGCTGATTTTGCGGAGGGGAGTACAAAGTCCGTCCATCACGACAGTCTTTCTATGGTTGCAGGCAAAAGCGGAAACGGTTTGTGGTGCAGACCAAATCAATATATACGTTTCGAGACTGACGGCAATATAGACCTGAAGAAGTGTACAATGTCGCTATGGATAAAAACTAACTATACGTTGCCGGCTTTTCGAAGCGATTACAGTGAAGCGGTGCAATGTATCTTTAGTATGAAAATAAGAACCGATGATTTGATTGAGTTGCGGTTAAAAAATGACAGCTCTAAATCTGCCTTGTCGCTTATGACGGGTGCAAAAGGAAAAGGGAAAAGTAATATCGAATGGAATTTGGAAAAATGGGGCGATAAATCCTGGCATCATATTGTTGTTTCATGGCAGCAGCCTGGTATGCTGGCTATGAAGGTTGATGATGGAGAAACGAAAATTATAAACAATGCGGTTTTGCCGTCTTTGCCTGAAAAAATGTTTTATGATATTTATTTTGGTACCAATTCGATGCAAAGCCGTCATGCCAAATTGGAGCATTTTGATGGCATAATTGATGATATACTTATCAGTGATCAATGGTTGTTTGTGCCGGATAAATCTGAAATTCCTGAAATAGGAATTGTCAAAGTTCCGGAAGATTTCAATTGTAATCCGAAACAAATAGGAAAAAATCGTCTAAGAGTTAATCTTTGTGTAAAGCCGATAAGTGATAAATGGTCTAATGTGCCTGTGAAAGCAGTTATCGATTTAGGGGAGAAATGGCTGCAGTTAAGCCCAATACAAAAACGACAAACGGCAAATTCTTTCCGGCTTGTTCGTTATGATTCAAACAGCGGAGAACCAGTTGTTTATGATGTAGGTAAATCGGGAGATGAGCAGTATTATATGCCTTTTGTTGTGGATGATGACGTTTTTTATAAAAGAAACGCAACACTAAGGTTCGTTCATAAAGGTTCCGGCAAATCAGGTTATTCTTTTTATTATGGTTTTGAACCTTTATATGATAAACCGTTTCCTGAACAAATACCTATGGTTGGCAACGGAGATCGTTTGCGTATTGGAATCAAAACGACAATTGGAACATTATGTTCCGGCATAAGCGGGGTCTTCGATGTATATGATATTGATAAAGACGGAGATCTCGATTTGTGGATGAACTCCGGGACTCTGGTTACACGAACATGTACCGGTCTTCAGGCGGGCCACTATTATTTCGAGAATATAAGTAATGAACGCGGAATTAAAAATTTATTTGCACCCGGTAGATTAATTATCAGGGATAACACACCATTTGGATACATTTCAGGAAATACGAATCCTGTCTTTTGCGACGTTAACAATGATCAGGAAATTGATGTTTTGATGCTTGGACGTGAATGTCAGGATTGGTGGCAGTGGCATTATGAAAATGGCAATATCATAGTAGATAAAATTAATAAACTGCAATTTAGAGGAGACCCCTTAGTCGCTGAACATAAAACTTATTGGTATGATTGGGATGGCGATGGTTTGGGAGATGTTATTGCAAGTGGCTTGCCTGGTCTTTCAAAAGACGAAGATTTATTTCCGGTTGTCAGAATATGCAGAAACATTGGAACCGCAAATGAGCCTTTAATCGATACTCAAAATCCCATCGAACCCAATGTTGGAAAACCATTACTTCAGCGCCAGTATATTCCTGCAGATTGGGATTGCGATGGAGACATTGATTTCGTATCGGCTGGATTTATACACGAGTTGTTTTTTCACGAAAATATAAGTGAGAAAGGACAGCCGCCGAAGTTTGCCAATCCTGTAAGATTAATGACTTATGACCGAAGAGAAATCAATATTACACAGGCACTTATAAATATTGTTGTTTGTGATTGGGACAATGAAGGCGATAAAGATTTGCTTTATGGCTGCGAGGATGGGGTCGTTGGCTTTATGGAAAATATCGCGGGCCCTGATACTTTACCAAAATTGCGTCAACCGGTTTATTTCCAGCAGGAGCATCCTATTGTTGACGGTGGAAGCCTTAGTATTCCGGTTATTGTTGACTGGGATGACGATGGAGATAACGATCTGATTCTTGCAGGCTCAAATACACTGCAATATTATGAAAACGTCGGAGACAATGATAAACCTGTATGGAATTGGCCACATGATATGTGTGCTGGTGATAGTCTTATACAGCTAAGAGCAGGCGATGATGGTTCTGTACAAGGTATTGAGGAGCTTTGCTGGCAGTATAACAACGCCGAAGTTGCCGACTGGGATAATGACGGATTGAAAGACCTTATCGTAAGTGGTATTCGGGGCGAGCACATGTATTTTAGAAATATTGGCTATAAAGGAAATCCAAGGCTTGCGGCAGGTGAGTTGATAAAAGTTGCATGGCCGGATAAATCAGTCTATCCTGAATGGCAGTCTTTCAGGCCTCAGCCTGATTCATTAATTACAGTTTGGCGAACCCGTCCTGCTACTGTTGACTGGGATAAAGATGGTTTGATGGATTATGTTACCCTTGATCATAAGGGAGATTTGGCTTTATATCGCAGATCGAAAACCCCTGAAGGAAAACTTGTACTGAACCCGCCGGATTATATTTTCGAATTTGATGCTCCTTACAGTCAGGCTCTTGTCTGGAACAGAGCTCCGAACGCAACCGCGGGAAAGTCAGGACGGACTGTGATAAATATAGTCGATTGGGACAAGGATGGTGACTTTGATCTGATTTTAGACAATGTTAACGCTCGTTATTATGAAAATATTAGAGATAACAATAAACCCTTGTTTGTTGACCGAGGCGATCTCGTTAAAGAACGGCTGACCAATCATAACGACGGACCATACGTAGCAGATTTTGATAATGATGGCTGGTGCGATTTGTTTATTGGTACTGAAACCGGAAGAGTATTTTATTTCTCAAGGCCATATATAGAAGGGCAGCCGCCGGTAGTAATTATAGCAGACAAAAATAAATGATGCTTATGACAGCTTGATTGGAGATTAAATGAATATTTTAGAAAAAGGCTATTGGAATTCTTCTCCGGTGAAAAATTACGGTTCAATTTTTTATCTGAACCCTAAGGGGAATTCGACATTATTTGAGGGTTCGTTTATAAAAGAGTTCGGACTAAAACATTTTATCGTGGATGGCAAAGTAGTTGAGACGCCTCATGATGAAAGTCTTAGAGCGTTTTTTGACCATGAACCTGGTCACGTACACGCTGTTTTTGAGAACTTTATTTGCCCGTTTATTAAGTTGGAAATGGATATTACCGCTACAGGCAAAGACTGTTTTTTGCTCAAATATACACTGCATAATAGAGCTTTTGAGAATAAAGATGTAAAAATTGTTTTGGGTTTAATGGCAAATCAGCAGGTTGAAAAAATAGATATAACCAATTGCAGTGCGCATTTTATTTTTGATTTGAATCATAAAAAGAAAAAACACGGTGACGGCACTATTGATTTCTCGTCATTAAGAGGATGGTTTATTGAAAATGAGAAACTGGATTTGCATTTAGGTTTTACTGACGAAAAGATTGAGATTGTTAAAGAATTTATATCACGCGGCTCTGAAACTAAAGTTTTGGCTGAAGGTATAGAAATGAAAAAGGAACTGACTGTTAAAGCGGGGCAGTGTGAATTTTTTGAAATGACGCTTTGCTTTGGCGAACAAGTAACTCAAAAGCAAAATTGTGTAATGCAAATTTGGAAAGAATTTGTAAAACCCATTCCGCACCCAAAATTTAACAATGCTCAGGAAAAACTGGCTTATTATAAATCCTGGTATATTCTGTTTTTTAATGAAGTTAAACGCAATGGATATCACTGGTGTCTGACAGGGCTTGGTTTCCCTTCGATGTGGGTTTGGGACACATCGCCTTTTATCTCAGATGCATACATTAATTTAAATCCTGAATTTGTCCAAAGCCTGATAAGCGTACAGTTGGAGTCATTGAAAGAAACCGGCATGATGCCTTTGCATGTTATTATGGGATTAAAGGACAAAACCGAAAGAAAAGACGAGATCACTCAGATACCCTTGGTTGCTCATACTGCGTGGAAAGTGTTTGAAAAAACAAGAGATATGTCGTTTGCTGGAAAAGCTTATAAATCTTTGCAGTTGAACTACAACTGGTTTGAAATTCGAAGGAAACCGAACAATGATATTCCGCTTTGGGGCATTGATGATAAGAGAGCACCATATCATTATGGCCCTGAATCCGGGATGGATAATTGTCCAATTTATAAAGATGGGCCAGTATATTCAGTTGCGATTAATTCTGCAAAATACTCCTTTGAAGCGGCTTTAGCCAATTTTGCAGATTCCTTGGAACTGCATGACGAATCAAGGATTTGGCTTAAAAAATCCAAGACGACATTGACTTTTATGCTTAATAATATGTGGGACAATACTGACCATTACTACTATCCTCTTACTTACGATATGAAAAAAGCAAGAATTAAGACATCCGATTTGTATCCCGGATTATATCTTGGAATATTTCCTGTTGAAAAAGTATGGTTAATTGCGGAAGTTTTCAGAAGGGAGTTTCTTACAGAATATGGTTTGACTACGGTCTCGATGAAAGATGAGAATTTTAATCCATCACTTTATGCACTCGGCTCGGTTTGGCCTTTTATGAATTATATGATTTATAAAGGATTGATTCAGGCACAATGTTTTGATTTGGCGGAACAGGTATTTACTGGTACAATCAGAATGTTAAATCAATTTCCTGGTGTTTTTGAGTGTTATAATCCTGTTGAGCGAACATTGGGGAGATTGAAAGATGGGCCGTTATGTATTCCTCATATGAGTTTTTGTGCAGCAGGCGTGGTATCTATGTGTCTGCTTCGCGATAAAATTAGTAATTTTGATAATGTGAAAGCCAATATCAAATCCTTCTCTGCAAATAAAATTAAAAATCTACATCATGATCTTAAAAAGATGATTGATTCATAAAATGAAAAAGTTAGAAGTTGTTATTGTTGGTGCAGGTCAGCGAGGAAGAGGATACGCTCGTTATGCTATAGAGCATCCTGATAAAGTAGTTATAAAAGCTATTGCTGAACCTCACGATTTTTACAGGAATGCTCTTGCCAAAGAGCATAATATAACAAGTGCAAGGTTATTCCGTGATTGGAAAGAAGTTGCCGCAAGGAGTAAATTTGCGGATGCCGTAGTTATAGCAACGCAGGATAAGATGCATACAGAACCGGCCATAGCCTTTTCAAATCTGGGCTATGATATTTTGCTTGAAAAGCCAATGGCACCGAGCGAATCAGAATGTAATCAAATAGTCGAAACAGTAAAGAAAAATCATACGCTTTTAGCAGTTTCACATGTTTTGCGATATGCACCATATACTCAAAAGTTGAAAAAAATTATACATTCAGGGAGAATAGGTGATGTAATAAGCATTCAAAGATTAGAACCAGTGGGTTATTGGCACCACGCCCATTCTTATGTACGAGGAAATTGGCGCAAAGAGTTAAACTCAACCTTTATGCTTATGGCCAAATCTTGCCATGACCTTGACTGGATAAGATATTTTGCAGAAGCATCATGCAAAAAAATCTCATCTTTTGGAAATTTGAAACATTTTAAAAAGGAAAATAAGCCCGATGGAGCTTCTGACAGATGTGTAAATTGTAAGGTCGAATCAAATTGTCCTTATTCTGCGAAAAAGATTTATCTTGGTATGTATAAATCAGGTCATATTGATTGGCCGGTATCATATATTACAACTGATATTTCAACCAGCGGCATCGAACAAGCTCTCCGTAATGGCGACTATGGCAAATGTGTGTATGAATGTGATAATGATGTTGTAGATCATCAGGTCGTAAATATGGAATTTGCAAATGCTGTAACAGCTTCTTTTACGATGACAGCTTTCACGCCATTTGGTGACAGAAAAACCACAATATTTGGAACCAGGGGACAAATCAGCTATGATGGTTCAAAAATGCAAATATATGATTTTTTGACTGATAAAACTGAAACGTTGAAAAGCGATTCTTTGCCAAGCGGTATCTTTAGTGGGCATAATGGTGGCGATAACGGTTTAATGCAGCATTTTGTGGATGCCGCAATAACACGAGATGCTGATAAAATCCTTTCAGGTCCTGATGAGACATTAGAAACGCATTTAATGGTATTTGCTGCGGAAAAATCTCGACGTACTGGACAAGTGGTTTATTTATAAGGGATTGGATTGTATAAGTTTATATAATGGCTAATGACAGATTTATAGCAGCTTTGAGAAATGAAAAAGTAGACCGAGTTCCAGTTGTACCTAAAATCTGGGTTGATTTCTCCGCAAGAGTAACCAATGCTTCTATATTGGATGTCATTCAGGACCCGCTAACAGCATTGAGAGTCATCGCGCTGGCCGGAAAAAAATTAGGCCTTGATGCTGTCCGGCAATTTCATTTTTATCCCCGTAAACTTTTAAAACACGATGATAAAATCTATGAAATAAACTCAAAGGGAGAAAAAATCGGAACAATCGATCTTGAAGGCGGCCTGGCTACGAAACTTTTCGACAAAAAATATTTTGATATCAGAAATCCCGAAATGCTGGCTCATGGAAACTGGATTTCCCCCGATTCAGTTGTAAATAATATAGAAGATGCAAAAGCAATTGCTGTGCCGCAGAAGGACATTTTTGACAGTTTTAGCTGGGGTAAAAATCAAAAACAAATAATAGAGGAATTCGGCGGCGATATGGAAATCATAGGCGACTGCGATTCTGCGACAATGTCCTATTACATAAGATTTCGGGGAATTGAAAAAGCATTATTTGATCTAATTGAAAACCCCGCACTTGTCCATACAGTTATGAAAAAAGGCGCCCAAACAGCCATCGCAAAAGGCAAATACTGGCTCGATAACGGCATCGAAGTTTTAAGATTGAATGACTCGGCAGGCAATATGTCGCTGATATCTCCGCAGCACTGGAAGGAATTTGTCTTTCCGTATATCAAAACCGTATGCTCGGAACTACATAATTATAATAAAAAAGCAATCATATACTGCCATATCTGCGGCAATGTCCTTCCTGTAATAAAATGGCTTGTTCAAACCGACCTCGACTGCATAGCCCCGCTTGACCCGCTTGGCGGTTTTACCGTTAAACAGGTCAGGGAACAGGCTGGAAACAGCATATCACTGATGGGCGGAGTCAATACATTGACACTTCTAAATGGAAGCGTGCAGGATGTCAAAGCTGAAGCTTTGAAATGTATGAAAGAAGCAGGGCATGGCGGCTTTATACTCGGCAGCGGCTGTGCGGTGGCGAGAAATACTCCCGAAGAAAATATTATTGCTTTGATTGAAGCATCAAAAAATTATATACAAGAAATAATTAAATGAATACAACGAATTTGCCAAAACCACTTAAAGGTATAATCCCGCCGATGGTAACGCCTCTGCTCGACAGAGACAATATTGATATTAAAGGCTTGGAAAAACTCATTGAACATATCCTCTCCGGCTGCGTTCACGGTTTATTTATACTGGGTACAACAGGCGAGGCTCCATCTCTGAGTTATAAACTTCGATACGAATTAATCGAACGTGTTTGTAAACTCGTCAACAAACGTGTTCCAGTTCTTGTAGGCATTACAGATACTTCGCACATCGAATCGATAAAAATCGCGGAATATTCGCATAAGCAGGGTGTCAGCGCTGTTGTTCTTGCACCACCATATTATTTCCCCACAGGCCAGCCTGAATTGCTCGAATACATCGAACATCTTGCTCCTAAAATTCCGGTACCATTGTTCTTATACAACATGCCATCCTGCACAAAAGTCTTCTTCGAACCTGAAACAGTGATAAAAGCCGCACAAATTCCTAATATTCACGGCATAAAGGATAGTTCCGCCAATATGATTTATTTTCATAAATTGCAGTTGCTGCTTAATGAAAGAAAAGATTTTTCTTTTCTGGTTGGTCCTGAAGAACTGCTTGCGGAAACTATATTGCTCGGCGGTCATGGCGGTATATGCGGCGGAGCAAATATTTTTCCCAGGTTGTATGTAGATTTGTACGATGCTGCGATAGCGGGCAATATGGATAAGGTACGAGAATTGCATAACAAGGTTATGTGGATAAGCACAACGATTTACAGTACCGGCAAACACAGTTCAAGTTTTCTCAAAGGCGTAAAATGTTCATTGAATCTGATGAACATTTGCAGTGATTTTATAGAAGAGCCGTTTCATTGCTTCAGAGAGCAGGAAAAACAAAAAATCAAAAAATATCTTAAAGAATTAAAATAAGAAGTTTCAAATAATCTGTTGCCAAAGAGTATAAGGTTTTTTTATGAACCAATTTACGCTATCTTGGCACTATTCGCTTGTGAGTCTGTAAACTTCGGCAGGGCGTTAATAGCACCGGCAACATCCAAAAGGGTCGGGTCTGTGTAAATGTTCATTGTCAGATCGATTGATGAATGTCTCATTGCCGCCTGAGCAACGCGGGGCGATACACCTGCCTTGCTAAGATGAGTTCCGAAGGTATGGCGCAGAGCATGGACATCAAGACTTCGGCCTCTTTCATCAGTTTTTTCAATTCCGGCAGCGGCAAGGTCTCTGTCAAATATACCTACCATAGAATCTGGCATATCAAAAAGCGGCAGGGCGGCAGGAAGACGGGCAGGTACATTGCCTGCTTTCCTGGATTTGTTTTGCATACGCGCAAGTTTTTCTTTCATGAATTGTTTAATCTCACCGGCAAGATCGTTTCGAAGTGGTATTTGTGCTCCGCGTCCGGCCTTTTCATCCTTGGCCTTAAGTTCAAGGTATGACTGCTTGATATTCAGCCAGACCTGGCCAATTGTAATACTTGCAAGTTCACTTTTGCGAAGACCTGTCAAGGCAAGAGCTTTATAAATCAGAGATCTTTGGTAACCCAACCATTCTAAATCTGATATCAATTCTGGTTTTTCCTTTAAAATTTCCCTTCCATTATTGGCCAAGTCCTCTAGTTTTTCAAAAAACAGTGGCTCTTTTGTGCCACGACTTGTGACCTTTCTTTTCGGTATCGGACAAAGCAATTGACTTGCGGCCATGATTCAGCAAGGGGACGAAGCCGGGCAGCGGTAAAGAGTCTATTTAATTCTTCTTCTGTTAATGCTCGTCGCTGTTTGCGTTTATCAGCGTGCTCATCAGCGGCACAAAGCCTTGATAATGGATTAGCGGCCATTCTATCGGTCTCGACGCACCAGTTACAAAATGCGATAATAGCAGCACGATAGGTATTTCTGGTACGCGCTCCCATACCATCTTTTTCAGAACGGTTCATCCACTTTTCCATGCTGTCGCGGGTAATATATTTTTTCATAGTTTTCTGCAATTTCCACGGAGGTTGTGCGGCTCAATGTTGATCCGCCGTTTTTAACAACCTCCATTGGAGATTTTTATGAAAACTTTTAAAAACAGTAACGTAAGTATCGCAGATTTATTCCTCAGTCATCCAGAAATCACGGACTCACCACAGAAAATCGAGGCGTTTATTGGCAAACAAATCGAAACGCGGACGCAAAAGCTCCGAAAGGTGACCTGCCAGAAAAGCAGGCTTTGGAGTTCATCTTAAAAATATTTATAACCTTTACATCTATTTTATTCGCTGGTCTCTTTGGAAAGTATTTGAACATAAAACTGCCAAAGGGCCAGGAGTTTTATCATTCATTACTGCATCAAGTTATTTGGATGGCGACGCCTTTGTTGGCGTTCGAGAGCATATGCGCAGAATTTGTGACCGTATTTATATTATAGATCTCGGTGGTGAAGGCCATGGAACAAGAAGAGAAGAAAATGTCTTTGCAATTCAGACCCCTGTTGCCATCTTTATAGGTTATCGTAAGCAAAAATCTTCAATGGATACTCCTGCAATCATAAGATATATACGAATCAAAGGCACCAGAGAAGAAAAACTTCAAAAACTCGAAACTATTTATTCCTCTGAAAGATTGAAATGGCAGCCTATTTCTAATGGTTGGCAGGATTCTTTTAAACCTAAGATTAAAAATGAATTTACTTTATGGCCACAGATAACAGATTTGTTTCCATGGCAAAATAACGGTGTCCAATGCAAGCGCACATGGGTTATTGGCCCAAGTGAAGAAGTTCTGGTTGCCAGATGGCAGGCACTTCTCGCATCCTCCAACCGTTCGTATGCTATGCGAGAAAGTGGTGACAGGACTATTGATTTACCTCAGAATGATCTTTTATTTCCTGATGTAAAGCTTCCGGCTATAAAAACACTTAAAAATGAATCTCATCAGAGTATAATCAGATATTCTCATCGTTCATTTGATCGTCAATATCTTCTTGCGGATAACAGATTAATCTCCAGACCACGTCCAAACTTATGGCAAACACACAATGAAAATCAAATTTATTTTGCGACATTATTCAGTTATCCTCTAGAGGATGGTCCTGCGATTACCGTTTGCCCAAATATTCCCGATCTGGACTATTTCCGCGGTTCTGCTGGCGCAAAGGTAGTTATGCCTCTTTATCGTAATGTTGAAGCAACAGATCCAAACATTCTGCCTGGTCTGTATGTCGCGGGTTTTTTGATGCTCCGTAGTCGACATTATACGGAGGGTCGCAGAAAATCAGACCTGCCTTGTCGCCTTTCATCAAGTAGGCAACATCGTCACGATTAGTACTGTCGCCACATAAAAGTCGATGCTCACCTAACAGCCAAAGATCACCGGGTTTGGATATTGGTTCCGCCGGGGGTTCGGGAACATCGTCGGGATCGGTGAGGCCATCCTGTATGCCGGGGTAAAGTATCCTGGCAAGCTGGTCACTATCGAAACCAAGCAGTTCAAGATTAAAATCCATTGTCTGCAAATCTTTTAATTCAATAGGCAGCAGTTCATAGTTCCATTCCGCGATAGTGGCAGATGCGTGCGAAATATCACATATCTCAAACTATGACAATTCCCCAATAACAGGCACCTTTTGGGATGATTATTGGATTAAGGCGGAGTGTTCGCAATGAGTTGTTGTAGCGGTAAAATAAAACAAGAGCTTGGAATAATTCCAAAGGTAAGAAAAATTAAAAATATTGCCGAAGGTTTTGTAAAACTTGCAGTAAGCAGGACAGGTATGGATTTTAAGTATGCAAAAGAAAGATTTGCGATTTGTTCAACATGTGAAAATATTACATGGCTCAAAGATGCTGAGTTTGCAGCGTGGCTTGCTGAAAATAAACTTTCGGTTTTGAAAAATTTAGAGTCTTTGGAAAAATTAAGTGACTTACCGAAAAAACCGCACAGAGCTTTGACACGGCAGTATTGTGTAAAATGTAAATGCAATATTTTAGCGAAGATACATAGTAAAGAGGAAAAGTGTCCGGAGGGGAAATGGTGATAATAGAAATTTCTCATTGACGGCACGGCAGGGCAAAGATTCTGCAAATAATGTTCAGGGTGTGACGGATAATGCAACGGATATAGGCAGATTTATAAAAATAGAAGTGCTGACAGAGTCATAGATCAAAAAAATCGTTTCATAGTTTTTCAATTCGTCCTAAATGAATCTGTTGACGGTCTGTAGTATCCATCGCTTGGATTAAAATTGAGTATTAAATTTGAACTATCTAAACAACCGGATTTGAGCCGTATTTTTCACGAAGTTTATCAAGTCTTTGTTTATATGTTGGTGCGATATGCTTTCTAATTGTAATTTCAGCCACTTCAGGATCGCCTGAACAAATAGCTTCCGCAATTTTCAAATGGTCGTGGGGTTCGATCGGCCAAATACTTGCACTTATATTTGACAAGACCTGCTGGATAATATGATTATTATCGAGCAGTTGAATCAGGTTGGGACTATTTGAAATTTCAGCGATAAATTCGTGAAAATCGACATGGTCTTTCAGGAAATCCTGTTTATCGGAATAATTGGAAGAATTTGATAGTTTTTTAGCCAAAGAAAGAAGTTGCTCTTTTTGTCTTTCCGAAATTTTCCCGGCAGCACGTTTTGCTGCCAAACCTTCGAGAACTCCTCTTATTTCAATTAATTCTTCAATCTCATCAACAGTATAAGTTTTACAAAAAATCCCCAGACCGGGAACTTTTTGCAGCAGACCCGCGTTTTCAAGCGCGCTTAGAGCCTCTCGCAAGGGGGCGGTGGTCAGATTCAATTTTTTAGCAATAACTCGCTGGTCAATCTTCTGGCCTGACGGAATCTGGCCGGTTTTTATCATTTCGATAATCTGTAACTTTGCCCGTTCAGAAGCCGGTAATAAATTTATACAATTTAGATTTGTTAAATCCATAATACCTCTCTTATGAATTATAACTCCAAAAAATTCGATTTTCAATTTAATTGACTTTTGTTTTATAACGGTTATAATGTTATAACAGTTATAACATACTAAATTAAACGGAAAAAGCAATGATTTATGATGAATTCGAAAATATTGGTCTTTATTGTAAACAAGGAGACAAACTTCATAGGGCATTAAAATATGCCTTTGGTTTCGACCTTTCTCAACCTGATGGCGAATACGAAGTTGAAGGACGCGAGATTTTCGCGAAAGTACAAACATACGAAACCGCCCCCGCTGAAGAAAAAAAATTCGAATCGCACAAGGAATATTATGACATTCAGGTTTTAAGGAGTGGCTGTGAAAGACAGGACATTTCGCTTGGTCAAAAGCTCGAGCCATTGGGAGAATATGATCCGCACAAAGATGTTATAAAACTAAAAGCTCCGCAAATATATTCAAGCATAGTTATGGAGCCGGGGAAATTCGCGGTATTTTATCCACAGGATATTCACAGGCCAAATTGTAATCTCAATGGCAAATGCAAAGTCAGAAAAATCTGTATGAAAGTCAAAATATGAAATTGATGATACGCAGCGATATCGAAGGTGTAACGGGAGTTACAACATATAAGCAGGCTGAGGGTTCAGAATTCGGCAAGCATATGCTTATGAGTGATTTGAAAGCCTGCGTAGATGGAATTCTTTCAACTGGAGAACATGAAATAATCATCTATGATGAGCATACTGATGGCAGAAATGTTGATGTTCTCCAGTTGCCTGAATGTGTAAGCGTCATTATGGGTAAGCCGGAATATAGGCCGGATTGGGGAGGTATTGATAATTCATTCGATGCAATGATCATGGTTGGTTTTCATGCCAGAAGCGGTGTCAAAGGTTCATTGCTGCCTCATAGTTATTCAAGAAAAAATCTTGAAATACGATTGAACAACATTGTCGTTGGTGAAATTGGTATGGAAGCATCTGTGGCAGGGGATTTTGATGTGCCGCTGTTGCTTGTAACCGGCGATTCAGCAGGTATGGCCGAAGCCGAGGAAATAGTGCCCGGAGTTCGAACTGTTACAGTTAAAAAGGCTATGGGGGAATTCGAGGCCCAATGCTATTCACCTAAAAGAACATCACGAATGATTTATGAAGCGGCATGTTCGATTATAAAAAATAAGCCAAAAGTTAAACCATTAAAAATAGCAGGACCAATAGAAATGCAAATTGATCTTGCTGTTAGTGAATACACGGAAAAATTACAAAAGACTCATCCGGAAATTTTCATAAAAGACGGAACGGTTTCAATAAAAGATAAAACCGTAACGACTGTATGGTCGAGATATTGTACCATTCAAAAAGAGGTAAAATCAAAATGAATTTGAAAGAATACGCAAAAATTGGATTAAATCATCATCTGCTTTATAGTGATGTCGCATCAATTCCTTCAGAACATGAAAGAACGCTCAAGCGAGTTCTTGATGATAAGAGATTAGAAATTCTTGATCTTTGGATTGCCGAAGAGAATCCCTATCGGGCTAATGAAATAAAAGCGATAAAAGATTCAGGAAAAGAAATTTATTATAATGTCGGCACTCGCAAAGGCAAACCAAGCGCCCATCCAGCATCGCTTGATCCCGAGAAGAAAAAATATTCGATTGTTTTTTATAAATCTGAATTAGACAGGGCTATCGAATGCGGCGCTACTAAGGTTATAACAAACAGCGGGCCGAATAATTCTGAAAACAGGGACGCCGCAAAAGATGCTCTGATCGAATTTTATTTCGAAATGTGCAAGTATGTGCCGAATATGCTCGTTATGATAGAACCGACGGATTGGGATTTTGACAAGAAAAAACTTATAGGTTCATCCGCGGAAGCTGTTGAAATATGCAAAAAAGTTAAACAGGCAGGTTGCGACAATATAGCAAGTATGGTGGATATGTGCCATGTTCCAATGATGTATGAAACACTAGAACAAGCAATGAAAAATACCGGCAACTGGTTGGGGCACATTCATTTGGGCAACTGCATTATCAAAGATAAAAATAATTCATTATTTGGCGATAAACATCCTGCATTGTGTATCCTAGGCGGAGAATATGGAATCGGAGATATGGCAGAGGTTTTTAAAACCGGTCTTGCTATGGAATATTTTTCAAAGCGGAAACAGGGTTCGGCGAGCATTGAAATGCGTTCGCTAAAGGGTGTTGAACCTGAAAAGTGCCTGGATATATATTACGACTATGTTCTTAAAGCATGGGATTTAGCAAATAAAGGGGTATAATGGACAGGAAAGTTGTTGGCTTTGGAGAAATTCTCGGCGCTATCCGTCCTGTCGGCTATGCAGCGTTTGGCGATTCAAATGAATATGTTATTTTAGCCGGTGGTTCAGAAGCAAATGTACTGGCAAAAGTCGGAGGATTGGCAAAAGGAATTAAAACGCAATTTGTCTCAAAGATGAAAGATGATTTGATGGGGCGTCTGCTGCGAATGGATATGCAGAAACATACAATCGGAATGGACTATGTTATCTGGACTAATGCAGACAGAAATGGATTATGCTTTGTTGAGCAGGGACTGGGGCCGATAATTGCGGAGGGTGGTTATGACAGAGCAAATTCGGCTATAGCGAAAGCTAATCCTGGTGAATTTAATTTTAGCTGTTTGCAAGGTGCAGATGCCTTTTTTACGTCAGGTATTACTGCGGCATTGAGTAAAAATTGTTTGAAGAACACAAAGATTGCTCTTGAAGAAGCAAGAAAAAATAAAGTGCCGTCATTTATTGATATTAATTACCGAAATAAATTGTGGACACCTAAGCAGGCCAACAAAGCTCTTACAGAAATGATTGAGAATGAACTGTTTACATCTGTAATTATTACAGAAACCGACGCGAAAGTCGTTTTTGGAGTCGATAAAAATTTTGATGACGATAAACCAATGGATGATTTGGTTGGGTGTTGTGAAAAAATTTCTGCTGAGCTTCACGAACAATTCAAAGGTAAGGTCCCGATTATAATAATGACAATTCGCAAGAGGGTTTCAAACGAAACAGGTCAATGGACATCAGTTGCGCTTGTAAACGGCAAAGATTTTATTACAAGTGACAGATTCAATTATGTCGTACTTGACAGATTCGGGGCAGGGGACAGTTGTTCTGCAGGTATAATCGGCGGTTTTATCGGTGTAAATCCGCAGGGCAATATCGATGATAAAGCGCCATTGAATGAGCGAATTAAAAATGGTTTAAATCTCGGTAACAGGATGAGCGTCGTAGTGCAGAAGACAGTAAGCGATCTTGGACCACAATGGTCTTCACAGGAATATTTCAAGCGGGTTGGCAAATCAAGAGAAATATCAAGATAGGATATGCGAAAAATGACACATAATAAAGTTAGAAAAGCGTTACTGGAAAAAAGGATAACAATTGGAACATGGGTGCAGATAGGTAATGCAGTGGTTGGTGAAATCTTTGGCAATGCTGGTTTTGACTGGGTTGCTGTCGATGCAGAACATACGGATATCGACATTCAAGGGTTTACTGATGTGGCGAGAGGCTTGTATGGCAGAGTACCTGAGCCATTTATTCGTGTAAGAGAAAACGACACATTAGCAATTCGTCAGGCTCTTGATGCCGGAGCCAGAGGCGTCATAGTGCCTCTAATTAACAATGCTGATGAAGCAAAAAGAGCGGTTGCTGCCGCTAAATATCCGCCAAAAGGGATTAGAGGTTTTTGTTTTTCACGAATGAATGACTATGGCGATAAATTTGATGAGTATATAAGTACTGCGGATGATAATATCGCTGTGGTAGTTATGATTGAGAGTAAAGAAGCTATCGAAAACATCGATGAAATACTTGCGGTTGATGGAGTCGATGGTGTCTTTATTGGACCGTATGATTTGAGTGGTTCATATGGTATTCCAGGCAAAACATCTCACTCCATAGTTCAAGAGGGTTGCAAAAAAGTTCTTGATGCCTGTAAAAGAGGCAAAAAATCAGCCGGGCTCCATGTAGTTCTTCCAACCGAAGAAAATGTAAAAAAAGCACTTAATGATGGTTTTACCTTTATAGCGATTGGTGTGGACACTGTCTTTTTGAATATGGCAAGCAGAGATTCGCTTGAATTAGCAAAAAGAATATCAAAAAACATTAATATTATATAGAAATGTCTTGAATGGAAAGTGGTTATTTAAGAAGAAAAATAAATATATCCCCAGCTTTCTTCAATTAACGTGTGGGACTACGGGTGTTTTTTATGGCGTCTTTAAGATAACGAAGTTTCGTGATTTCATCATGTTTATCTTTGTTTGTTTACTGCTCTTACCGAATATTCATTTAATAGTTCAAGATATAAATAATAATTGTTTAAAGATACGTCGGGCGGTGTTTGATGGTCAACGGAAGGAACAAAACCGCCCCTTTTCATCACGGGTAATAATCTTTCGAATTCCTTTACCATCGCATCTCTGCCTTCTTTCATAATAAGTTTATTGAAATTACCAATCATCAAAAGATTCGGAAATTTTTTTCTTAACTTTACAACATCACCGCCGGCATTAGCTTCAAGCGGAGTGATTCCATCAACGCCAACATTTAGTAACCAATCGATCATATCATCAACATACCCATCGCTATCGACAATTATCATAATATCTGATTCTTTTAATTTTTTGCAAAGAGGTATATAATATGGTGCGAGAAACTGCTCAAAAATATCCTTCGAAATCATTGGACCATTATTATAAGACATATCTTCTGCCAAAGTAATAAAATCTGGCTTACATATTTTAGATATTTTTTCAATGGCCATAAGGTTGAATGCCAAGACTTCCTGACAAATTTTGTTAATAAGTTCGGGATTATCATAATAAGCATACAAATGATTTTCAATTCCTAAAAGACGCCTCGGAAACCAGAAAAATCCCTCAATAGTCGCCCAAAATACCATTTTATTTTGTTCCTGTAAAATCGCATAATTTTTCAGTTTCTCGATATCTGAAGAAGTCAAATTACAAGAAGGAGGATATAAAAATGTCTTAATTTTTTTGTACTCATCAATATTGTTTATAAGGGGATGACCGTGCTCAACTTTTGGAATATCGGGTGTATAGGGTCTTATCCAAAATTGTCTGAATTTATCCAAACCTAGATAATCATTAATTTCACCAATGTCTTTATAATTATCAGGTAAACCTTCCCGGCGCCATCTTTCAATTGTTTTGTCCCACCATGAAGCAAATTCAAATAATGGCAACCGATCTACGGGTTCAAAGTTCATTACTTTATGAAATCTCTGTCTTACTTCCATTTTGCTTATAGCCATAGCAAGTTATCCAATAGAACTTCTTATTTGAAACAGCTTAATCATTAAGCTGTTTTATTAGAAAATCGTATTTCACCGAAATATTCAGGCAAGTGAAACTGTGGTTTAGGGGAGTTTACTTTTGACCATGTCAGCCAGTGAGGATGTGAAGTCTTACTTGCACATTTAAAAAAATTTGCGCGCCATATCACACCATCGGCAGGATGGTCAATCATACTGTATTTTTCGATGACTTCGAAAGGTATCCTGTATTGCAGGAACCATTCTGTCGGCTCAATTATTTCCACTTTTATTAATTTTGGTAACGAATGATAAATCTTTATCTTTTTGCAATCTAAATCCGATAGCGGCTGTCTATTGGTCTTGCTGCCATAGTGCAAAAGCGGAGTTCCGCCACAGTTGATTTCAAGGTTAAAATAATTTTCCATTAAAGAATTATAAGGGCTGAAGAAAAATTCTACGCAACTGTCGCAGCATACATTTGAATGTATTCTTTCAGCAACACATTTGACGTATTGGTCTTCTACTCGGAAAAAAACATATAAATTATCGTTATCGTACAAAAGTTTGAATTGGGTTTTGGGAAAATGAGCGGGTCTTGCGCCCATATAATTTTTGATTTCCATCACTTCTACTTTTTTCCAAATAAAGTTGTCCCAACCCCCGGAAATATCCAATTTTTCAGTAGTGCTTTTAACTATATAAAACATTTCTGAGTTCAACTAACAACTGCAGGAGAACATATATTATTCATAATACGATCCGTATCGCTTAATCTTTCAAGAACGCGGCCGCTGAATACCTTATTGAAACCGAACATACTTGCACATAGAGAATATTCGTATCCGTCAAGAGTATTGATTTCAATATTGACAGGCTTGGGACATTTTTCATTGAGTTTTCGAATCATAGGGTCAACCAACACATCACGAGCTTCTTGAATAATGCCTCCCGAAAAAACAACTATCTTTGGCACGACCATCTGCACGAGATAAGATAAAGCAGTAGCAAAGCTATTAACAGCTTCATCAACCAGTTTTAATGCCAGCTCATCGTTATTTCTTGCGGCAATAAGTACAATGCTGGTTGTAATTTTTGATAAATCGCCGGTAACAAGATACTTGATCAGCGAATCCTGACCTTGCTGAATAGCCTCAACGGCTCTCATTGCAAGATTCCTGCCTCCGGCATAAGCTTCAACGCAGCCTCGTTGTCCGCAACCGCAAAGAGGTCCTTTATTGTCAAGTACGAGATGTCCGAAACTTAAATGAAGTTTCCGGTTAAGAAGTTCTCCGCCGCAAACAACAGATATGCCGATGCCACTGCCCCAATGGCAGAAAAGACCAGTTTCATCTGTACCGAGAGTTCCCGGCCAGGACAAATGAAGACTAGGAGTTGCCAGATAGACATTTGTTTTGAAGCGACGATTTGCTAATTCAACGATTGGCAGGTTTATCCACCCTTTTCCAATATTTGATGCCAGCAGACATACACCCTTTTCTTCATCAACCCTAGCGGATAATTTAAATACAATACTTCTTATGAGGTTTTCGGGTATATTTGATTTATTCAAACAGCCGGCTATAAAGTCAAATATAGAATTTAAGCTTTTTACATCTGATGATAAATCAGGCGTTTTAATTCTTTCCCTGTAAATCACGGTTTTAACCATGTTAATGATTATTATGTGAACATGTTGAGAACCTACAGAGACCCCCACAAAATAACCACCATTGGGATTGATACAAAGCAATTGAGAATGGCGTCCCATCCCTGACGTTGGTTTTTCCTTACTCAAAGGTTTGATATACATATTTTCTATAAGTCTATTTACAATAATGCTAACTGAATTTCTATTGAACTTAGTTATTTTAGCAATGTCAGTGCGCGTAGTTTTTGAGTTAGCAGCTATCACATTAAGAACTTTGAGCTGATTTATCTCATTATGTAAAACGTGCTGAAAGGTTTTCATATTAAATTTCCTGCATTCATTTTATTATTGTACTATTGAAAATAAAGATTGTCAATGGGTATTTATGCACAAGCGAGTGAAAAATACAATTTTTTACGGGTTAAAAACCTGCGATATTGTAACTGTCTGCTAGGAATAGAGTTAGGCTCGATAGTTATTTTAGTTCTATAATTCTATTTAATTTACAAAGAAAGAACTTGACATAAAAACACTCTATAGGTATAAATGTACCTGTAGCATAGATATTGAGTTCGTTTTGAACTGGAGGCTAAAGAGATGGTATTGAAACGAAGTTTCGGGGCAGCGTTTACGCTTGTCGAACTTTTAGTTGTGATTTCTATTATAGCTTTGTTGCTGGCAGTTCTTTTGCCATCTCTTTCAAAAGCTCGAGAGCAATCGCGAAGAACTGTTTGTCGTTCAAATATGCGTCAGATAGCAGTTTCAAATTTTACTTATGCAGCATCTCATGATGGTAAACTTCTGTCGAAAAATCCACTTGGTCATGTCTGGAATGCCAATGGATATGATCTTTTATTCCCTTCTAATGTGGATAAAACACAATTTTTGGATATTTTGGTTCCCAAGGTGTACAAGCTTTATAGTTGCCCGAGTACAAAATTGTACTCTCCGGAACCTGTAGAGTATAGGGGTGTATGCGATCCGGCTGACCCCGATGGAACGGTCGATTATGCAACAAATTTAGTCTATTTGGCAGGTTTAGGGTATAAAGAAGTCTGTAGCGCATTTGACGGCAAAATTGGTGTTATGTTTGATACTCCTATTAGAACGGCGACTCTGAAGATGTCTCAGAATAACAGCAGGATGTACTTAATGGCTGATAGGAGTATCTGGTGGAAAGATTATACCGGAAATGGGGCGCATTTAGGTTCTATAAATCATCCAAAATATGGGTTGGGCAATGACTTCAAGGGCGTCGGGCTTGCGGAGTTTGAAAAGATGGTATCAGGCAGCAACAGGTGTTATGCAGATGGGCATGCAGAATGGGTTTTGCCTTCTGTTATGGGAACAAACGAAGGGCCTATGGTTAATGGCGGTCATTACAGTCATTGGGCCAAACTGCGTTTATATTTTTGGTGAAAAGACGATTTTAAATAGGAGGTGTGAAATGAGTAATAAGTTCAATATTTTATTTTCAATTCTTCTTACATGCGGAGTAAGTTTTGCGGAATTGTACTTGTATGACAATTTCAATTCTGCTGAGGTTTCTAATGACCGATGGAATCTTGGGGTGATTGCTCCTGCAACTGTGGAGTTTACAGAGGGGCAGGCATTGCTTGACATGAGCATTGTTCAAACCGATCCTTCTACACTTGAGCGGTGTCGAATTAAGGCAACACATCTATCGCCGATAATTTCAACAGCCGACTCGGGAAGGGAACTAAGATTTACGTGGGATATGCAGCACGTTGACCCGCACAACAATGCCCCTACAACACATGATTGTGATAATGGTTTATGGATAGGTATTGATGCAGGAGCCGGATATTTTGTAGCTGCCGGTCAGGAAGGTAAAGATTCCGGAACTTTTGATTTTAAGCGATGCTTTACACTGACCGGAATGCCCAAGGATATTGAGCGAGGGACAGATAAATATCATTATGATCTTAGTATGACAGTAACAGAGCCTTATACTGGAAATCCGGATCTTATGTGGGTGTCGGCAGATTTCTCAGTTTACACTTATAACGCAGCATATGATTCTCATCCTGAATATTATGTGAGCGAAACCCCATTGCTGCGATATATAAGAGGATTATCTTTGCCAGTCGATATTGAACTGGATGTCATATTCTACAATGATTCACCTTACATTTACAAGAGCAGCATCGAACAATATGGAGCTATGACAATAGATAACTTGTGGCAAAATATTTACAATCCCTGTTCAGAACTTTTGCAAGGTGATATCGATAAGGATTGTTATGTAAATATGCAGGATATGGCATTATTAGCAGACGATTGGATGAAATGTTCCAACATGGCAGATTCGGACTGTAATTTATAAGTTTAATAGAAATAAATCGGAGGAATAAAATGAAAAAATTGTTATTTGGAATAATTACTGTATTAACATTATATTCAGCAGTTCAAGCGAATGTTCCGTTATATTTGTACGACGATTTCACAAGCCCAATAAAATCTGAAAGTATTTGGACACAGTATGAAGGGCCAGGAACCGGTTATGTAGCTTTTGGAAACGGGCAGGCTCTGATGGACATGAGCATTGTGGATTCTCATAATTGGCTGACGCAATCAAAAATAGCTGCCAATCAACTTGCTGCCCATATAACCGATCCATTTATGGCAATGCGATTCACATGGGATATGCAGCTTCTAGATCCGTTGAATGATACCAATAATGACTTTTATAATGGATTCTTCATTGGAACTGCTTCCAGAAGCATAATTGCAGGTCAGTTGGGTAACGATATTCAATCATATGGATATAAACGAGTCTTTCTGCTTACAGGAATGCCGTCAGATGGAATTGATCGGGGATTGGACAAATATCATTATGATCTGACAGTGCAGGGAACCGGACTGAATACAGACCCTACCCTAGTTAATCTCACAATAACGTTTAAGGTATATGCTTATAATCAGGCTTATGATACAAATCCTGAGGGCTATCAAAATGAGACGCCACTGCTTTCGCATACACGTCCTTCAGCTCTTCAGTATAATACTGCTTTGGATATCAAATTTTTCAAATATCATCCAGTTAACAGTACACGTGATACTTTGCAGTCAGGTTCGATGACATTAGATAATTTTTATCAAAGTCTTGAAAGTCATATAGTTCGTGACGACGAGGTGTATCTCTATGATAATTTTGAGAATCCCGTGACTTCAAAATTATTGTGGAACGTGGAACAGGGGCCGGGAACAGGTTATGTTGCTTTCGAGGATGGCCAGGCCTTGTTGGATATGAGCATTGTAAATCCGCAAAATTGGATGACAAAAGCACGCATACTCGCGAAAAAACTTAAGCCGCGTCTTACCGATACGGATAAAAATATGCGGTTCACGTGGGATATGCAAATGTTAGATCCTGATGATGATACTAATTTTGATTATGAAAACGGATTCAGCATCGGTATTGATGGTGAATCTTATGAACAGATTCATGCCGGTCAGCATGGCGACGCCAGTTCGTTTTATAATTATAAACGTGTTTTTGTACTAACCGGCATGCCATCAGACGATATTGATCGCGGGCTGGATAAATATCATTATGATCTTACACTCAAAGAAACAGGAATCGACCCAGTAGACGAAACACTTGTTGATCTTACAGTTACATTAAAAGTGTATGGCTATGACAGCGCTTATGACTCTAATCCCGACGCTTATTCAAACAATACCCCTTTACGATCATACACGCGTATGCTGACTCTTCCTTACGATGAAGATTTAGATATCAAATTCTTTAAGTGGAATCCGTACTCAACTACACCGAGAGATGGTTCCCAGTGCGGAGCTATAACAATAGACAACTTCTATCAAAATCTGGAAAGCGAAATATGTATTGATATGACCGGCGATATTAATGGCGATTGTTATATTAATATAGAAGACTTTGCATTGTTTTCGGCAGATTGGCTCAAATGCACAGATTTAAATAATATTGATTGTGAATGAAATTAGAAAAGTTAAGAAGAATTATTTAAGGAGAAGAAAATGAAGAAGCTTTTAATAGTTGCGATTATGTTTTGTTTTGTATTTGAGAATAATGTTTTTGCGACGCTGCATCTTTATGACAACTTTGCGAATCCAACCGAGTCTGAAACTAACTGGACTCAGTATGAAGGACCGGGAACCGGTCATGTAGCTTTTGAGAACGGCCAGGCATTGTTAGATATGAGTGAGATAGGCTCGAATTGGTTATCGCAGGCAAAGATGAGCGCCAATAATCTTATTCCGCGTTTTAACAGTGCTAATGAAGCATTGCGGTTTACATGGGATATGCAGCTTTTAGATCCATTGAATGATACGAGTAATGATCAGTATAATGGATTCTTCATTGGTACCGCCGCCAGGAATATTATTGCCGGGCAGTTGGGTGATGGTGTTTCAGCTTATGGCAATAAACGACTTTTTTTTATGACCGGTATGCCATCAGATGGTGTTGATCGTGGATTGAATAAATATCATTATGATCTGACAATGCAGGGAATTGGATTAAACGCTACGGATCCAACCCTTGTTAATCTTACTCTTACTTTTAAAATATATTCCTATAACTCGGCTTATGACGCAAATCCGGAGGGTTATTCAGACGAGACTCCGGTGTTTTCGCATACACGTCCGTCAGCTCTTCACTATAATACAGATTTGGGAATAAAATTCTACAAATTTCATCCAGTTAACAGTACGCGCGATTCAGCGCAGTGCGGTGCAATGACGGTTGATAATTTTTATTCGAGTATTCCTGAACCATGTACTATGCTCTTTTTGGCTATCGGCGCAGCAGCTTTAATTAAAAAGAAGGGCTGATTTTGCAGAGATAAATTGTAAATAGGGGAAAATCGAGGTGGCATTTGCTAATAAGAAAATAAATGTTGCCTCGATATTTGTATAAAGATTAGTACAATTTTAAAGATTCAAAACATTTAGGTGAGTATATGTCTAACCGGCATTCGATTTGTTTAATATTTGTTTTATTTTTTGTCAATGCAGCATTTGCGGAGAAAGTTAAACCATGGAATTTTCCCATCGGGTTCTGGCATACCGGAATGCCGACAATAAGTTCCAGTGCCAAAGTCGATGATTGGGTTGAAGCTGGTATAACTATGCCCTATATAAGCCAAACATATAGTTACTATAATAAACGAATTTTAAATTGGACTAACGAAAGAGGTATTCAGGCAATTATTTGTGATAGCAGAACGTACTGTGTAAATCAAAGCACCTCAGAGCCACTTTGGGCCAATCCCAATGACTACAAAACTGTTTTTCAAGAGGCAGTGGCGGATTATTGCTCGTACCCTGCCAATTTTGGGTATCTGGTTATGGATGAACCCAGACCAAATAATATGCAGCAGGTATATGAATATATAGAAATTGCAAATTCTCTTGATATTTCAAGGCATAGGATTGTAAATTTTTTTCCCTGGTATGATGTTAATACACCTTATGGCAGTTATGAAACATACAGTGAGTACAGAAATGCTTTGCTCGAACTGCATTCTGGGTCGGGCTTGAATAATCTTTCTTTCACAAGCTATTCCCAGATGGATCCAGACTACCAAGGCCTTGGCTCTACGAACGGGTGGAAGATGTTTTTCCAAAGTTTGGACAGATACGGTCAATGGACTGACGATAATAACAAAGATATGTGGGTAATACTCCTTTCAACGCCACATGTTGCTGAAGGTAATTATGAAATGCCCTCAGAAGCCGCGTTCCGCTGGCAATTTAATTCAGCCATAGCATACGGATGCAAGGGGGTTGTATATTATACGTTTTATACACTTAATGATCCTATGTTTGAGGATGGTCCAATCGGAAAGGACGGGACAAAAACAGAGATATTCTATTGGATGAAAAATACGCATCAGAAATTTCATAAGTCATACGGAAATCTATTTTTAAATCTTCAGCTTGTAAAAGCTATGCAGGCAGGAATGGCGTTTGCGTCGGTTCCGCTTTTCGCTCCTGACGATTTAATTAAAGATATCAAAGACGAAGCAGGAAATGCAAATTACCCCTTCATTGTAAGTCGATTTACTGACGTAAATAATCTGGACTACGTTATGATTGTAAATAATGACTGGAATAGCAATGTTATCTGTAATTTATCTTTGAACACTAATCATTTGAGATTATTCCGGTATGATGTTAATGATACTACATTAGTAAGTCCTGTTAAATTTTCAGATCATTGTGAGATTACTGTCGAACTTTTACCAGGCGAAGAAGTTGTCTATCGAATAGAAAAATGTTCGGATACATTACTTAACGGCGACCTCAATAGCGACTGTTATGTTAATTATGATGATTTAGTTATCCTTATACAGGGATGGCTTAGCTGCGGCGATGTTTTTAATTCCAATTGTAACTGATCTTATCTCATAAAAAGTCCCAATTTAGGAAAGGAAATCCATGAAATTCCGGAATGTAATTTTTGTTATATTAATGGCAACTGAATTGGTTTTTGCCGCAAGGATAAGACCTGCTAAATTCCCAATTGGTTTCTGGCCGACAGGGATGCCGGAATTAAATGAACAAATGGTTGAAACCTGGGCAGATGCGGGTTTTACGCTGACTTATGTTCATCAAAACTCACCTGACAAAATAAAACGTGTTCTGGATTGGGCACAGAAAAATGGCATTCAAATAATTGTCGATGATTCTCGATCTATAGCTTACGATGCAGGTCGAAAGCCGCTGGAGCTTGAATTATATAAAAAACAACTAATATCTGTTATTGCAGATTACTCAAATCATCCTGCATTATTTGGTATCAAGATTGCAGATGAACCCTCTCCTACGCATAACCTGGCATCTATGGTGGGAAAAGCAACCAAAATATTTACCGAACTTACACCAGATATTCAACCAATAATAAACCATCATCCATGGTATCCGGTATCACCTTATTATCATTATAAAAACTTTGATGAATTTACCGAAGATGTTCATTCGGTTATAATCAAAAACGGAGCTGAAATCATATCTTACGATTGTTATGCCCAATTGGATTATGGCAGCCCCCAAGAGGGAATTAATCTTTTCTTCGATAGTCTCTACAATTATAGTAATTATGCTAAAAAACATAATTGTGATTTTTGGACAATTATTTTAGCTACTCCTCATATTTTATACGATGTTCCAAGCGAAGATTCAATACGATGGCAATTTAACTGTGCTCTTGCTTATGGCGCAAAGGGAATATTCTATTATACATTCTACACACCATTATGTGAGAATTTCAGATGCGGACCGATAGATAATACCGGCCGAAAAACTGAAAAATTTGACTGGCTCCGCCGAACACATCGAAGATTTCAAACTCTCTACGGAGATTTATTTCTGCATCTTGAACTTTTAAGCGTTCAGCAGGTTGGGCGTGTTTCTGGTTCGACTAAGGCCTTCGAGCCTGATGAATGTGTTTCTGCCGTTTACGCTGGAAAAGGAATTGGTTTCTTTGACATAAAGCAAGATCCCAACCATCCTTTTATAATCAGCAGGTTCAGGGATAAGAACGGTTCTGATTTTATCTTAATAGTCAATAATTCTAAAACTGTACCAGTGCATTGTGTGACCAGATTTGCAAAAAAAGATTCAAAGATAATCAGATTTGAATATGGCGCAACCGCTTACAAGTATAAAAATACCGTTAGAGCCAAATTAAAAGAAGCGGCAGGAGGAATAGAAACAGATTGTTGGCTGGCATCCGGCCAGGAAGTATTATATCTTATTGAGGATTCTAATTCACTGGAGAAGCATCAACATGAATAAAAAGGCTTATTCACCACTGTATTTTGACGCCGAGTTAGCCGATTTGCTGCATCTAAATATAGGTATTGTTTCGCAAGTAACTGCATTACCGTGTTCCGAAGGGGAACCGCAAAGTATCCTTGTTTCAGGTCTTCGCGAAGGTGTGGCTCTTTATACTTTAAAAAGCTGCAACTCCAATACCATAGAATTTGGCAATGGGAAATTCATTAAGGAACTGGGAACATGGGCTGAAGCAATATTGCCTGTAACCGATAAAGGAGGCACTTGCTATTTTTTAACCGAATGCAGTAGAAAATTATGGAAAAATGTCGGAACCATCAATGATCCACGCCTTGAAATGGTTAATTCAAATCTCGGAATTTCAGATTTGCTCAAACTCAAAGGCGAAGGTTTTGGGAAATGGACAGCTTATGCAAGTATCTTCAGAAGAAAAACTGATGCACCATTTGAACTTATTGTAAGTGTTTGTGACACATCTGAATATTACCCCGGCGAACGCGGAGTTTACGGTGGCCGAGCAATAGGAATTAATCAGGAAGGACTTGATATTGCTCGTGATTCGAATGGTAACTGGTCAGGTGGAGAAATAAAAGGTAAATTGCATCTTTTCATAATAGAGCAAAAACAAAATTCCATTGAATTGAAATATAAAGGTAAGATAAAAGATGAAAATGGAAATGAGATTCCCATACGTTCTCTGGGAGCTGTTGGAATTGCGGATTTCGATGGCGATAAAAAACTTGAAGCCATTGTCCTGATGAAGTGGGAACATGAGGTATTCAAATTATCTGATAAAACGGGCGACCTGGTTTTTACGAGGATAGGCCCTTTGCCTGGAATTGACGGTCCAGTCGTGTTTGATTTTCAGTGTCCAAGTCCTGCACCGATAAAATTGCCTTCAAGGGATTTGCCAGATATATTGTTCGGCTCCTTAAGCGGAGAAATATACTTCATTAGAAATCTGTCTGAAAATGGAAGTTTGAAATTTTCTGCTCCAAGTCCTGCTCTTTGTGAAGATCATAATCTTCGAGTTGGAAGTTTTTCTGTTCCTGCTTTTGGAGATTTGAATGCGAATGGTGTTAACGATCTTGTAGTTGGTGTCGAAGACGGTTATCTTTATTATATCGAAAATAAAGGCACAGTTAAGACGCCTCGCTGGTGCAAGCCTGAAAAAATTGTTGCCGACGGCAAAATTATCAGAGTCATTGCGGGAGACAAAGGTTGTATTCAAGGTCCTGATGAAAAACTGCACGGTTATACATGTCCTTTTCTTTACGATTGGTGTGGAACAGGACTTTTAGATATAATTATGGGTGATATAACGGGCTATTATACTTTATATCGCAATATAGGTACTGTGAAATGTGCAAAATTTACCTATGCGGGCAGATTCAAAATTAATGGAAAGGAATTTAGAACTGCCTGGAGAGTGAGGCCGACTGTTGCTGATATAGATGGAGATGGATCTCCTGAAATGATTTTTATCGACCGCCAGGGAATGATTGCCTATTACCCAAAAGCATCACATAAGGATTTACTCGAACTTAAAAATGGAATAAGGCTTGTCGATGTACAAGGCAGATGGATCAGGCTCGATAATACCAGCGGCGGCGAAGGCAGAGTCAAATTATATGCTTGTAATTGGTCAGATCCAAATCTTACCGATATTATCGTTGGCACAAGTAGCAGCACTCCATTACCAATACATGTAGGTGGTTATCCAAAAGGCATGTCTACTTTTGTTTTGCTAAAAAATGTTGGTAACAGAAATAATCCGATGTTTGTTGTTAAACCGTTGTTACTGAAAAACGGTCAAATGGTTGATATGGGGCATCATTGTTGTGCTCCGGCTGCTGCGGATATTAACGGCGACGGAAAACTTGAAATTATTGCCGGCAAAGAAACCGGTGAGCTGCTTTATTTTGATAATGATGCATTCAAATAGAGTGGTTTCGTTATTGATACGATTTTTAGCAATATTTAATTAGAATAGTGGACGAATTAAGTGAAAATTAAAGCCAAATGGATATGGAAAAAGCAAAAGGACCGCAATCCGTACAATCAAACAATATATGCAAGAAAATCCTTTCGAATTTCTACAATCGGCTCTGCCACAATTGCAGTTACTGCCGATAGCTATTACAGACTTTATATTAATGGTGTATGGATAAATGATGGACCTGCTCGAAGCTGGCCTGATAATTTCAGCTATGATGTTTTTGAGCTTACAAATTATCTCAAAGCAGGACTTAACGAGATAGTCATACAGGCCAAATACTTCGGAACGGGAACTGCGCATAATATTCCTCAGGAGCCTGGTTTACTTGCTCAACTGGAAATAAAATCACCATCTGGAGAGTCGACTTATATTTGTACTGATAAAACCTGGCTAATAGCAGAAGTCAAAAGTTTTATTTCCGCTACCGCGAAAATATCTTTTTCAGCAAAGCCTTCTGAATTGTACGATGCCAAAAATGAAAAGTTAAATTACAAATCCGCCGCTGAAATTTATCGCGCGTTTGGCGGTCCATGGAAAAACCTTCGACAACGGGATATA
Source organism: Planctomycetes bacterium GWF2_41_51 (assembly GCA_001825665.1). Lineage (GTDB taxonomy): Bacteria > Planctomycetota > Phycisphaerae > Sedimentisphaerales > UBA12454 > UBA12454. The sequence continues at coordinate 36,405 of MHXZ01000125.1, read as the reverse complement.
CCTCATCTTACAAAGCGGCTTGTCCGAGTAGAAAAGCATATAGCTTCTAATATCGTTCGTGCTGACGGTCTTGATTTTTGTGTGCCTGTGACTCGTTTGATTTATCCTGACTTAATTGAAGCTGATCGCAATATGTCCACGCCGTTTGCCATGTTTACGATTTTAAGAACTGTGCGTCGTTGCCAGATTGTAGTATTGAGCGAAAGTCTTATTGGTGCGAAATTCAAAATTGCGGTCAATGGTAAACACAATACTGATGGAGTATACGACCTTCATCCCGGACGTAATATATTATCAGCCATTACAGACAACATTAGAATGCACGCAAAGGATATTTCCCTGCGTTTTGTTTCAATACCGGCGGCAGTGAAGTTTGAAAATCCGCTTGGCAGGGTTGGAAAAAATCCCTGGTGTATTATGAAATTTCCAGAATATTCTTATGCAGATAATGACCTTTACTGGAAATCACCTGCTGAGAAGTACCCGCGAGCAGTAAAAACACTGGCGGCATTTGATCCAGTTGTTGAAGAACTAATTGGAAAAAGCGCAAATTTGAATTCCTTTGTTCGATTCCTGCGATTGAATGCGGAATATATTGAAACTGAACAAATGTTCGTAATAGACAGCTATTGGCAGTTTGCCAATAGGGCTGTTGTTTCGAAAGCGTCCGGTTTCGTAAGGAATCCAAAGTTTCTAACTGATAACAATTCCAAATATACTTCGATAATTCCATCAAACAAAGGTGACATTGAGTTAATTTACGATATGGGCCGACAGGCTTGCGGCTATTATTCATTTGAATTATATACAGACGCAGGTGTAATCATTGATATTGCAGGTGTAGAGAATTTGGACAAAGATTGCAATCCTCAACATACTGTTCGGAACAGAAATACTATACGTTACATTACCAAAAAAGGGCATAATAAATTCATTTCGATAGTGCGACGTTCAGGACGTTACATCTTTTTAACTATCAGGAATAATAAAACTCCGGTTAAATTCCAAAAATTCGAACTAATAGAATCTGTCTACCCGATAGAACATAAAACCACTTTTCATTGCAGCAATCACGAATTAAATCGAATTTGGCAAATTTCAAGGCAAACCCTTGAGCTTTGTATGGAGGATGTTTTCACTGATTGTCCGCTCTATGAACAAACATTATGGGTTGGTGACGCGAGGAATGAATCGCTTTACGCTTATTATACTTTTGGTATTAAGGATTTGGCAAAAAGATGTATTGAACTTGCATCTCAATCTTTAGACAAGTTTCCCATTGTTTCTCCGGTTGCTCCCACCAGTGCGAAATTTATAATTCCTGCATGGAGTTTTCTTTGGAATATTTCGGTATGGGATTATTACTGGTATACCGCAGATTTAAAATTTTTAAAGAAAATTTGGCCTTGTGCAGTCAAGAACTTAAAGTCCGCTCAAACATTTCTTGATGAACGAGGTCTGTTCAGCGCTCCATTCTGGCATTTCTTTGACTGGATTGGAATGGATAATGATCATAAAATTGTTTTGTATAACAGTATGCTGATGGTAGGCGCGATAAATGCTGCATTGAAATGCGCTAATGTATTGAAAGATGAAATCGCAATCGTTTGGCTTTCTGGCTTAAGATCTTCATTGTGCCGAGCAATAAATTCTACTTTTGATAAGAATAAATATCGTTATCCAAACAGCATTCATTCCGATGGTTCTAAAAGTTCTATGTCCTGCATTCATGACTGCTTGCTTGCTGTTTTATATGAAATAGCACCTAAAGCCTTAGTTCCGCGTCTTTGCTCCTATATTGGAAATCCGCCAGCAGATATGATCGGGATGGGTTCTCCATTTGTATTTCAATATCTTTATGAAACGATGGAGAAACTCGGGATGGAAGACAAAATCATAAAATCCATAATCAGGAATTACCGACCAATGCTAAAAGCAGGCGCAACAACTGTATGGGAATGTTTCTCTGCCGAAAAACTTGATAAATGCAGTTTTCCAACCAGAAGTCATTGTCATGCGTGGTCTGCATCTGCTCTCTATTTTCTGCATCGTACAATTTTAGGTATAAAGCAAACAAAACCAGGTTGTAACGAATTTGTGATAAGTCCTTATATCAGTGGCATCAAATCAGCATGCGGCAGTATTCTTACTCCTAAGGGCTTGTTAGAGGTAAGTTGGTCACGAGATAAAGAAAATCTTAATCTGGATATAACTTTCCCGAGTGAAATAAAAATTAAAGTTTTAAGAAACGATACATTCGGCCAATTAAGATTGCAATTAAGTAAAAAACAAATATAGATTTTATTCTTCGCAACGGAGTGAAATATTCGAAATATTTACCATGCTTCTGACTGTATTATGTAACTAGAGGCTTATATGGACAAATTGTATGAATAATAAACAGCGAATACTCGGTGTTCTAAATTATCACAAAATTGATGTTTTCCCTGTTGTGCATTTTGGGTATTGGCCCGAAACTCTTCAAAAATGGTACCAGCAAGGTTATCTGACTCGCTCTGAGGTTTATGGCTGGGCCGATGGTAATAAATGCGATGTGGCGATCGCAAAAAAACTTGGGTTTGATTTTAACTGGCAAACACTTTTTATTTCAAACTGTGGATTGTTTCCTTCATTTGAGTCCGTAGTAATTGAACAATTTGAAGATGGCTCATACAAAAAACTTGGTTCAGATGGTGTCGTTGTTTTGGAAAAGCCTGGTATGGCTTCTGTACCATGTGAAATAGATCATTTGCTTAAAGACCGGAAAAGCTGGGAAAAGTATTATAAGCCAAGATTGCAGTTTTCAAATGATCGTGTTCAAATTAAAGTTATCGATTCATTAAGAGCAAGTATAAGTGATAATCCTATTGGTTTGCATCTGGGTAGTTTGATCGGTGTGGTCAGAAATTGGTTGGGTGTCGAAGCGATAAATTACCTCTCTATAGATGATGAAAAATTGTTAACAGAAATCATTGAAACATTAGCTGATGTTTCATTTAAATGTGTTCAATCTTTACTATCATTCGGTATTAATTTCGATTATGCTCATTTTTGGGAAGATATATGCTGTAAAAATGGTCCACTTATAAGTTCGAAGATAGTTGCTGAAAAGACTGGTCCTTTATACAAAAAAATCACCGACCTTGTTCGGCAACACGGAATAGAAATTATCTCATTGGATTGTGATGGCAACATTGATGCGCTGTTGCCTATATGGTTTGAAAATGGTGTTAATACAATGTTTCCAATAGAAGTGGGTACATGGAATGCGAGCATAAAACCCTGGCGGGAGATGTATGGCAAAGAACTGCGCGGTGTGGGAGGAATGAATAAGGCAGTATTTGCAAAAGATTATTCTGCGATAGATGCTGAAATAGAACGCCTGAAACCTTTGGTTGCTCTTGGCGGTTATATTCCGTGTCCAGATCATAGAATACCACCGGATTCCAAATGGGATAATGTATGTTACTATTGTGAAAAAATTCGAAACGTTTTATCGTGATATTTTGATTTTGAAATTTGAAACAATGCACGTAAGGAGCAATATGAAGAACAGCTTTGATAATTTTAAGATAGGCTGTAATTATTTGTCGTCAAATGCAGGTTGTTTTATGTGGCAGCGATGGGATGAATCTGTAGTGAGAAAAGATTTGGAGTTACTTAACGACAATAATATTAAACTTCTTCGTGTTTTTCCTATCTGGTCGGATTTTCAGCCTTTAAAGATTATTTACTCTGAATATGGAAAGTACAAGACTGTTTGTTCCGGGGCAAAAGAAGCTATCCTGTCACAAGAAAACAATAGCGGCATAGATCCGATTATGTTCGATAGATTTCAAACTTTATGCGGTATTGCAGAAGAATATGGTATGCAACTGACGGTTATGCTGCTTACTGGTTGGATCAGCGGCAGACAATTCAAACCCCCGGCATTGGAGCATTTGAATATTTACAGCGATCCTTTTGCATTAAGATGGACTACTAAGTATATCAAAACTTTCGTTAGCTGTTTCAAAGAAAAGAAAAATATAATAGCATGGGGTTTGGGTAATGAATCTAACGTGATGAATAGCTGCTTGAATTCTCATACAGCGTACGTCTGGACAGAATTAGTCAGCAACGCAATCAGGATGATAGACAGCGGCAGACCGATAATTTCAAGTATGCACGGATTAACAGTCAATGATGAACAGGGGCCATGGACAATATCAGACCAGGCACAATGCTGTGATATATTGACAGTTCATCCATATCCTTTATTTACTCCTTGCTTTGAGAGCGACCCCATAAACGGAACCAGGAACAGTTTGCATTCTGCAGCCGAATCATGTTTATATTCTGACATCGGATCGAAACCATGCTTAGTTGAAGAAATCGGTGATTTAGGAAGGAGCATTTGCTCCGAGAGTGCAGGTGGTGATTATCTCTCAAGTTCGTTATGGACTAGCTGGTCACACGGCTGTCTTGGATTTTTATGGTGGTGCGCTTTTGATTTTTCAAAAATTGAAGGCATGCCTTATGAGGAATTCAGCTTTGAAGGCCAACTCGGGTTGTTTAGAAATGGTGTTGCCAAAGCTTCTGCCGGGCGGCTTCAGGATTTTCAGAGATTAATTAATACCCTGCCGCAATATATAAAAATTCTGCCAAAACGTAAAATCGATGCAGTTTGTATTGTTCCGAACGGACAAAATGTTTGGGCGGCATCACTTTCAAGCTTTATTCTTTCCAAGCAGGCTGGATTTGATTTGCAGTTTGCAGGGCTCGAAACAGAATTACCTGATTGTGAGCTTTATCTTATGCCCAGCATGTGTGGATTAAACGCTGTTAAAAGAAATAGATGGGACAAATTGCTTGCAAGAGTTCAAAATGGAGCAACTTTATATTTGAGTTGTGTTGACGCGTTGCTGCCGGACTTTAGTGAAGTTGCCGGAATAAAAATCGAGTGTCGCAGAGCACAGCTGCATAATATAAAATGTCGTTTCAGTGGTAGCGAATTCATTCTTCCGATAGATCCAGGCCATAAAAACTTCATCTTTGATCTCGTGGCGACTCATTCAGAAATACTTGCCGAAACAGAAAAAGGAGTCCCATTGTTGACATGTTCAAAATACGGCAATGGAAAAGTTTATTTTTTGAACTATGGATTAGAGTTAAATTTAGCGAATCTGCCTGGTGCGTTTGATTCAGAAATTGACTATTCACAATTTTATAAAACAGCGGCATTGGAAGTTATTGCTAAAAGGCTCGTTCGCAGCGAAAAAAAACATGCACTTGCACTAACCGAGCACGACCTTAAAAATGGGAAGTTTGCATGTATAGGCGTAAACATCTCCGGTAAAGAACTTGAAACATCACTTCTACTGAACTCTTCCGTTCAAGTGAAAAGGATTATTTACGGCAGCGTTAAATTGCAGGATAACAGTTTTACGGTTCACTTGAAAGCGGGTGAAGGTTTTATTTTGGAGCTTCGGAAAGTATGATATTTGGAATGCACTGGATCGACTGGTCAGTTGTAATATGTATGTTAACAGGGCTGAGTACAGTTGCCTGGCTATGCAGAAGATATAATAAAGGTGTTGCGGGCTTTCTTGTAGCGGGCAGAGGTGCCGGGAGATACCTTGGGGTTAGTTCTGCGAGCATTTCAGGACTTGGCGGGGTTTCGATACTTGCAACATGGCAGGCATATTATAAAGCAGGTCCGACTATGTTATGGTGGACTCTGCCGCTTTTTACATTGCCGCTGCTTATCTTAATGACAGGTTTTGGAACATATAGACTTCGCCAGAGCAGGGTAATGACTATACCGCAGTTGCTCGAAATGAGGTATAGTAAATCTTTAAGAATATTCTGTGGGATTCTGGCATACCTAGGCGGAATGATAAATATGGGAATTTTCCCGGCAGTTGCGGCAGTTTTCTTCGTTTATTTTTGTGGATTTCCACCGGAAGTTAATTTTTGGGGTGTTCAACTGCAAACAACGACATGCATTATTTTTATCATTGTTGGTATTTCAGCTTTGATTGCAATCGTTGGGGGGCAAACTACAATAATAATTACCGATTTTCTGCAATCGGTTATAGCAAATTTTTTGCTGATAGGAATAGTGATTGTACTTTATAAAACAATAAGCTGGAATCAGGCTGTGCAAGCATTTCAGGGTACCGCTAACAGCGAAGCATTACTTAATCCATATCATTTTAAGGGAGCAAGTGAATTTAATATTGTATATTTTATGATTTGTACATTTTTTAATGTTTATATTACTTGTGTATGGGCTCCCACAGCATCTCAAGCTTCATCAGCTAAAAACGCACATGAAAGTTTAATGATGCGTATATTAAGCACATTCAGAGAGTTTGGGGTGTTTTTAGCCGTAGCTTTGATACCTCTGGCTGCTTATGTTTTGATGCATCACTCGGATTTCTCCGCATCTGCTTTAAAGGTTCAAAATATTTTAAGTACAGTCGACAGTGAACAAATTAGGAGCCAGATGGTTATACCGGCAGCTTTCCGTCTCTTGCTGCCTGTTGGCGTAATCGGTACGTTTACGGTGATTGTACTTTTTGGAACTATTGGTACTCACGACAGCTATTTGCTATCCTGGACGAGCGTTCTCATTCAGGATATTATTATTCCTATCATAGGAAAACCGCTTACCCCTAAACAACACGTTTTTATTTTGCGAGTAGGAATCGCCTTAGGAGGGATATTTATAAGTGTCTTTAGTATTTTATTCAGACAAAATGATAATATTAGTATGTTTTTGGCCATAAGCGGTGCGATTTTCTTCAGCGGCAGCGGAGTTGCAATAATTGCGGCTCAATATTGGACCAGAGCAACAAAAGAGGGCGCCTGGACAGCTGCGATTGTTGGTGCCGTACTATCAATTTTGTATATTGTTTGTAAAACCATCGATAAAGATTTTATGCTCAATGGCACACTTGCAACGTTTTTCATAACGATGCTGTGCATAGTTTTGTTTATTGTAGTTTCCTTGCTAACCAAAGACCCATCTTTTGATTTGGACACGATGTTAAACAGACGTCCGAACGAGAAATCAAAGTCTTTTATACAGACGCACTGGCAGGAATTTAAAAAGGAGTTTTCCAGAATAGATAAGATGATTTTTGCAGGTGTTCTTGTTTACGTTTTATCTGCCTTAAGCCTCGTTGGTATTATTAGTATTATGAGCGTATGGAGACCGCCATCAACCGAATTCTGGATTGATTTTTGGTTATATCTTCTCATCGTTAAATTCGTTGTGGGAGTACTTATAGTCATTTGGTTCGCCTGGGGCGGAATCAGGGATTCTTTTCGACTTATCAATCAGTTGAAAACCTGCAACATTGATGTTAGTGATGATGGAAGCGTTGAAGGGGTTAAAGCGGCGGGGAGCACAACTGAAGAAGAATTAGTTTTACAAAGAAAGGTTTAGAAATACGTTATGAATTCACGAGAAATTGTTTTGCAAACGCTTGAATTTGAAAAACCTTTGCGAGTGCCGAGGCAGATCTGGGGATTACAGTGGTCGAGCCGCTTTTTTCCTGATATTGTTGCGAAAATTAAAGCTTGTTATCCGGATGACATTCTTGTAGCTCCTAACTGTTTGAAGTCTGTTCCCCGAACCAAAGGTGAGCAATTCCTGAAAGGCACATTTACAGATGAATGGGGCTGTGAATTCTGCAGTCTTGAAGACGGTGTTATCGGTGAAGTAAAAAATCCATTAATTAAAAACTGGTCCGATTTTAATAAAATAATTCTCCCTAATGAAATGCTTGAAGTTGATATTGATAAAGTAAATGCTTTTTGCATCGCAACGGATAAGTTTGTTTACGGGCCATGTTGTGCCCGGCCGTTCGAACGCCTGCAATTTCTTCGAGGTACTGAAAATGTATTTATGGACTTTATAGACAACCCGGACGAAATTAATAATTTGCTCAGATTTATTCATGGGTTTTATCTTAAAGAAATTGAAGTATGGGTTAAAACTAGAATTGATGGAATTGCATTTATGGATGATTGGGGTTCTCAGCGAGGATTGCTTGTTTCTCCTGCTAAATGGCGAGAACTTTTTAAACCGCTCTATAAAGAATACATTGACATAGCACATAAAAATGGCAAAAAAGCATTTATGCATTCTGACGGTTACATTGTAGATATTATTCCTGACCTGATTGATATTGGCTTAGATGCGCTTAACAGCCAGATATTTTGTATGGGTCCGGAAAACCTAACGCAGTTTCGCGGCAAATTGACATTTTGGGGCGAAATTGACCGCCAGCACCTATTAGCAAATGGTTCAACTTCCGAAGTGGCAGATGCGGTTTGGAAAGTGGCCAATAGTCTTTATCAAAATGGCGGTTGTATCGCGCAATGTGAGTTTGGCCCCGGTGCAAAACCAGAAAACGTAGAAACGGTTTTTAAAACCTGGAATTCTGTAGTAATCGAAGGTAATAACTAATGACTGAAAGAGAACGGTTTATAAAAGCTCTTGAAAGAAAACCTTTGACGGGTCGCGTACCCCATTTCGAGCTGATATTTTTTCCAACGATGCAAGTCTTTGGCAAGGTACATCCTTTACATCGAAGATATGAGCAATGGGACCAGATGCAGGAAAATGAACGTAAATTGCATCGCGAAGAAATTGCGGATATTTATCTTGCCATCGCAAAGACATTTTCGCACAGCGCCATCTTTCTTATGACGAATTTTCTTACTAACAACGCTAATAATATAGAAGAAGAATTTAATCTGATAGATACTATTCGAAAAAAAATGGGTGATCAGTATTTTCTTATGATGCATGGTGATGCCACATTTCCAATTCCGTCCGGTTCGGATATGTTAAAATTTACGTATCGTCTCCATGACGAACCCGAAGCGGTGAAAAACGAGGCTTATGAAAATGTTATGCGCAAACTGGACAGGGCATACCAATTACACAATTATGGTGGGCTCGATGGATTTGCTTTGTGTACTGATTATTGTCTCAATACCGGGCCGTATTTAAGCCCCACATTATTCGCTGAGTTTATAACACCATATCTGCAAAAATTGATTACCGGTTATCGTCAATTAGGATTCTATACCATAAAACACACTGATGGTAATATTATGCCGATTTTAGATCAATTGATGGAAGTTCGACCTGATGCGATCCATTCTCTTGATCCACAAGCAGGAGTCGATATCGCTGAAATGAAACGATTAGTTGGTAATAAAATGTGCCTGATTGGAAATGTTAATTGTGGTTTACTACAAACAGGTACAGATGATGAGGTTGTTAAATCGATACGATATGCTTTACAAAATGGAATGCCTAATGGTGGATATATTTTTTCAACCAGTAATTGTATTTATCCAGGAATGAGCTTATCACGATATGAATTAATGCTGAATATTTGGAATCAAGAAGGAATTTATTTGTAGGATTGACACTGCCAAATATTTTTGACAGGAGATGCCTACAGTAACTGCAAGGTTTACTGCAATCGCAGATTGGCCTGTATGTAAGCCTTTGTATTTCAAATGGTTATATCTCATCTCATGCAGCCTTCCAAGCTGGTAATGTGAGTTCGATTCTCATCGCCCGCTTTTTGTCTATATATGACAAGAGGTGCCAGTAGTTGTCTATGTGTCGCATTTCACAAGACTTACATTTTTTGCCGATTCTTCTTTTTGCATTTTTAGGTTCTCCAATCTGGGTTAATAAAACTTTTAATTCGTCCATATCGGAGAACCTCTTTCTTAACTTTTCAAAAAAGCGAAAAATATTATACGTTATCGGTTTTTGCTACGCCTCAATGATCTGCATGGACTGCGTACAAGGCATAACAACAAATGTGTTTATCGCATTATGGCTGCCAACACATGCCTTAACAAGTAAGTCCCATATAGGTGCGTGGCGACGCTTTTGTAAATGATCGCCCTTAATAAACTGTCAGACAATGATGCCCGCTGCGATTATTACTGTAAGCAGGCAAGATGACGAACAACGACTATCATAAGAAATGACAAGACCCGCTTTCGGACGAGCCGCTGTAGGTGAAGTATGGATGCCCTCAGACAAAAAATTTATTTGGGTTTGCGGAAAATATTTCTTGACTCTTCGCTCTTTATAGGTGGACAAGATTGGTCGGATATTCCCCCCCCAGCAAAAAATTTAATCTCAAGATAATAACAATGCTAAGAACTCGCTCCATCAAATCTCTGCCCATTGCCAGCGCTGCTTCAATTAAAGTTCTTCGTTCGTCATCTGTAAAACTTAATAATTTTTCAATTTTAGACTTTCATTCTCTTGCCGAGGATATTCATTCTGAAGAGTCAGTCCCCGGCATAAAAGCCGAATCGATTATTGCAATGATTGGTATATTTAGCCATTATTAACACTGGTTCGATTCGTTGTATTTCTCATTGGTGGAATTTATCATAACTGCATAATTTTCCAAGAGTTAAACAATAAGACAGCATATTTTAATGAGCCTAATATATTGTACTATACAAGACGGGTAAGGCCTGCTTAATCCGGGTCTGGAGCCTTAGAGGTTGTATTTCTTACAATCAAACGCTCTGACAATTTGATAGTTTCAGGAATAATGCGTTCAGAATTTTTTAATTGCTTAATCAACAATTCTGCCGCGGCTTGTCCCATCTCCGCAGACATCAAATCTATAAAACTCATACTCGGGCTCATAATATCGCAGGCGTGCTGGTCGCAAAAACAAATTATGCTTAATTGCTGCGGAACAGAAATCCCCAGAGATTGAGCAGCCTGCAGAAGATTCAAAGCCTCCATGTGGCCATAAACTATAATCGCAGTAGCCTTGTCATGCAGAACAGTTTTCTTTATATATTTAATGGCAGAATCGTGCAAGTTTTGATAAGTTTGTTTTGTCGAAGGCAGCTTCTCGTCACCAATCATGGGCGTTAAGCCGTAAGCTTTCATTCGTTCTAAATAAGTCAGTTGTCTGTCGTACACACTGCTATGCCCCTTTAGAAACGACGGAACCGAAACATCGTTGCTATCAGCCCACCAATATTCAACAGCAACGCATTGCGGGCCGGCATAAGCTATTCTTTTATGTCCAAGCTCAACAAAATATTTAACGGCCAATTCCATCCCATGTACATCGTCGGGAACAACTTTTGATCCCATTTCCCCTGCAGGGCCGTTAATTACAACATACGGAATATTAGACCGTTCCAACTCTTCAACTGTTGCAGGGTTGCAGCGAGCCAGAATTATAGCAGCACTAATACGCCAGAGAGGCAGTTCGCTCTTATTGGCGTGGTGAAGAGACATATCGACAGTGATGTCATAATCCTCAAAATCGGAGTCAATCATAGAGACAATTTTGTTGACGGCGGTTTGATAAATATCGCCAAAATCGCGCAAAGCGTGACTGCCGCCTAAAATATGAATCATTTGCTTGTTCTGCTTGGACAAACTTTGCGCAAGCAAATTCGGGCGATAACCCATTTTTCGTGAAATATCTACGATACGTTTGCGAACTTCATCGGTTACGTTGACGAGTTTATTATTCAATACACGGCTGGCCGTTGATTTGCTTACACCGGCAGCCTTAGCCACATCATATAAATTGACTACTTCACGACGCATCTTGTCTCGAATAATAACATCAGTATTCATAGTATATTTATTCTTTTAAAAAAATTCTACATTTTTTCAGCGAATATTCAGCATGACAAGCTCGGTAATCCCATAACCGATTTTAAATCAGACACTTACAATTTTGGACTTAGACTTGCTAATTTCTATAGAGTATCGTTTCCCTTTAATTTGAGTATTAAACTTCATGCTTTTCCATTTTTTAGGCAATTTTGGATTAACCAGCGGTTTGTCATTTTTGAAGCTGAGACCAGCAAAACCAAATATCGCTGCCAGCCATGTACCGCCGTTAGCAGCAGGGTGCGTTCCGCCGATATACAATGTTCCGACATATTGTTTATACTTGCCCTCAAGGTCGATTGTTGCTGTTTTCATGAAATATTTGTACGCCCAATCGGTTTTTCTTAAATGAGCGGCAAGAATAGAATACATACTTGTACTCAAACTTGACCCATGTTCCGTTCTGGGTTCATAGTATTCCCAGTTGGCTTTTTTTACCTGATTTGAATACTCATCTTTAAATTGATTTAACAGCAAAATCACATCAGCTTGTTTTATTATCTGAGTTGTTGTTGCCAGGCCGCTGGGCCCGCCAAGATATTCATTGGGTTTTATAATCCGTGATTTTAATTTTTTCAAATCGATGTCTTCCAGTTTGAGGTAGTTATCAAACTGCTCTATAATATCTGTTTTCTTTAACGGTTCAGAAATATATAAGTTTTTCTGCAAGTCTTTTATTTTCGCGATATCATCTCGAAAATTTATTTTACTTATCAGATTTTTATAGACTTTGTTGTATTTATTTTTTAACAATTCGAGGGTTTCAAACGCCACATCTGCTGTGTATTTTATCATTCGATTTGTGTACGGATTATTATTTACCCGCTCATGGTATTCGTCCGGGGTTGTTACATCGAGGATTTCATAACGATTTTTATCCTTCTTAAAATAAGCGAAAGAATAATAAAAGCGAGCGCACTCAAGTATTACCTCAGCCCCGCCTTCAAGCAATATCTTTTCGTCGCCTGTTGCCTTATAATACTCCCAAATACCATAAACCACATCAGCGCTGATATGTATCTGTTTGTCCCTATAAAAAGTTCTTAATGGCCTGCCGGTAAAAACATCTATCACATTAAAATGCGTACAGGCTTCTTTTCCATTATCCTGACTTTCCCATGCGTAAAAAGCGCCATCATATCCATACTCTTTAGCTTTTTGTCTGGCGCCGGGCAACGAATGAATTCTATATTTTACCAGATTTCGTGCAATCTGCGGGAAATTATAAATGAAGAATGGAAGCATAAACAATTCCGTGTCCCAGAAGATGGCGCCTTTGTACACCTGCGAAGAAAGTCCTCTTGCAGGTATTGAGATTTTATCTGAATGAACAGGAGCAATAGCAAGTAGATGATATATGCTGTATCTTATGGCAAATTGTGCTTTCTTGTCTCCATCTATTATTATATCTGCATTTTCCCATCTCTTGTGCCAAAGATTGCTGTGGTTTTCTAATAATTTTTCATAGCCCTGCTCTAAAGAATTTTGTATCGATGCAAAACCGGCTTCAACCGGGTCACCAACATTATCGTTAGTTGTAAAAACAGAGACATATTTCGAAAAAGTATATTCTTTTCCCGCCTCGGCTTCGAATTCGATTAATCGTGTTATTATTTTTTTTCTTTTATTAATTTTATGTTTACCAAATTTTATCTTAATTCCTTCAACTACTGCGATTGTATGCTTCTGTTCATTTGTAACAGCTTTTAAGACCAAACAATTATCGTTAAACCGTGTAGAAAAATTTTTTAAATGAGGTCCGTTAATATCCCAGACATCACCGTCAATTCCTGTTTCAATTGTAATTTCGCAATTTTTTAATGAACTGACAGAATATCTCATACACATCAGGTGTAAATCGTGCAGTGACACAAACCGTTCAGATGTTATGATTATTTCGTTATGGTCAATTTTTAAAACAGTTCTCCTTTTATGGACAGCACTTTTAAAATCAAGTATTTGCGTGTGTTCTTTTATATTACTGTCGAGTACGGTAACGGGCTTTCCATTGCAATAAACCTTTACAAAAAGGCCATTTGGCGCATTTACCGGTTCTCGCCATTTGCCTTTTAACTGGTCGTATATTCCTGTTAACGTGCAGGCAGTATGCTGAATTTTCGTGTACTCTTCGAGTGTACCGCGATAACCCATATAACCATTAGCGAGCAAAAAATTATTGCCGTTCAGTCCTATCCTCGCCCTGTTATATCCCTTATTTCCTAAAACCCATTGCTTCATAGATACTTTCTTGTCATTTTGCGATTAGTTATTTTAATAATTTTACCTTAATTCCCTGTTCATCGATTTTGTACTCCTTATCATAAATCCTTATAACCTGCTTGTTTCCCTTCAATATTTTAAATTCGGCAGATTCGCCGCCTATTTCCACATTTAAAATCGAATCATTATAAATCAATCTAAAGTTAAATCCATTCCATTGCTGCGGAAGCGAAGGATTAAAGGCAAGAATTTCACCATCAGACCGCATACCGCCAAAACCATATACTATATTCATCCAGGCTGCGGCTATCGAAGTGAGATGAAGTCCCTCCGCGGTGTTTCGATTATAATTATCAAGGTCGAGCCGAGTTGAAAAATTAAAGAAATCATAAGCCTCTCTTTTTTTGCCAAGTTCCATAGCTAATATGGAATGAATTGAGGGCGAAAGAGAAGACTCGTGTATACATCTTGGTTCATAATAATTATAGTTGGCTTTTTTAACTTCAGGAGAAAAATCCTGGTTATATAAGAACATAAACATCAGAACATCAGGCTGCTTTATCATATCATTACGGTAAATTCTGTCATATGACCAACTGTGGTAAAGCGGAAATTCCTTAACAGGAATAGAATCAATGTCGATATGAGGCAGATTAAAGAACCCATCATGCTGTTCGTATATTTTTGTCTCATTGTCAAATGGTATATACATATTTTGCGCCATTTGTTTCCAATTTTCCAACTCTTGAGGATTCAGTTTCAGTTTTTCACTTATAGCGGATAATTCAGCGGGCGCATTTGTTTTCATATCATTAATAACTTTCAGAGTATATTCAAAAGTTTTTTTGCCCATAAAATTCGTATAACAATTATTATTGACCATCATTTGAAATTCATCAGGTCCCATCACTGCAAAAAATCCGAACATACCTGTTTTTTGACCCCATTGTCCTCGGGTGGCAAGCATACGGCTGACCTGAATCAATATTTCGATTCCTTTGTTATAAATAAAAGCTTTATCCTTCAAAAGCTTATCATAATGCCAGATCCCGTACGCTACGCCGGTGCCGGCCTGAAGCTGGAGACTTGCATGCTGCCACAAAGCACATGTTTCACTGCCGTCGAGAGTCGCTATCGGATAAAATGCTCCCTGACAATCTAATTCCTTTGCGCGCTCGACTGCTTTTGGAAGAGTATTATACCTATATTCAAGCAGATTGCGCGCGGCGATTGGGTTGTTAAAAATATAAAACGGCAGACAATACGTTTCTGTATCCCAAAACGCGTTGCCGTTATATGCTTCGCCAGTCAGACCTTTTGCACCGATATTTAAACTTGGGTCTTGGCCGTGATAGGTTTGATGCAATTGAAAAATGCAATACCTGATACCCTGCTGATTCTCGGGATCACCTTCTATTGCAACATCAGAATTTGCCCATGTATCAGCCCAATATTCCACCTGCCTGTCATAGGCGGCATTGTAAGATATTACTTCTTCAGCTATTTTCATTCCTTTTGACCATATTTGGTCAACACCTATATTCGGATTCTTTTCTGCATAATTAGTTACAATCTTGTCAAAGCCGGATTTATGGCCATGTTTCAAATCCATAACAAAATCCAAACCGATAAAATTACTATCCTCCACTAATTGCATTTTCCGGGATGGAGCAACATCAATCCGAAAAGCTGAAAATAACTTATGTCCACTGGTTACGGTTTTCCCAATAATGGCCGTAATATCGCCTTGTCTGCCTTTTTTGGGGCATTGCCATAAATTTTTTCCGCACATTTCATGTATTATCGAAAAATCCAAAGCAGTTCTGATATTCGCTTTTCCGGAAAAATTCAGAGGTTCAAGACTGATACGCTGGCAGCCGAGCGTGTGATTTGTCATGCTAAGGAAACGTTCAAAAGATATTCGGACCGATTTTCCGGAAGACGTATTCCAGATGAATCGACGGGTCAGAATGCCTTTCTTCATATCCAGGTATCGTATGAAATCTTCTACATGGGATTTTGCGATATCGAGAGTTTCGCCGTCGATACTAATCCTGGTATATAACCAATCGACTGCGTTAACCATAAATGTTGTGCGGGATACCATTCCCTTATAATGGCCGGACGGGATAGCTTTTCCTTCTTCGAATACGCCATTGAAATAGCTGCCAATGAGTTTATCGCCGCTATATCCCTCGTCAAAATAGCCGCGCACTCCCATATATTCATTACCGAGTGAGAAAATCGATTCAGAAACTCTCCCATGCTCAGGTTCGAATCCCTGTTCAATAATTTTCCACGGATCAATTTTTAAATATTTATCCGCTACTTTTCCCATACTCGAAAATTCCTTTCGTGGTTCTATATAACTTACCAGCCTTCATTGCCTTGCTTTTTAGTAATAATAAATGTTTTAGAGTCCGCGGCTAAACCGCCTGATACAGCATTTTGTATTTTTACATTCTCAAACGATGCCGAACCGACAGATTTGCCTGTTGTTCTGATGCCCCATTTGCCGGCTCCGTTTATGAGGATGTTTTCAAATTGGGCATTGCGAACTCGATTTTTTCCCTCAAACGCGATCGCATCGTAAGTCGCATCATATATTTCTATATCTTTAAATGTAAGGTCTGCCTCAATGCCGGCGGAACCTGATGTGCAAATAAATATTGCGCCTTTCATTGAATGTTTATATTTATCGGCATAAGAGCCGCATCGTATCAATGTATTATTTCGGACTGCTATAAAACCGCTGAAAGGAACAGGATTATAATTGGTATTTATATTAATGCCTGCACCGTTTAAAACCGTATCATAAATTACATTTTCTTCTATGGTGTGATTTTTGCCGCCATATATAGCAATGCCGTTGGCAAGCCAGGGACACTGAATTGTATTGTATCGCGCTATATTGTTTTCACTTGGCAAAGTGTTTTCATTGTATGTCGCGGCCCACATTGCGATTGCATCGTCGCCTGTGCCTCTGAAATGGCAATTTTCGACGATAGAATTTTTCGTACCGAGGCACAAATTAATTCCATCGGCCATCAGGTTCCTGAATCTGCAATTTCGAATAATCAATCCATCAGTATTTTTTTCGCTCCATACGCCGACTTTAAGATGATTGAACCATATATTTTCAATCACAGAACCTTTTCCCGCACCTCCTCTGAAACCATCTTCTGAAATGGTATCAACCCTGAATTTTGTATTTCCAAAAATCGCAAAATCTCTCATTTCAAAAGTATTGCCATTTCCCCAGAATGCGTTGCCGTCAACCTCCAATACTGTATGCCACATCCCCGCGCCTTGTATTACATCATTGCCTATATGCCTGTCTCGCGAAGCAAAATTGAAAACTCCTTGTGGTATCCATACACCTTTTTTCTGTTCAACCGCTGCTTTCATACATGCATCAAAAGCATCGCTATCGTCTTTGCCGTCACTGGCAACAGCTCCAAACTCGGTTATAGAAAGAAAATTATCCGGCTTTGTCAGTGGAGGCTCAACAACCTCTGTGTCAATCAAATCGATAATACAAAATTCTATTTTTTCTTTTGAATCTCTCTGCAATTTTAATTTCGAACCCGCTGGTATTTCATTAATAAGTAAATTTACCTCATCAAAAAAATATCTTGGCTCTTTTAATTTGGGATCATTCGACCATGGATATTTACCGTATACCCACGCATATTCAGATGTAAGAATTATATCACGCTTGTAAACGCCATCAACATACAAGGCGAGAGGATACGTTATCCCCTTTCCGTCATTTGAATCCGGAATACAATATCTTATCACAATCGAATTAGTTCTTTCTTTCAGTGTAAATTCGACATAATCGCCTGGCGTTCCAAGATTGACGGCAGTTTTGCCGGACGCTTCATTCGAAATTTCCCCGAACTTGCGAGTCGGCCCAAGAATAACTCCTTTTATATCAGCGTTTTCAGCTTCATATTGAATAAACGGCAGCTTTGCCCCTCTGTTTTTAATTTCAGGTATTTTTATTTTATTCGGATTTGCGGCCCAGATACTCGGATCGTTAAATTTGCTCATATTTTTTCCAATCACCTCCAATTTAACGTTATCAATCCAAATTGATGAAGCAGACATATTGCCGAGCTGAAACTCAAGCCTTGCATTTATATCCGTGGTTTCTTCCATTCCAAATTCAAAGTTATGATTTTCCATCTGCGACGAAAGATAAACGATAGTTCCTCCTGCGCTTTCACCATTCGTATAATCCTTCCAGCCTCTGTTTTCTACACCTCCAACTTTTACATCAATTGCGCAAAGTTCAGATGCTTTGGCATCGAAACTGACTTTATACTTTAATCCATTGGTTATTTGAATCGGCGATTGTATTAATTGTATTGCGTATGTTTCTTTTCCGGGATTGTTAATGTCAATCCTCAATACACCTTGCCGCACATTTGCGACGGCCGAACCGCCTGTATTGGCAACGTTGGATGCAAATGACCAATCATCCATATTTTGAGCAAAGTTTCCGTTTTTAATTAGTGAATCTGCTTCCAATGCTTTGGCCTGACAACCAAATGTTACACATATTAATAAAATTGTTAAGATGTATTTCATATTTCTAATTACCTATAAAATCCCGGAGCTTAACATTTTCAAAGCTTGGAAATACAATATGAGCTTTACCCACTCTTTCGGCAGGTCCTAACCCAACCACCCAAAATCCGCCATTCAAGGCTGCTTCAACACCTGATTCTGCATCTTCAACAACAATCGTATTTTCCGGAGATACAGCGAGATTTGCCGCACAGTGAAGAAACAAATCGGGGGCGGGTTTATGATTATCAACACTGAAACCGTCGGAGATTGAATCTACAAAACTTTCAAGTCCAAGCTTATCAATTACCGTTTTAGCATTTTTGCTTGATGAGCCAATTCCTATTTTGATACCCGCTTTTCGGGTTTCACATAATAGTTCCAAAACGCCGGGCAAAATATCATCCGGATTCATTTGTGTTAAAAAATCATTATAGTAATTATTTTTGATATCCATTAATCTTTTAATTTCTTTTTCGCTAACAACTTTTCCGGCAAGCATTATTTCAAGAGACTCTTTTCGCGGGATGCCTCTTAATTTTTCATTTATATTTCTGTCAAAATGTATTCCAAGCTCATCGGCAAGCATTTTCCATGCTTTGTAATGGTATTCAGAGGTGTTGGTGAGCACCCCATCCAAATCAAAGATAATACCTTTAATATTCTTAAATTTCATATTTCTATCTACAGTTGTCAAATTGTCAGACCTCCTTTTATTTTAGTTGATAAAAAGAAGGCAGCGATAGTCGGAGGAAGCATGGCAATGAATGAACCGGCAAGATACAGATTTATTGGAAAACTTCTCGTGAGCGTAAATAAACGAACCGAAACGGTTTGAAGCTCGGAATTACGCAAAATCAAATAAGGCCAGAGGAAATCTCCCCATAATGCGATAAACGCAAGCAATCCGAGCACAAGAATTAAAGAACTGGTAAGCGGCAGAGCAACCATAAAAAACATACGCACATCGGATGCTCCGTCAACTTGCGCTATTTCAAAAAATGGTTTTGGAATCTGCTCAAAAGCATTTGTTAAAACCAGAATCATAAAAGAGCTGCACGCGTAAGGAATCCAAAGTCCCCAGAAGCTGTTGACAAGGCTTACGTGAATCAATGGAAGATTTGTCATAATGATATATCTCGGAACGAGATATGCAATTCCCGGAACTGCCATTGTTATCAATATTAATGCCCGAATAACATTCCTGCCTATCGGCCTGAGCCGTGCAAGACTATAAGCTGCCATTGTTGAAACAATTATTTGCGCCAATACTCCGCCGCCTGCCGCAATGGCTGTATTAACGAACATCCTGACCATTTTGAAACGCTGCCACGCATCAGCATAGTTTTTCCAGTTCCATTTCTCAGGCAGTAAATGAAACCCCGGCTTATAAACTTCAAGGCTCGTTTTAAACCCCGCGGTAAACGAAAATAAAAACGGAAAGAGAACAAAAACAGCAGCTACGGTCAAAATAAGAAAATATATAACAGCTATCAAGCGCCCTTTAGGAGAACGCCATTCAGTATTTGACATAACACCGCGATTACTAATAGCCATTTTAAACCTCACCCGGACGTTTCTTTTGCAGAAATATATAGAGAATAGAGAAAATCGAAAGCACTACCAGCATTGAAACGCTCCACGCAGATGCTAATCCGAAATTATTCTGATTGAAGGCTGTATCATAAATTTCCAAGACAGGGGACCTTGTACTATTGGCGGGGCCCCCGGCGGTTAAAATAAATGGTTCAGTAAATACCTGCGCCACAAAAATGATTTGCAGCACCAGCATAATCTTTATCCTTGCACTGATATGCGGAAGAGTAATGAACCAGATACGCTTAAGAACTGAAAAACCGTCAAGCTCAGCAGCCTCATATAGTTCTAAAGGAATTTCTCTTAGACCGGAGAGATATATAAGTACCGTACCTCCTGCGCCCAGCCAGGTCATAATCACAACAATCGCCGGTTTGGCTAATGCAGGGTTTTGCAGCCAAAGCTGTGGAGGAATACCGACAAGCTGAAGCAGACCATTTAAAATTCCGCCTTCGGGTGCGTAGATTTGCCGCCAAACTATAAGACCGACGACAACGGGTATTAATACAGGCAAATAAACCAGCGTCTGAAAAAAAGCTGAAAGCCGTCTCATTTCGTTTATCATAAGCGCCAAAACAATTGGAACCATTGAACCGATTGCGATGCTAAGTAAAACATAAGTTAGAGTGTTTCGCCAAACAATGTAAAAAATTGGATTGCCAAACATTCGCCTGTAATTATCGAAACCAACCCAACCTTTAAATCCGCTGAGATTAACTTCCTGAAAACTATACATAATTGTTTGGAATATCGGATACCAGCATATTAAGCCAAAGAGAATCAAAGCAGGAAAAAGGAAAAGATAAGCCAATCGCTGCGATTTCCAATTAATTCGCTGCCGCGGTTTTGTCTCAATCTTCGTGAAAGCAGTTATAGTTTTCGTCAATTCCATATTTTTTCTTATTTCATCAAATCGAGAACATTCGATTGATACGTCTCGGCTGCTTTTTCCAGAATGGCAGCAGGGTCTGCATTTTTATCAGCAACAATCCTGCCGACAACCTGTCCCATTGCAAGATAATATTCCTGGCCGGCAATTACCGGTTCCGACATCATTATTACTTTACCTGAAATAATTCCATCCATATATAATTTATAATTATCGACAGGTAAATTTGCATATTGCCTCTCAAGAGCAGAACCAGCTTCCTGGAAAATACCTGTATAAAGCGGGTATAACGGCGCACCAACCACAGTAGTGGGATCCTGTTTGCCAATTTGAAAATGAATCACAGTTTCATTTGGGTCAAAATAAGTCCAAAGCCTGTAATATGCCGCAGCTTCGATCTGGTCGGCAGTCGCATTGGAGTTAATCATAGCAATATCGCCGCCGCCTAACGTTCGGCTTATTCCATCCGATCCAACAGGCAAAGGCGCAAAACCAATATTGCTCATATCAAGGTCGGGGAAATTTTGGCGGATAGTGATAAATTGGTCACCTGCCATTATTGCAATTGCCACGCGTCCGGTTGCAAATGCCTGACCGTTGGTTTCCCATCCAAGATTCTCTCGAGGCAGCACATCATGTGTCCAGCGTAAATCCTTAACGAAGTTTAATGCGGTAAGCATCGGGGGGGTATTGAAGCAAGCCTTATATTTCCCATTCGGCTGCCGCTCTATAATATCTGTATCCTTGAAACCAAAGTCATAGGCTATGACTGTCATGTGCCAGCCGCCTGCGTTTGCGCCGTCTGTAATGAATGAAAAACCGGCAATTCCATAATCGCGATTGGTAGTTTTTTTTGCAATCGTTATAAGTTCTTCCCATGTCGTCGGCGGCGCATCGAAGCCTGCTTCTTTAAGCAGTTTTATATTATAAGCTAAACCTATGGTGTAAACTTTCATCGGAATGCCATAAACTTTTCCATTTTTCGATACCATAGATAAAAGCCGTGAGTTGTAAACTTTATCGAGTTTTTGAGCTTCGAAAACACTCGACAAATCTGCACAAATACCCTGTTCTATCATTTTGCCAGGGTCAGTCAAATAGACCTGGAAAAGCGTCGGAACCTGATTGCCGGTAACTAATGCAGCAAATGAATCGGGTGCATACGCATAATCTGAACCTTGAATTTTAACATTCGGATATAATTTTTGGAAACGTTCGGTTTGTGCATTCCATGCATCTAACAGCGCGGGCTGCGAATCAGGCGGAATACCGACTACCGTTATTCCAACCGGACGGCCGCCGGCAATTTTCTCAGGCATATTCAGAACCTTCGGCAATGTTTTGCTTTCGGCAATCATTTCGTCTGTTAAGACAAATGGTGTTGATGTTTTTTCAACCTGCTTCGTATTTCGCGAAATCGCAAATATTACAGCAGCAATCAAAAGAAAACCCATTACATATAAAAAGACATTTTTCATTTTTCTATCCTTGCTTGTAATCTATACTATGGCCAAAGAAGTTTTGGGATCGAAGATATGAGTCTTTTCCATATCTATCGCAATTTCTATATTCTGCTCGACTTCTGTCTGCGTCCTCGAATCCATTCTGCCGACAAAAGAATTTTTTCCGCAAGTCAGATATATAAAAATCTCGGACCCTAAAGGTTCAATTACATCAATTTTGGCTTTAATTGTATTGGAAGGTGCTGTGTCGAAAAAGAATCTCTTATCGTGGATATCTTCAGGTCTGACTCCGAAAACAACTTCCTTTCCAACATAATCGGTTAATTGGGACGCAAAAATATCCGGCACTTTTAATTTTATGCGTTCGGCGTTGACATAATACGAACCGTTTTCTTTTGTAAGTACAGAATCTATGAAATTCGCAGCCGGAGAACCAATGAAGCCTGCCACGAATTTATTGGTCGGTTTTTTATAAACTTGCAAAGGCGGCCCAGACTGCTGCAAACGTCCTCCATCCATAATAAATATCCTGTTTGCCATTGTCATTGCTTCGACCTGGTCGTGTGTTACATAAATTATGGTAGCTTCAAGCCTGCGATGCAGTTTGCTGATTTCCGTTCTCATCGTTACTCTTAATTTGGCATCTAAATTTGAAAGCGGTTCATCGAATAAAAATACTTTCGGCTTTTTTACAATCGCTCTTCCTACAGCAACCCGCTGTCTTTGTCCGCCCGAAAGCTCTCTCGGTTTTCTCTTCAATAGACTTTCGATTCCAAGGATTGCCGCTGTTTCACGTACTCTCTGGTCAATTTCTTTTTTTGAGAAATTCCTCAGCCGCAAACCGACAGCCATATTGTTATAAACATCCATGTGGGGATAAAGAGCATAGTTCTGAAAGACCATAGCAATATCTCTGTCTTTAGGCTGAACGTTATTTACTAACTTGTCGCCTATGAATATCTGACCTGAACTTGCTTCTTCCAGGCCTGCTATTATTCGCAAAGTGGTCGTCTTTCCACACCCGGACGGACCAACTAAAACAGCAAACTCCTTATCCTTAATTTCGATATTTAAATCATCAACGGCAGTGAATTCGTTGAATCTTTTTGTGAGATTTTTTATGATTACATTCGCCATTATATTTTTCTTTTAAAAGATTAAATCATCCTTACTTAGTCACTATCTAATGTCAATATAAAAAAAACAAGCCCTTTTTGCGGGCTCATTATTCTCGTAAATCGCATAGACTAATTCATCCGCGTTGCATGCAGCTATTAACATCATTGTTTATCAAACTTATAAAACAGGGGCCCACACTATAGACGAGTATAGGCCCCGTAATAACTCAAAAATTCCAGTCCTAAAGTTTACTGAATCGGCCAAAGTGCCTCATCAAGCCAATCACTCGCGAATAGAGCAAAGTCCTTAAAGTTAATATTATTATCATCATTCAGATCAATCTCTGAGTTAACGGGCAGAGGTGATAACCAATTATCTGCAAGAATCTCAAGGTCGTCATAATCAACAAAGCAATCGCCGGTAAAATCAGGTGTTAGACCTGGCATACATCTGGCCGGATATAATCTGATATCATCGAAGTACATCGTGCCTTTAGTGCCGGACTTTGGCCCTACACCAAGAGTTATCTTCTTTATTTTATCCAGGTTCAAATTGGGATTAACGGCTTTAAAGTCATTCAAGTCGATATCCCATGCTTGCCACTCGGTTTGTAAGGCCTCATTGGAATCGGCTTGTATAATTGTTGCTTTATCACCGCCTGCTGTGCTGTCATCCTGCAAAGTTATATACAACGGTGCAGCAATATTACTCTTTATGCCGACATCCTGGTTGCTCCATGACGGAGGTACAGAACCGGCTATTATAGAAACATTTGAGAATTGGGTTGTGCATGCTGCCGTAGAATTATGAGCCGTTGCTGCTAAACCTACATAGAAAGGCAAAGTTATCAAAGGCGTACCTGCGGATATATAATTCCAACTGGTACCGTCAACCGAATAATAAGCATCAACATAACCACCGCTTCCATTAATTTCAAGCTTTAGCCAATATGGGGTGTTAACATCCTTCAGACCTATATATTCTTCGCCTCTTGAGTAATAGTCATAACTTGTACTGACATCGGAATCAATTTCGCGATACTGCCAGGCGGCGCCCATTTCAGGAGTAATACACAAAAAGCCGTTCCTGGAGCCTGCGTCCAGCGACTGGCGAACCATTAAACCTGCCTTGGCCCATGGACTTGTATTATCGCTGATGCTGTCTACTTTCGCTATAATTGTTACATATCCAGAGCCGTCGCCTGTTTCTATTCGTTTGTAGGCAAAATGACATTCATCATGGTATCCCGTTCCGCGTAAATTTGCCACATCCCAAACATCTTCACCGGAGGCGGTCATTGTATACGGCCCAGAACCGGTAAAGCTGCCCACAGATACCGGCCAGCCTCTGTACCACAATTCTAAAGACTTTGAATTAAAAGCAGTCCAGTCCTGATAGGTTGTAAATGTACGTGCAGCATTTGAATCGTATGGAGACACAATGTTATTATAGTCAAACGGCATCGATTGCAGGCCGCTGTGAACAATGGTTGTCTCGCAATAGTTGGAGTTCAGATAACCTACCGTTCCGCCGCCGCCCTTTACCCAGATAGTGCTTATTCTGTTGGCGGGTGGATTGGTATAGCTTTCAAAATCATCGACAAATTCAAAAGTTGCTACAGTAAAACTCCGAATCTCGCCTTTCCAGGGACCACCGGGAGCGCCCAGTTCATCAATACGCCAATAATACGTTCTGCCTTTTTCAAGTGTACCAGGAGCATAAGTCAATGTGGTTTGATTACCTTTATATATACCGACTGTTGACGTAGCAGCATTAGCCACTTCGGTTTCATTCGTTCCGAAATATACATTGTGCGATGTCGCACCGGTTCCGGCCGTCCATTTAAGAGTCGGCGTCTTGGCTATATCTGCCGAAAACGTCCCCGGCATTGGATTGCTCGCAAGCCGAATATTGGCTAATCGTACATTATCAATGTAAACATGTCCGTTGCCTTGGCCGCCGGTCTGGAGAGCGATAAGTATCGTCATTTTATTTGCATTTGCCCAATCAGAATAAATAAGAGCACCGTCTGCAACCTGTGTAGGTCCCGTAAAATCTACCGAACAAGTTGCATACAGATTACCCGTTCCATTCCAGGTATAATTATCTGTTAACGCAGCGCCGGTATTTCTGTCTATTGCCTTAACATCGTAAGGTCTCCAGGTATGATCTGGGTCCGCATCAGTCTGCACACATAGAGGTCCGAGTGTTACCGATGTGCCGCTCCATTCTGAACCATGTAATGTAACATCGAATTTAATTTTCATATTAGATAGAGGCAACACTCCATTGCGCTGAATAATCCAATATGCCGGGTCATCAGGAGTATATTGTGCTATCTGTATTCCAAGACTGGCGGCTCCCAATGTAACTCCTTTTTCTGCAGAATAACTAAATGTGCTGTCTCCCTGCCAAGTTGGTTCCCAACCATTCATACCATTTTCAAAATCTCCTATAACAAGACCTCTGCCGGTAAATGCGGTCATAAAATCCCAAACTTCACCTTTTTGAACAGCTCCAGGAGAATCCACTTTATCAACTCGCCAATAGTAGGTTTTGTAGAGCGTCAGAGTACCGGGGTTATATGTATTGGCATCTGCATTCTGATTTTCACTTACCAGTACACCTAATGGAATAGCTCTGTTGGCATCGTTAACATCGCTGAAACTTGTGCCTAAATATATATCGTGCGCAACGGCACCGGCTCCTTTTGTCCATTTTAGAATGCTATCTGCTGTTACATCGACTTTATGGTTAGCCGGGGAGGGATCATAAGCCATTCCATCGCCCAGCAGTTTTACATTATCAACATAATAAATTCCGCCGCCGGTATAACCGCCCCAATTTGGACAAAGTATAATGCCCAAATATCCGAGATTGTCAAAATCGATTTGATTTAAAATAGTAGAATAATCATAATTATAAGTTATCGGGTCTGTTCCATTCCACGAACCCCAATTTGCAATCTGCACAAGATTCCAGCCTTTAGACCATGCAGGCCCGTTAGTGTCTTCAGGTGCTCTTCCAGCTTCAATAACCATATGGAATTCACTCCAGCCGAGAGTATAACCTGTCCAGTTTCGCAAAAGGTCCAATGAAATTATATGATTTCTTCTGAAAGCAGTAAGGTCATTACCATCAGCTACCACACTATACTCTGCTCCTCTGTCGAAGTCGCCGCCGGTGGAATCAGTAATCACCAAACAATTGCTGTCTGCTATTTTGCCATAAGATAGTGTAATATGGGGATTATCATTCGCCCTGACCCATTCACCGTGGGTTGGGTCTGATGAATCATTAAAGTCGCCTATTATATAACCTTCAGCAAAGGTTACGGACGCAAAAGATGTTATCGCAATAAAAGTAATTAGATAAAAAAGTTTCTTTATCATAGCTAATCTCCCTTTCCTTATGACTATAATATTGTTAATTTTCTCATTTAAGTTTTTATAATTTTATATAGATAGCAGTTTTGATTATTCGCAAAAATAACAATATTATAATCCATTTTTGCGCCCCCTCATTTTTCAATCATTATTTTTTTATAGACTAATTCTTTAACATTTGGGGCCTGCGTCTAATTAAGTCACAGGCCCCAATTATAATACAGATTAATGTTTTCTTCTAAGAAGAGCTAAACCAAGAGCGAGGAGTGTCATTGTTGCCGGTTCTGGAATCAACTGAGCGTTATCAAGATAATAAGTTGACATACCAGGACCGTTCCAACATGTTACATTGGCAATAAGTCTGATATCCATACCCGCCAAGCCGAGGGCATTACCATCTGGATCCGCATAGATGAAACCTGCATTAATCAATGCTGCCTGAATACCTGCTACTTCTGCGGCAAGGTCCCAGCTTGCTGTAAGTGTCCCGTCTGGATCTGGATCAACACCGTCTGGCAACATACCAGGAGCAATTAATAGATCTGGATTTTCCAGACTCCTGTAATTTAAAGTTGAAGGATACCATTCGGCGCCAAATTTTTCCTGTCCGCCGCCATAACTTCCTTCCTGGCCATACTCGTTATAAGCTGTAGCGCTGAGAGAGAAGAATAATCTGCTCTCAGGAGTCCACCAGCCCCAACCTGCATCAGATGTTGTCCAGCCTTCTGCGGCAAATCGCGTTACATCTACTGTAAACGCTGTGTATGTCCCATCCATAATCTTGCCCATCTGGTCAGCAGAAAGTACTTTGTCGCCAATGTGATTATACCAGGCAGGTCCTTGAACTTGCACTCTGAGAGCTCCGCTGCCGATAGTTGCGCCTGTGGTGCTGATGCTTAGTACTGATTCTGAGCCGCTCTCATCTGTCCAGCCGTCCAGGCCGTTTCCGGATTCACCGAAGTTGCCTATTACTTCAGCGAAACCCATAGATGTAAGAGCTAATACACAAATAATACTTACTAACTTTTTACACATAGTATCCTCCTTTAAAATAAACTGAATAACTTCTTCTTCGTTTCGGCAACGAGCCAAAAACAATTTTATGTGATTTCGACGATAACTGAACATATCTATCGACGTTTTTTTTTAATAGAAAACCTGAATATAGAATTTTTAAACAGCTTTACTTATCGAATCGCTTCGGTAGCTATTAATAGTTTTTATACTTTTGCATCCATTTGGGCCAATTTTTGTATCCGCCGGCCAAAGTATATCTTCCATTTGTGTTATAGGATTTGTGCCATTTTAAAGTCCAAAGCTCCTTGATTCCGACTTTTTTGGCAGACCAATCCATAAATACCACATCTAAATAACCGCCGTGCCGATCCGCACAAATTCGCTGCATTTCATTATTATGAAAAGTCTCAGTATCGCCGGGACAGTTCTTTCCCGAACCGGCTGGTGCATCTTGCGAGGGCATATCATTGTCTCGCGGCCATGCATCCGTAAACCACATATCAGCGAACACCGGAATTCTGTTAGTACCTTTGACATTGCAGTTACGCCAATAATCCTTAAGAGGAAAACCAGGAGAGCCGGAAAATGGTCTATCAAAAACTCCCGTAGTAAATTGTGTTGAGGGATTTAATACCCAGGCATTAAGACCATAACTTCCGACTTCCTTGTCATAAGACCAGGCGGTAGTAATCGGATCGTTTTTCTTGGGCATGTAAGTATCACCTTTGGGTACCAAAGTTTCAGGGCAGAGCCACATCTTTTCAGTTCTTGACATAGGTTTCATTATGGCTCGCCAGTATCTGCCGTTGTCAGTCTCTACTGATGCCAGTGAATCCTTGATTGTACCACTGAAGAAATTACCGTTGTTATCCTGGCAATACATAGCATACATCAGTCCCCATTGTTTTAGATTTGATGCACACATAACTGTTCGAGCTTGCTTTTTTGCTTTATTCAGTGCCGGCATAAGAACCGCCAGCAATACGGCAATGATTGAAATGACAACCAACAGTTCGACTAAGGTAAACGCCTCAAATTTGTAATTTCCAAAGTTGGAAATTTTTCCTCCTGACGCGGCTAATTCACCTTTTTGCTTTCTCATAAATAACTCCTTATCTCTTTCCTTTTAAAGCATGCAAAAAACAACAGTCACTTAAGCGGCATTTACAAGATGAATGACATTTGATTATGGGATTATACTTCAAATCGCACCTCATTGTCAAGGAAAAAAGCAAAAAATTTTTTCCTTGAAAACCGGTTTTTTTACAAAGGAAAACCGGTTTTCATTCAACGTTTTCGACAATTAGACCCAATTCATCTTCTTTATTGAAAATTGCCCTTTTTTCTGCCAAAATTTCACATTTTATGTTACGTTCCGGGCTTGGCATATTTCCTAATTTTGAGGCGATTTGAACAATTACATTGTTGCCGACAGTTTTTGCCCTATAAGTTGTTAGCAAAAATTTTTCTTTTTTATAATCATAACCTTCCCCCTCATCCTCATATAACTTTCCTTCGGCGCAGCCGTTTTCATCCAGGCAAATCAGCAGCGTTAATGGATCGAGCGACGATTGAGTATTTTGAACAACCGGCCCCAGCGGAATGATAGCTCCACCGCGAATTTTTAAATCCGGCAGGTTTATATCACTTGCGGCATCTTCATCAACTAATGAGAAACTTCGCCATATCCCGCCCGGCAGATTTGGAACATGATTAGAATCAGGCCGCAATTTTGGAACTACCAATAAATCAGAGCCAAGCAGAAAAGCATCATCCTCTTCGCGTAATTTGGGGTCAGCGGGATTTGCAAAAAAAACAGGACGTGCTATCGGAAGACCTGTTACCGAAGCTTCATAAAAAAGTGTATATAAATATGGAAGCAGGCGATACCGCCTTTGCAGAGCCATCCTGCATGTACTTTCCACACCGTCTCCGAACATCCACGGCTCTTTATTTATGTTTCCTTTTTCAGTATGCCCTCGTGCAAACGGAAGCAGTGCGCCTACCCCCATCCATCTTGCAAACAATTTTCCATCGCAGTCATTACGGAATCCCCCAATGTCGGGCCCGCAGAAGGGTTGGCCGGAGAGTCCAAGATTTAGTATCATTGACACGGAATCTTCAAGGTGGTTGCAATCTGAAGTATTATCGCCTGTCCACGTAGCTGCGTATCTTTGTCCTCCAATGAAATTTGCTCTTGTCAGCACAAACGGACGTTTATCTGGATTTGCCTGCTGGATGCCTTGACGGGTAGCTCGCACCATCAGCATACCGTAAACATTATGATATTGAGCATGCGGGCCTCGAGGCAAGCCGTCGCCGCCGCGATGTATGTTATCTCCAGGCATTGTCTTTGTCGGCGTTTTAAATACCGCCGGCTCATCCATATCGTTCCAAACGCCGTCAATGCCTCTTGCCATAAATTGTTTATACAATGATGCCCACCAGTTTTGCGTTTCGGGCATTGTAAAATCCGGAAAAGCGCACCAGCCCGGCCAAACTTTGCCGTTATACTCTCTGCCATTTGCTCTTTTTACGAAATAGCTGCCTGCAACTCCCTGGTCATACACAAAATATCCTTTTTTTACTTTCACGCCGGGGTCTATCATCCAAACTGTTTTAAAACCCATATCGTTAAGTTCTCTATTTAGGCCTGTTGGATTTGGAAAATGAGTTGGGTGAAATGTAAATACCTGGTAGCCGTTCATATAATCGACATCCATCCAAATTACATCGCAGGGAATTTTGCGGTCGCGAAATTCTTTGGCAATTTTGAGAACCTGTTTGTCCGGATAATACGAATATCTGCATTGGTGATAACCTATCGCCCATTTCGGCGGTAATGGCATTGTGCCTATTAAACTTGCCAGTTTTTTAAGCACATTCTGCGGCGAATCGGCTTCAATTACTATCACTGGAAAACTTGGTCCTTGAGCAGAGAATTTTATATTCTCCGTTAAATCAATTTCACATCGCCAGGTGGTGTCAGCCAACACACCAAACGATGTTCCATCTTTTCTTACCGCCAAAACCCATGGATGTGATTGATACAGAGATTTGGTTGAACCATCATATCCATACGCATCGGTATTCCAGCATTCGATTACATAACCATTGCGCATAAGTCTGCCCGAAACTTCGCCTGTTCCGTAAAGACTTGTTCCCGGTTCGATACGTACAACCGCAGAATGGCTTCCCCTTTTATCAACGCTGAATTCCGGAATAAGCGTCCATTCTGCAGGCGCTTGACCTAAAACTTTTTGCTCACGCTCCAATGACATTGATGGGGGTAATTCTTTTATTATCGCATTCGCCTCATAAAAACGCACTATGCCGTCACCGAGTAATTGTGACTGGCAAATTTGTTTCGCATAACTTCTTGAGAAAAAAAACAAGAATACCGCAATCAGCCATAACTTTGGTTGTACGCTAAGAATCATCCTGATTTTCCTTTCAGTATGTTTATTGAGGAAGATGTTATGGGGCGATTTGAAGCCAATTTTCAGCTAATACTGCAAAGTCAAGAAAATTGATAATCCCATCTGATGTTTGTGAAATATCACAAGCCGGATTCCACTCGCTGCTTTCGG
This sequence comes from Planctomycetes bacterium GWF2_41_51, assembly GCA_001825665.1. Classification (GTDB taxonomy): domain Bacteria; phylum Planctomycetota; class Phycisphaerae; order Sedimentisphaerales; family UBA12454; genus UBA12454. The sequence continues at coordinate 4,861 of MHXZ01000125.1, read as the reverse complement.
AATTGCTAAGCCATGCCAGACTTAATGTGCTTAGGTCATCAATATCAACTCTGCAGTCATAATCTATATCGCCTGAAAGCAGTGTGTTACATTCGAGCTGGTTGAAGATTTTTTCCGCATCTTGCAGATTGTCGGCAAACAAATAATCTTCAGCTTCATCTAAAAGAGCCATTATTTGGGGATAGTTGAGATTTTCCCGTCTCAAATTATAAAGACGCACCGGAAGCCTTAAATCTTCAGCATTATATTGAAAATCAGGGTCAATATACTGTTTGCGTTTCTGCTGAGTTATTTCGAGATATAAATATCCATCCTCTTCAGTCGGCTCAATAATTGTCCCTTCACCGTAATCATTCCACGTTATAAGCTGCACGACATCAGCGCTGCTTTGAAATGCTCTATCCAACGTATAAGAATATGTTGTTCCGAATGCCGCGTACTCATCATCGATATAACCGTATGACGAATGAAGTCCGGCTTCTGCATAAATATCATGAAATTTTGGGAAAGCCCCTGCAAAGTAATGCGCCCAATGATAATTATTAGCCCGGTTATAAAAAGTGTCGAGACTGCTGATAATGCTTGATGACGATGTAGGCGATGAAGGTGTCGTACCTCCCACAGGACTGGGCCAATCAAATTCGCCGATTCTCATAGTAAAAGGCGTATGAAATTTCAACGGGAAAAATTCGGGCTTTGGATCCAATGTACTGAATAAAATTGTCCATTCAGAATCGGTGAAAAATTGGGGGCCAAAGCAAAGCAGTACCGGCCTGTTGTCAAATTTCAAATATGCTGAATCTGTAAAGTAATTTGTTTGCAGCCATTGCATTACCGACACGCCGTGAGCGATGGCCTGGCTCCTGGTGGTAAAATGACCTTCGTTCAGCATGTTCTTCACAGTAGCATCTTCATAACAAATTGAAAATTCAAGGCCGGCACGTTTTATATATGGAATAAATGCATTTGTAGAATCTCTTATCAGGCCATAATCCCAAAAATCCTCAATCCCGTACCAATCGGCAATCATTCCATCTATTCCGGCAAACTTCATTAAAATCGCTTGCGAGGCTAATACATGCGGATCGCTCGAGTCATATAACCCAAAAAGAGATTTGTAGTGTGATGCGTATGTTGTCGGCGGGTTGAGGGCTCCTCCCATCGTCCAATGCCATCCCCAATAGCCGCGGAAAGGCTGAGATTGATACCAAGGCATATAATGAGCCATTAATTTTTTTGCGCTGGAGATTTCTGAAAAACAACAGATGGTTAGGCTAAATACCAAAACCATCAGTGTTGTGCTCTTTTTCACAAATCCTCCAGTTTCAAAATTGGTCATAAGCAGCCCAGTTTGAATCCGAACCATACCGATTATGGGAAAATCGGCGATAAACACCGTCATCGTCGAACAATAACTAATTTTAATACCAAGTTTTGCGTTCGACTATGTTGACAGTGTAACATATTTGAGAGAGAAAGTAAACAAAATTTAAATTAAAAAACCGGTTTTCTTGTTTTTTGAACAACCTCTAATCAGATGGAAAAACCTTATTATCCATACTGATAAAATGGTATTTGCAGACATAGAGCCCGAGTTTTTTCCTGCTTTTTCGGTTTTTAGATTCAAAATTTTATTTCTTGTAGAAGATATTCATTCTGAAGTGTCAATTCCCCGGCACAACAGCCGAGCGACCATTGCGATTATTGGTAAATTAAGCCATCTGTTAGCAGTTGTTTGATTCGTTGTTTTTTCCATCAGCGAAATTTACTAACTTCTTGATTTTTCAAGAATTAACGCTATAATTACAACATAATTTTAATGAGCTACAAATTTTTGTACCTAACGGGATAAAAACAGTATCCCGCAAAACCGCACACGATGGCAGACTTGCCACAAATCTTCTCGGTACGAAATACAATCCTGTCAAAACGAACCGAACGGTTCCAACGTCGATTTCGTTATATCAGACACAAAAACAGCCAACCCGCGCTTGCAGTAAATGCGTACCATTATAGACTTTTGCTGTCATTGGCAGTCAATTGGTGGAAATATACGACTTGTAAGATCTTGAAAAATTCCCTCCTAAGTCTTTGAAAGTGCAATACATAGGCAACTACTGGCACCTCTTGTCATATATAGACAAAAAGCGGGCGATGAGAATCGAACTCACATTACCAGCTTGGAAGGCTGGATGGGTAGAGATATAACCATTTGAAACCAAAGACTTACACTTTGAATAAACTGCGCTTGCAGTAAACCTTGCAGTTACTGTAGTCACGCCCTGTCAATTTTATTTTTGAAATGAAATTGTGGGGTTTGGTAGAATAAAAAAACTACCATTGGCGGCTTTAGTGCTATACAAAATCTCATCCATCCCATCAGGCGGCCCTCTTATAAAATTTTAAAAGCCCGCCAAGACGTTCATGGCAGACAATTTCTCCTTTGCCATCTGGAGGAGGATCAATAATTTTATTATTTAACGATTGATGCGCTCTCTCGTGATGATAATGGGAAATATAATTTTCTACAATATACCTCAAATGTGCTTCACCAAATATCAGCATTTTATCAAGACACTCATATTTTATGCTGCGAATGAACCTCTCAACAAAAGGGCTGAAGTTCGGAGCAAGTGGCATTGACTATCAGATGTATCGGTGTGTCCTGACCTGGAGACATTAATATTTTAGCCAACCTCTCGTAATCGATTTTCCCATCAATAATGACCTGAGGGTCCCTGTATTTCAGGAAACCATTAAACTGGGTCAAAAGGCAAGAAGCAACTTATGATTGATCTGCTTCAGTGCTGCCGGATTAGAAAAGTGTTTCAATTTAAAACTTGTTGCCATAAAAATACCTTTATAAAAAAAGATTATATCGTGAATTAAAACTAAACATCAAAAGCATAGCAGACAAGTTCGCCAAACAAAATTCAGTTGCGGGTGTGATTGAAATATCTCTTCTACCGAAAAAGATGGTCTTCTAAATTCACCGTATTCTTGGCCTATTCGGCCAGTACTTTATATGCAAAACCTAAGCTTCATCCTTGTCTTATACAACAGCGTCAATCCTTAACGCGAATTCCATAAGAGTTTAGTTACTAGAATACTTTGATTTAAGCAACGAAAAATATATCAGAAAAAAGATATGACATGCTTAACTAATAGAGTTTGTAAGAACTTAAAAAATAAAAATATTTTACTAAAATTTATTCCATGCTTTCCCACAAACGGAGCAAACTTGGAAAGGTATAAAAAACATTAAATCAAATTTTAATCGTCGCTCTTGTGTAGCAAGCGACAATACGCCATTTTTAAAAAGTCGTTAATTCAAACCTGAATAAATTTATATTTAACGCAACAAATCCGGCACTTCGGCTAATATATAACCTATAGAGGGATATATTTTTTATCCTGTTTTTCGGATTAAATTTGCGTATGGAACATTTGTTATTCCTCTGATTTTTTTGAACACGTTTTTTTTTCGCAACGCCGGAGGAACAATGGAAAAGAAAAAACTGAGCCCATAATAAAGAGTGAATCTGTATCTGAACTTATTGATATTGATTCAATTGCACAAATGCTTAAAATGTTCAACCCGGCATGTGAGGCGATTGATTGAAGCACGCAGAATTCCCCGGCCGATCAAACTTGGCGCATTACTGCGATGGATAAAAGCGGATATAGATGACTGGTTTGTAGAAGGTTGTCCTAATTGCCGTAAATAAAAATATTAAGGCTTTTTATGTAGAATTGACTTGATGTGTTCCGAAAATTAGTGCTCATGTGTCACACCTTGAAAGGATTGATTTATGGCAACTATATATCGTAAAACTTATACGCAGCATTTGCCGCATAATACCAAGATAGTAGAACGTAATGGCCAGAAAATGGCCATGTGGATAGATGGCAAGGGCAAGAAACACTTTGACCAAATTACCACAGGTAAAAAGGACCAGATCAAAATAATTCGATACAGTTCACAGTTTACGGCGCAATATCGTGGTCCTGATGGGGAAACGGTGTATGAATCTACTGGCTGCCGGGATGAACAGGCTGCAAGGCATGTTTTTGGCTGAATTAGTAAAAAGGGCAGAACTTATTAAAGCGGGTATTATCTCTACCCAGCAGTGCCGGACTGCCGATCATGCAAGGTTGTCACTGGAAGAACATATCGATACCTATGTTGAGCATCTTCAGGCAAAGACTGTAAAGGGCAAACGTGTATCTATAGCTCATAGAATTAACGTTCAAAGGCAACTGGAAACATTAATTACAGATTGTAAATTTAGAAAACTTATGGATATTACCCGCGACGCGATGGAAAAATGGATGAACTGCTCAGAGCAGGATGGCATGGGATCTCGTACCAGGAACACCTATCGTGCAACTGTAATTGCATTTTGCAATTGGTGCTTGGAGACCGACAGGATAACAGCTAATCCTTTATCAAGGCTTTGCGCTGCCGATGAACACTCGGATCGGCGTAAAACAAGAAGAGCATTAACTGAGGGAGAACTAAACAGACTTTTTGCCGCTACCACTCTTCGTCCGCTGGCTGAATATGGACGCAAATCCTTGCCCCTATCCAGTGAAGAAAGAAAAGGTCACAAATCCTGGTACAAAGAGTCACTTGTTTTTGAAATGCTGGAAGAGATTGCAAATAGAGGCAGAGAAGCATTAAAGGATAATCCGGAATTAATAGCTGATCTCGAATGGTTAGGATACGAACGTTCCTTAATATATAAGGTATTAGCATTGACAGGTCGATAACGTATAATATTTTTCGGATGCGCCAGATAACTGGCAAGGAGTAGCGAATGCAAGAGTCGTACAGTGAAAGGTTAGCGACCTACACTGA
>MHXZ01000124.1 GCA_001825665.1 Planctomycetes bacterium GWF2_41_51 | reverse complement strand
AATTATGATGCAACAACAGAGCAGATACAAGCCGCTATGGCAGCCGCAGGTATCAGCGGTATTACTGTAGGCGGGGACAAACTGAGTGAAAACGTTACAGGATATACAAGTTTCAGTTTCCAAAGTTCTGCCGGCGATGCAAGTATGCTTACAATCGATGCAAGCGCTCTCGTTTTTTCAGGCGCAAGCACCACGGTTATAACTGAAAATATCAAAGGCAATAATGGCTACATTGAAAGAAATACGAACAGTATTTCTGATGCATTGAGCGGTGTAACAATAAATTTGAGAGATGTTACAGAAGTCGATCAGCCTGTTAAGGTTACTATCAGCAGAAATACTTCTACAGTATCGCAAAAAATCAACAGTATTGTTACCGCATATAATGATTTAATGACGGAACTCAAAAAACAAACCGAATACAACAGTTCCACTAAAAAAATGGGAACCTTGAGCAGCGATATGGCTGTATCTTATATTAAAGGCCAGGCACGTAATCCTTTCCTGGGATTAGCCAGCGGTTTTGTCAGCGGAAGTGACAGCTTTACTACGGCTGAAGACATAGGTATAACTTTCGATGGCGCAGGAATGATGCAGCTCGATTCAAGCGCGTTAAATGAAGCTATAAATGATGATTTTAATGGTGTACTTCGTTTGCTCGGCGCGAATAAAACAAGTAATAATGAAAGCGGCGTTGTTGAATTCTATTCAGCAAGCAAAAAATATACATCTGCGGGCACTTATGATATCCAGGTCGATATTAATGCTGAACACCAAATTACTGATGTAAGAATCAAGCTCTCAACTGAAACGGAATACCGGAGCAACAGTACATGGTCAAATAATCTTGTAACCGGAATCATGACATTTGATGAAGATGGAAATGCTATCTACCCGGAAAACAGCTTACAGTTTACAGTTGACACATTACAGCCCGCAGGCACTTACACTTCGAGCATATCTGTTAAACAAGGCATAGTTACAACTCTTGATAAATATGTCGAAGGAATTCTTAAAACCGATGGACGCCTGGATATAAGCGGAGATGTCATTAATGACAAAATAGCCGCGATAGAGAAGAAAGTAACCAACGAAGAAACACGTCTGAGCAATTATAAACAAAGACTTGTTGATAAATATGCACGTCTCGAAAAGACATTAACAATGCTGCAGCAGCAAATGGCATCATTAACTCAATCAACTTCGGCTTAAGCTCCCCTGCGTTTAAGCCTGTAAATCATAGCCAAAATTTCAGCAACTGCCGCGTATAATTTCTGCGGTATGGGGTCACCCGGCTTTTTCACAGATGAATAAATAGTTCTTGCCAGTTCCGGTCTCCTGATAATCGGCACACCATAAGCACGCGCGATTTCCCTGATTTTTTCTGCGATGTGGTCAGCACCTTTTGCGACCATAATCGGAGCTTCCATAGTTTTGGGATCGTAACGTAGCGCAACAGCAACGTGAGTCGGGTTGACAAGAACAACGTTTGCTTTGGGAATTTCCTGCAGCATACGTTTTTTAGCCATATCAATCTGGATTCTTCTCAGCCGCGATTTGAGTTCAGGAGAACCGTCGCTGTCTCTTCTCTCCTGTTTGATTTCCTGCTTCGTCATCATTAAATCTTTTATATACTTCCATTTTTGAAATAGAACATCAAGTGCGGCTATAATAAGAATTGCTACAGATATTCTCAGCAGCATACCATAAATTATTTTAGCTATAGCTGCTACAATCTGCGCAGTCCAGGCCCATCGAATAGCGGCAAGTTCTTCTATCCTGCCCTGAAGGTATTTCCAAACGATAATTGAAATGAAAATCAATTTTGCAATTGAAATACCAAGTTTTACAATCGATTTGACGTTGAATAATTTCCCAAATCCCTTTACCGGATTTACAGCATCGAAATTCGGAACAACCGGCTTGGAAGAAAAATTCAGCCCGCTGACAACGATACAGGAAGCAATCGAACCTGCTGCAAGAGCTGCAAAAACAGGCAGAACAATCAACACTGAATTGAGGATAATCTTATTGAAAAAACCAATAAAAGCTCCGCTATCGGCGAACACACTTATCTCACCAGACATGCCCTCTCTCATCTGCAAGATAAACGAATTCAGCATTGCCGGTGAAACTAAAACTAAAACTAAAATCAGCACCAGGATTGAAGCGGCGGCAGGCAGTTCCTCACTGTGCGCGACCTGACCGTCTTTTTTCGCTTTCTGGAGCCGTCTATAAGTCGGTTTTTCTGTTTTTTCTGATGCCGGTTTCTCAGCCACAGTTAATACTCATTTAAAATGAAATTATAAAGGTATCAGTTTGCCCATCCAATCGGCAAACTCAGATACGAATTGATTTATAAAAGGTAAAAATATTCCCAACATCAGCAGCCCCATACCAACTCTCAAAGGCATACTGATAAATAAAATATCCATGTCCGGCATTAAGCGGGAAAATACCGCGAGGACAACCAGAAGCACTAAAAACACGCACAGCATAGGTGCTGCCAATCTCAGACCTGCGATTAGCATTACTGAACCTGCTTTTATAATTCCTTCCACAAGAGCCAATACTGATGTGACTTCTCCCGCCGGGAACACCTGGTAACTTTTAGAGAGAATCAAAAGAAGCATTTGATGGCCGTTTGCGCTAAGGAAAAAGAGTATAAAGAGCATATCAATTAAGATGCTGAGCGATTCGGCGCTTTCACCTGTTATTGGATCCAGGATTTCAGACATGGCAAGACCCATTTCACGTTCAATCATCTGCCCTGCTACTTTTACCGCTGAATATATTAAAATTGTAATCAGCCCCATTGCCAAACCGTAAATCATCTCGCTGCATATCAGAAAAAAAGCTTCCAATTCGGAAATTTGTGAAAAATCTATAAGAGAAGGCGCAACAGATGCGAAAAAAATAGAAATTAAAAGAATAATAGCAGCTTTGATTCTGGCAGGCAGTATATCACCGCTAAATAACGGTGTTACAAGAAAAAAAGCTGACACTCTTGTCAGCACCAGTATAAATCCGAGCAGCTTTGTTATCATCAACTCCATTAACTACCGCCCGACATTTTGTATATAACTGAAAATTTCAGTTGTAAATTTGAGCATCAATCCGAGCATCCAGCCTGCAAACATAATTGTAACAAATCCTACAGCCACAAGTTTCGGCGCAACAGTAAGAGACATATCGCGAATGGAGGTAACCGCCTGGAATAACGTTACCACAACACCAACAACAATGCAGGTAATCAAAATCGGAGCAGACAACATAAGTGATAATTCGAGAGTCTGCCGGCCAAGATAAATTATAAAACTGCTATCCACGGATTAAATCCTTATAAAAAATTAATTAAACCCGAGACTCAAGCTTTTGGCGAGCAATCCCCAGCCGTCAACGAGAATGAATAATATCAGCTTGAAAGGAAGCGAAATCATTACGGGCGGAAGCATCATCATACCTGCACTGAGCAGTACGCTGGCAATGACGAGGTCTATAACTAAAAAAGGAATAAACAGAAGAACGCCAATTTCGAAAGATGTTCTGAATTCGCTGATTATAAATGCCGGGATAACAACGTGGAGACCAATCTGCATGGGATTTTCAGGAGGTGCTATTTTAGCCATTTGCACAAAAAGAGCCAAATCAGACTGCCTGCATTGGTGAAGCATAAATTCCTTAATAGCGTTACCGGCGTTTGTTCCTGCAATATCGAAAGTAATCTGGTCGGCAAGGTACGGCTTAATACTGGTTTCGTTTATTTTAGTAAAAGTCGGCGCCATCGTATATAAAGTCAAAAACAAAGCCAACCCCATAATAGCTACTGTCGGAGGTATTGTTTGCGTGCCGAGAGCTTTGCGGACAAAAGACAAAACAATAACAATCCGTGTAAAAGATGTCATCATCACAAGCAAGCTCGGCAAAATCGCAAGGCCGCTGAAAATAATTACCAGTTTGACAGGCGTTGACCAATCCTTTGCCGTTTCATCATCATTCACGGTTGATTTATCTATTACAGATACAAGGTCATTCAAACTTGGAAGCATATTGGCGGAAGGATTAACGTCTTCTGCTATCGATAAACCGCACGATGAGAGCAAAACAAGGATTAGTAAAAAAAGCCTGCCAGTTTTTATTATCATTGTAATCCTCAATTATCACTTATCTGGCTGTCTGGTGAGTTCACATCTATGATATGGTTGGTTAAATCCGCCAAATGCGAAATGTTTTCGTTTGTACTGCCTATCAGGAGCGTTTTTTTGCCTACCTTTATCAAATGCAGGGATTTGCGGGGGCCAAGATGCACCGCTTCAATAATCTGGATTCTTTTGCCGGGCAGATTGAATTTCGGCAGCAGTTTTTTTGACAAAAAAATGATGGCAACGCCCAGAAATATAACCATCAGAACCATAAAAATCATTTTGTAGAGCAAACCGCTTACGGCAATGTTATTGCCTGAACCGACTGAAAAATTAGGCTCGGCAGCATTAACAGTCGCCCAAACCAATTTATTGCTGCAAAGCAGCATAATCGCCCCTGAACATATTTTATGCAGTTTCATGCTTATCATAGTAGCAAACAGCGTGCCGAATCATTGAAACAGGCATCAGTGCTTCAAAAAGGGTTTAATTTCAGGAAGATTGAAAATAACTATTTGAGAAATGTAATAAAAATTGACGGCTTTAAAGCTTGAATTTACACTATGAATGTGGAAATCAATTACCTCTAAGAACGGCTATTAATATCTGAGACTGCTCAGAAACGATGTCATCTTTGGCAACCCAACAGCCGCCCGGCCCGGCCCCCCAGGAATACACACCGGTATTAAATTTTGAAGGTAAAACTTTGTTTAGATAATCGGCGACGTTCTGTGCCCGCTTTGCGGATAAAAGCCACTGTTCTTTTTCAGATTCGACATCGCGAGCTAAACCAAGTACATAAAGCTTAATCAGTTTGGAATCAAGATTCTGCTGCAAATTTACGGCATACTGCGTTAAAAATTTCTTCGCGGATTCGTTTAAACGGGCATCCCCTTCTGGAAAACTGATGTTAGTGACTGAAAAAATAGTCTTTTCCGAGACTATGTTCGAAGGCATCGTATTCATCGAGTCATTAACCCTGCTGAATATCTTTTGTAAATTTTCTTCTTTGGCATCAACAGTCCTGACTGCAATATCATCTTGAGGTTTTTTTATGTTGTATTTAAGTTTGACATTTCCGAAATCTGGAACCATGCTTTGACCAAATAGAATGCCAAGACCAAAAGTATTAATGTGTCGAACAAAGGCCTCACGCCCCTGTTGATATTTTTCAGGATCCTGCATGTGTGCCAGTGAGATGAGCAATACGAAGAATGTCAGCAGAAGCGTAACCATATCAGAAAAAGTGACAATATACGCCGGAACTGAAGGCCCGCTTTCATCAGGTGCTGATTTACGGGCCATAAGAAACCTCCGCATTCCTAAAAACATTATGCAGCAACGCACAAATCAATTGTAAATACTCCTTTCGAGCAAAACGATTTCAAGCATACGCTTATCTTTACTTGTTAAATCCTGTTTGGCGTTTAACTCGTTTTCCCGGATTTCATTTTTACTAACAGTACCGCCGATGGAAATACTGAACATCTGCTTGTCAAGAGACTGCGTTTTTGTCATATACTCCACAATAGTCCATGCACGGTTCATCCCAAGGTTTTTGTCTTCTTCCATGCCGTTATTGCCGTTTTCACTGACAACGATTCTCGCAGGCATTTCTCTCAAAAAAGAAGCCAGATCGGCGAGGATTTTTCGGCCTGTAATCGAAATTACAGTGCCGTTGCCGTAAAAAACCTTATCAGAGGAAATGATGAAAACTTTTCGGTCATTATAATTTGGAGTTTTTGCTTCTTTTACGAGATTATTCTCACGGCCGGTAGCTAAGGTCGGCTTCTCGCTGCCTTTTTGATAATCTTCTACTTCTTTGAATGCTTCAGAAGCTACAACTGAGTCTCTATCTATGAAGGTGGTTTGATTTAATGAAAATCTTTTCGCGAAAATAGAATTCCATTTTACAATAACTTTTTCATCAAAAGACGAGAAACTAAGCATAAGCACAAAAAATGTCAGCAGCAGCGTCATACAATCGCTGAAGGTAACCATCCATTCCGGCGCTCCGGGATCACCTTCTTCAGCCTGTGGTTTGCGTGCCATTAAGCTTTCGCCTTAACCATTTCACGTTTGCCGTGCGAGACAAACGCCTGCATTTTTTCACGAACTGCTGTGGGGTTCTCGCCCTGTGCGATGGCACAAATTCCTTCTATAATCATCTCCATCGACGTAACTTCTGCTTTAGAATAAATGCCGAGCTTACCCGCCAATGGAATAAAAATAAGATTTGATGCGAATGCGCCGTAAAAAGTTGTAATCAAAGCAACCGCCATACCCGCACCGATACTATCGGGAGAGTCAAGACTTCTAAGCATTTGCACTAAACCGATAAGCGTTCCAATCATTCCAAATGCAGGTGCCGAAGCACCCATAAATTCCAATATCTTCTTGCCTGTGGCGTGACGTTCCTGAAGATATTGAATCTCAAGTTCCATATATTCACGAATCTTATCCGCTTCCTGACCGTCAATAAGCATCTGTAGGCCTTTGACAAAAAACGGATTTGTTACGTTTTTAAGTTCCTGTTCAAGTGCCAGTGTACCATCACGCCGGTTGATTGCGGCATAATTAACCATATTTTTAATCAATTCCGATGAGGAAGGAATTTTAGTTACAATAGTTTTTTTAATAATAGAAAAAATGCTCAGAAACTGCGGCAGCGAAAAATGAATAAGCGTGGCACATATCATTCCGCCCATTGTGATGGCCATAGACGGAATATCAAAGAATATCAAGGCGCCGCCACCGGCTACAATAGAACCGATGATAACTACAAGACCCAGCAATATTCCTATTATTGTCGCGATATCCATAATGTTTAATCTTTCTGAGTAATCTGTTTCAATCGTCGGCAAAAATCTGCTGAAACAGCGGGTTCTGTTTCAGCAATTACTGCCAATACCTTGGCTTTTGTTCTTTCAGACATATAATGAAGAATTTTAACGGCATCTTCTCCGCTGCCGCCCCTTATCTGATTCATATTAGTAAGAATTTTCCCTGCCTGTGCTGCATCCATTTTGTCGTACGTAGCTGCAATCGAGACAAGATTTGCTTTTTCAATTCCTGCAATTTCAATTTTGCTTTTTTGAAGTTTATCCTGCTCAGTCTTGATGCCGGAAATCGTCCCCGCCAGTTCAATTCGAAGGTCGTCAAGTTCCTTGATATCTTTTTTCAGTGTTTCCTGTGCAGTTTGCAGATTCTGTTCCCTCGCGGACAATTCCTGAAGTTTGTGATCGTACTGTTTGATTTTCTCACGAACTTCATAAATCAGTTCTTTCAACTGTTTTTCAGTTAAAGCAACTTTCATTTTATCTTCTAAAGCTGTGCCGCTGCTGGCAACCTGCGGTTGAGTCAGTTTCAGCTCCGGCAAATTAGTATCTGTGTCCTGCTTTGTCTCTGCGTCTGCCTGCGGTGCTGGAGGAGCTTTCTTGGTCAGCCATCCGAAAGCGAACATTCCGCCAAAACTAATTAATCCGGCACCTGCCACAATTATTATCATCTTTTTATTCACGGATTCATCTCCTTATTTATGCAATGAAACCAGCGCCTGTTCCATTATCCTGCGTGAAACAGCCATCGTCGTCATTTCATCGGCATCCTTTTGCTCAATTTTTTCCTGTTCCTTTATAAACTGGGTTTTTGTTTCTTCCCGCATCTTTTCCAAACTCTTTCGAAATTGCTTAATCTTTATAATTTCATTAATCTTATCTTTTTGCTGTTTTTCTATTTCTTTCACTTTCTTTTCGAGTTTATCAATCAATTCATCATTTATTGCAGAATGTTTCAGGAACAATTCCTGCCTGTCCAACCGTTTTTTGGGTTCGACCTGCGATAAACTATTGATCGTATCAGCCAATATTCTTCTTTGCATAAGCAATTCGCTTTGAGCAAAAGTTAATTTTTCTGTTATCTCGAGCAATTGAGCTCTTTTAATTTGCTCTTCCTTTATTTTTATGTCAAGAACACGCTGCAGACGCCAAACAAATCGTTTCATGTTTTATTTCTTCCCGGCATTTACGTTCAGCAATTCATCCCAGACCTGTGTTATCGAGACCAGATTTTTAACGGTATCATCGAAAGTTGTTCTTTCCCTGACGGACTGCACAAGGAAACTTTTTACCCTTTCAATTAACGCTATAGCTCCATCGATTCGACGATTGCTTCCCGCCGAAAATGCACCGATATTTATAAGGTCTTCAGCGTCAATGTACGTTGCGTACATTTCCTTAATTTTTTGAGCAGCGATTCTGTGCTCTTTACTTGTAACTGCCGGCATTAGTCTGCTTACACTCGCCAGAATATCTACTGCCGGAAAATGTCCCCTGTCTGCAAGTTTTCTGGACAAAACGATATGGCCGTCAAGCAGACTTCTTGCGCTGTCTGCTACAGGGTCGGACAAATCATCATTTTCAACGAGAACTGTCAAAATGCCTGTAATGCTGCCTTTATCTGAATATCCCAGACGTTCGACAAGCCGGGGCATCAAAGCAAAAACGCTCGGACAATAACCTTTAGCGGCAGGCGGTTCACCTGCTGCAAGCCCGATCTCTCGCTGAGCCTGCGCAAAACGTGTAAAAGAATCCATCATAAACAAAACATTTTTGCCTAAGTCTCTGAAATATTCGGCTATAGCAACAGCTACAAACGCTGCCTTCACTCTTTGAATCGGCGGCGAATCCGATGCGGCAATAATTACAACGCTTTTTGCTAAACCTTCCGGCCCAAGATTTTCTTCAAGGAACTCCCGGACTTCACGGCCTCGCTCGCCAATAAGAGCTACAATATTTACATCTGCTTCACTGGAGTTTGCTATATCGCCAAGCAGCACACTCTTGCCTACTCCGCTGCCTGCGAATATACCCACCCGCTGTCCTCTTCCGCAGGTAAGCATCCCATCGATTGACCTGATACCCAGAGCAAGAGGCTGAGTAATTTTAGTTCTGCTCAAAGCAGACGGACTGCTCGCGTCCAAAGCTTTTTTATCGCTGCCGTTCAAGGGGCCTTTGCCGTCAATTGGTTCGCCTAATCCATTTAAAACTCTTCCCAGTATATTTTGACTGAGACAAATATATCGAGGAGTTGTTCGGCTTGTAACAGAATCTCCGGGAGATATACCTTCGATATGTTCCAACGGAAGCAGTACAAGGCGATCTGCATGAAAACCGACTACTTCAGCCAACACTCGCCGGCCATCCCGTATATTGATATTGCAAAGTTCACCAAGCCCGATTTTCGGACCTGTCGATTCCACAGTTAAACCGGAAACACGAACAATGGTTCCCTGACAATTTATTAAATTAACAGCGCGCAAAGCCGAATGAAATTTATCGAAATCAATCAACTCGTTTGGTTGAGTGAAAACCGTATTCTGCTTTTGCGTTTTGACTTTGACCGCTGTCATAATTAGCCCGCTTTTTTAAGTGCCTTTCCAATTTCCTCAAGATGTTCGTCGATAATTGACTTTATAATTCCTTTAGGACTCTCAAGAACACATTCAGCATTTCCGACATTATCATCGGAAACAAGCTTAATGCCGTCAAATGCCTGATTTTCGCTTTGCATTTTTTGACAGTCATTGAAATCTTTCGGACTCAAATGAACTGTCAAATCCTGCTGAGAAGGCGAATTTTTGAGTATTTCCTTTATGATGGATTCAATTTCATAATCTCCATCCTGGACTTTCTGCATCAATACTTTTCTGGCGATTTCAACAGATAGTTTTGCGATTTGTTCACTTTGTTCAACATAAATCTGTTCGTAAATATGATTGAGTTTCTCAGCTATACTCTGAACTGTCTGGCAAGCCTGACTGTATAAACTTTTTTGAGCATTCAATTCATTCATCAATTTAGTTTGTTCTGTATCAGTCACCGCCGCAGTCGGCTCGGGAGCAGCTTTATAATTCTCTATGATTTTTACTGATTTGAGCGGGTTAGCGAGTTTGACGAATATATTTGGCATTTTATTTATTCTTCAATAAAGTTTAATTCGCCTTTTTTATTCATCTCTCGCAGCAAAATTACAATCTCTTCTCTTGCCTTATTAACATCTTCTTTTCTCGGTGAAGACATAAGACCTGTTTCTTCATCTATCGATGCCGCGGCGCGTTCTGAAATATTGGCTTTGATTTTTTTGACAAGCACTTCATCTGCTTTATACAAGGCCAAAGCCAGTTTCTGTGCATCGATACCTCTTAATGCCTCCTGCATAGACCTGTCAGTAACCTGCAGAATATCTTCCCAAAGAATCATCAATTCACTGACTTTTTCCGCGGCCTGACTGTCTTTTTCCTGTAAAGCGGCAAGCATACCATCCCGCAGTTCTTTTCCGAGATTCCTTAAAATAACAGCAACTTTTCTTAATGCCTGTTCTCCGGAAGCCTGTACAGCACCGCCTTCGCCAAAAGCCTCTATACGTTTTGAAACCATTTCTGCAATTCTTCTTTTCGCTTCGATAGTAACGGAATTAATGCTTGTCATTCCGCTTACAGCTCCAAGACGCAGATCTTCTGCCAAAAGACCGAGAACTTCTGAGCTTTTTTTCGGAGGCAGTTCCGAAAGAACAACCGCTATCGCCTGAGGATGTTCTTTGGCTAAAATAGCTGCTAATATTTGTGAAGGAGCCGTGCGAATAGAAAGAAACGGGTCACGTCTGCGAAGCATTTCCTCTATCTGGGTTTGTATTTGCTTTGCCTTGTCATTGCCGACACTGCTTTTAAGCATTGTATCGAGAAAACCTTTTAGATGAAATACTTTGCCCGGCTGCAGCGAATTGCAAAATTGAGAAGCAACTTCAGCCGTATGTTTTTTGTCTCGCAGCCCCGTAGCATCAAGATATGCCAATTCAACTGCCAATTCCTGAACAAGTTCAGGTCTAACACCTTTAAGCAATTCAGATGCGGTAACCGCATCAAGACTCGTTAGTAGTATTGCCGCTTTTTGTCTGCCCGTCAAAGCCATCTAATCAACTCCCCTTATCCTCAAGCCAGCTTGAAAAAAGTTGTTTCGCCTGTTCGGGATTATTCCGCAGACTATCCGCAATTTGTTTACGCAGAACCAGCGGATCATCACTTGTAACTCCCGCAGGAAGAAGACCGGCCGCATCTGCCGGAGGCAATTCTGCAGACGAAGTTTTAACAGTCTTTTTCTTGGCGCCGCTGAACATTTTCAATACGACTAATGCGCAGATTGCCATAATTCCAAGCGAAGCCTGGCCGGCAATAGCCGCAAAATCAAATTTCTTTTCTTCTATTTCAGCCAAAGGCTGCCGGAAAAATCTTGCATTGACAACCTTGATTGAATTCGGGTCTTTCAGTCCAAGCGCGTTTTTGATTATCTCAACAACGCTTGCTTCCGGGATTATCAATTCTTTTGAATTCGGGTCAGAAGGATATAAATCTACAAAAGCAGCTACGGATAAAGATTTTATGCCGCCCGGCAGTTCACTGACTGTTTGGGTTTTCTCACCAAAAAGTTTATTGGTTGTAATGGTATTGTCTGTTTCTTTACCGCCGTTTGCAGCGGGAGTGCCATCTGCCCCAATTGTACTGCCCGGCGTTTTAGATTTTTCTGTAATTTCTTCTTTGACTACCACACCGGTAGGGTCGTAAGATTTTGTAATCAGGCTGGTGCTGTTCATATCCAATTCGGTGCTGACCTTTACAGTCGCTCGGCCTTGACCAAGAACTGTCGCGAGCATATCTTCAACTTTGCCGGCCAATCCCTGTTCAACTCTCTCTCGAAAATCGACCATTGTCCCTACTCCGGCTCCCCCCATTGCTTTGTCCGTTTCACTTGAAAGAAGTCTGCCCTGGCTGTCAACAACAGTAATATTCTCGGATTTGAGCCCTTCAACACTGCCTGCAACAAGGTGCGTTATCGCCGCGATATTTAAGCCGCTCATTCTATAACCGGCTTTCAATCGAAGAACAACCGAAGCGCTCGGCTTCATTGATGCAGAATTGAATAGATTTTTTTCCGGAGTAACAATATGAACTCTCGCATGAACAACGCCGTCTATCATTTGTATACTTTTTGCAAGCTCTTCCTGAAGCGCACGATTAAGGTTAACATTCTGAACAAACGGGCTTATTCCTATTTTCTCATTATCAAATATTCCATAACCCTTTTGCCCTCCTTCCGGCAGCCCTTCTTTTGCCATATCCAGACGAAGCTGTGCTACGTATTCTTTCGGAACGTAGATTGTTGTTCCGCCGCTCGCTAATTTATATACAATGTTCTTCTCCGCGACTTTTTCCACAATTTTTGAAGCTTCTTCAGCTTCCAGACCGGAATACAACAAAGCCATATCAGGTCTGCGGGCCCAATGAGTCAGGAAAGTACCGACAATGACAAAAGTCAGTGCTATTGCTATAAGCAAAATTCTGTGAACAAAACTCACATTTTGCCAAACCAGTTTTAACTTCTGGATAAAATCCATTTAAACCTTTCGAATCGCAAGATTCCAGAAATCATTTCCATTATATAGGCATATTCATAGTCTGCTTGTAGGCCTCAATCAGCTTGTTCCTGACACCCACAAGAAGTTTAAAACTCATATCCGCTTTTGCGACAGCAGAGACAACCGATGTGATGTCCTCATTTTTGCCGGCAAGCAAATCCTGTATCGAAATATCCGAAGACTGCTGAAGATTGTCCACTTTCGAAATTTGTTCTTCGACAGCTTTGATAGTATCAGCGAACCCCGAATCCGGTTTTACATTTGTTTTCCCGGCAGTACCCGGCGCTGATATCGGCAACGCAGAACTTACATTTGGATTAAAGTTTACCATATTTTACCTCACCTTAACAATTCGAGCGTCGTTTCGACCATTTGCTGGTAACGCCTCAAAACCGCAGTATTCGCCTGATAAGCACGTGCGGCTAAATTCAAGTTCATCATTTCTACAGGAAGATTGACATTCGGCATCTTTACATACCCCTGCTCATCAGCATCAGGATGGCCCGGTTTGAAAATTTTCGGAAATTCTGCCATATCGCCGACAATATCTTCCATTTCGACTCCCCCCAAACTTTCACCTTCTGCTTTCATCACCGCTTCAATCCTGCGGTATGGCTGCCCCTTACCGTCATCCGTCGATTGGGCATTGGCAACATTCGAAGAGATCACCTCTATATTTTTACTATGCGCACGCAGACCGGATACCGATATGTCTATAGGTCCTAATGAACTAACTTCCATTTGAGTATCCTTTCTCTATTTCTCAGCATTATTTAACATCTATAGCTAAATCGATTTGCTGATATTTCTTTGCAAGCAGTCGGGTCAATGCTTTATGCCGAATATTATTCTTCACCATCTGCCCGACTTCAAATTCCAGATTTACATCATTGCCGTTGGATTTCACCGCAGTCTCATTTGGCTGGTAAATCTCGGCCTCTATCTCGTTGATATCCATCGAGTCTGAGGATTCCATTGCTTTGGCGAGAATATCCTGAAATTTAACGTCAACCCTTCGATATCCCGGCGTCTGGAGATTGGCGACATTATTCGCAATCGTTCGTTGGCGGAGGGATTCGGATTTTATGCCGGCATTTAAATAATCGAATATTTCATTAATTTTTGACATTTTTATAGAATTCCAAAGTATTTTTAAAACAGTGAAGCAAGAAATGTGCCAAATTTTAAAAAATTGATTTTTGGAGATATAAACCGCTTTTTGATTGTGCTCGCTATTTTAGGTGTAAAAATCCTGTACATCTTAACCCAAGTTCCGTAGTACTGCGAACTTGGTTAATAACCGGAAAAAAAGTCCTCCAAATCAGGCAATTTCTTCCTGATCCTATGAGCAATTTTTTATGTAAATTTCATAACTATTTACATTTACATAACTTATGTAATTGGCACGTAAATTGCTATTATTATAGGTATATGTCCATAACTTTAAACAATTTGTTCGCAGCAAACATCTCAGTGAAGGATTTACTGTCGCAAGCGAATCCTTCGGAAAATGCTGCGAATTTAGATTTAGGACAGCAAGCTGCTGAAAACATTTCTATTACAGAAATTTTTGAAAATTTCAGCCAAACTTTGGCAAAGAAAATCACAGATGAGGAAAATTCAGATAGCTCCATCGCCACAGCCTTACCGAAAGCGGAATTAACTTCCGAACCAGATAGTGCTGATATATCTCAAGACCTGATAGCTATTGCAGCAGTACAAAACATCAGCATCGATGCTAAAATTGATGAACTGGCAGTTGAAATCCAGGATAGTGCGGAAATCAAAATTTCGGAAATTACCGCCAACGTAATTGAAACAAACCAATTACCAGAGGAAATTACATTAAACGAATCAGTCGAAGCTGAAAACGTCAAAATCCAAACGGATGTGCCGGAAATTTCAAAAGAAAATAATCAGGCATCCATTACTGATACCGAAGTTCTTCCTGAAAACCAAACCTCTGAGCAGCAGTCATATTTTGAAAATGAAAAACAAGTTACCCAATTGGAATCAACTCAAATTGAGACAGAGGAATTTTCAACTGAAACACCTGTTATAAACACCGCTGCGGTAATTCAAAAAGATGATAAAAACTTTACTGAACAGATAGATAATAATGAAGAAACGTCAATTGAAGAAAATATCGTTTCCGAAATAAAACCCGAAATTGTCACAAATAAACCTGAAGTTCAAAATAATAAAATCGTAACTGATGCAGAGCCGCTAAATGAGACAGTACAACCCCAAAACACCTCTCAGGAAGACAATCAGCACCAGTTAGAATCCTCCGAAGTTATCCAGGAACAGGATTCAACTACAGAAGCAATCCTTTTCGAACCGGCAGAGCAAAAAATCACTCAACCTCAGGTGCAGGAAATAGTTGAGGCAGTCGAGACAGTTGAAAAGAATAATGATGCAGTAGATACTCCAATTGAAAATGATTTACTCATTAGCAATAACATTCCTTCTTCTAACACAGCAGAACATACATACGAAACGGCAGAACCCTCAAAAGCAGTAGATTCCGAAACCCCGGCAAGTGTTACAAGTCAAATTCAGGAGTCAATATTTACATCGTACAGTGCCGATGGGCGGGAAATCGTAATTCGGCTCAGTCCTCCGGAACTCGGCAAAGTGGCTATCAGGTTTTCTGAAGAAAATAACGAAATACACGGTGTAATGCAGGTAGATGAACTTCACACCAAAAATCAGATACAAAAAGAACTTCCTGAAATTATTCAGAATCTTCAGGAAAATGGCATCTTGGTAAAAAAAATCGAAGTTGTGTTATCAAATCAACAGGAGCAGCATACATTGAAAGATCAATCATCATTTTCCGGCCAGAACAGCCCTTCACAGCAGCAAAGCTCACCAAACCATGAACCCCAAAGAAGCGGCAGCGTTTACAGTCAATGGAACGCCTTCGCTGAAACTGTCTCGAATATTGCCGAACCGCTGATGCAATTTAGCGGCGCTTCAATAAATATGCTGGCATAATTCAAACAAAATTGTTAAAAAACCTGAATGAAAATATTCGGTACAGTACAGCCATTTATAGAATCGGCCGACAGTTCGTTCAAAATCGGCAGACTTGTAGCAAATTACGAATTTTATAATGCACTATTCCGCTATTCGGATTTTGATGAATTTCATATTTTCTGCCCTACTTTCTCGAACTGCAAATTAAGCAGCGAAAAAATCGTGAAGGAAAACATCCCAAACGACCGGAAACAGAAGATTAAAATTTTTCATATCTCCTCTCTTAAACAAACAATAGCTGAAAATAATTATCATATATTCCACCTCGGCGGATGGGGCTTTTTCTATCCGGGTTTTGCTCATTTTAGAAATATCAATTCCCCGAAAATGTTCCCAATCACCGGCGTAACACATTCTCTTAATGCTAAAGAATCTTCATTCCACGCGTTAAAGGTCTGCATGGCGCCGACAATGCCTTTCGATTCAATCGTATGCACCAGTAATTGCGGCAAAAAAGTCCTGCAAAATCTGTTCGCGCAGGCAGAAAACAATTTTAAACATTCCGGTGCAAAATATAACGGCCGAATGGATGTCATTCCATTGGGCATAGATGATGCTTACAGAAAAATTCCTGACAGAACGGAAAGCAGAAAACTGCTCGGCATTGACAACGATTCGTTTGTGATACTTATGCTGGGACGGCTCGAAACGAATAATAAAATGGACATACTGCCGTTTTTAAACTGTGTGAAAAATTTCGTTCAGAAGAACAAAGACAAAAAAATAAACCTTGTCATCGCAGGCGGCGGGGATAACCAATCACAAAAATTCATAAAAGATGTGCTAAAAGAAAACCAGCTTGAAGCGGCCGCAAAATTATTTATTAATTTTGAAGATGGTTTAAAGACGCATCTTTACAGGGCGGCAAATGTATATACCTCTCCAATCGATAACTTCCAGGAAACTTTCGGCATTTCAGTTGTCGAAGCAATGGCACACGAATGCACCCCGGTAATTTCAGATTTCAATGGGTATTCTGAAATCGTTGACCATGATATAAACGGCGTTAAAATCCCTACATACTGGGCTGACGCTACAGATGGTTTTAGGGATATATCAGAAATAATGAATTTCCCGACACACCAACTGCTTTTGAGTCAGTCTGTCGCGGTTGACATTGATAAAATGTCAGATGCTTTTCAGGAGCTTCTCGATAATCCTGAAAAATGCACTGCATTAGGAAAAGAGGCGAGAAAGAAAACTCAGCAAAAATATTTCTGGTCGGATATAATTAAGCAATACTGCAATTTATGGGATGAGCTCGCCAAACAGGCCGCTGAGAGCAAAATTGAAATAAGCAAACCGAAGAATCCATGGGAAGTTGATTATTATTCGGTCTTTTCACATTATCCTTCAAAGATTGTTGCTGCCGATAGCAAAATATCTTTGACTGAATACGGCAGCAAAGTGTTCATTTCAGGAAAAGTTCCCGTCCCGTATTCAGATGTCAGCGCAAGCATTATCGTACCGCAGCTTGTCATGGCAGCAATAAAAAACATTAATCAAAACATCATCACGGCACAGCAGTTTGCGGCCGCTCTGAAAAAAAATGCGGAAATATCCGATTCGACAGCGATGTATTATTTATTGTGGATGGCAAAATATAATCTTATCAAAATATCTGAATGACAAAAAAAGTTTCGATAATTGTTCCGACGCATAACCGCCCTGATACTTTGACAGAGGCGCTGGATAGTATTGCCAAACAAACCTATAAGGATATCGAAGTAATCGTTGTCAATGACGGCGAATGCGATGTTCAGGATATTATCAGCGCAGCTTCCAAAAATATGGAAATAAAATATATCAATCATCATACGAGTAAAGGCCCTGCCGCAGCACGAAATACCGGCCTTCACAGCGCCGAGGGCAAATACATCGCCTATCTCGATGACGATGACATCATCTATCCCGCCCATATCCAGACATTAACGGATTTTCTCGAAACATCTGAATACAAAGCCGTCTATACAGATGCGTATCGTGTTCTCCAGGAAAGGAGAAACGATAAATATGTTACGATTGCCAAAGAAATCTATCACTCGCAGGATTTTAATCGGGATTATTTTCTGGTCGCAAGCTATATAGCGATTCAAAGTATAATGCACGAGAAGGCATGTTTGGAGAAAACAGGATATTTCGATGAGTCGCTTGCCACGCACGAAGACCTTGATATGTGGATTCGGCTGTCGCATTGGTATGACTTCGCTCACATTGCAAAAGTTACATCCGAGTTCAAAGAAAAAAATGATGACATTTCACAAACCGGCTCCAATAAACAAAGACGATTAACGAATCTTGAATTGATTTATAAACGATACAGCCAATGGGCATCGCCAAAAATACAATATCTGCAAAAAAGAGTATTGCAGCGGATGTATGCCAATTATGGAATTGAACTGCCTGAGCATTTAAAATAAAAATTAAATAAGTGAACGCAGTTCCTGTGCAACGTTTGAAATCACAGGCTGCCAGTTTCCTCTTTCCTTTTGACGGAAAAGACGCATCGAAGGATACCAGCACGTTTTTTCGCCTTCAAGCCCCCATCTCCAGTCCGGAACTTTCGGCAACAGCGTCCAAACTTTAACCCCCATAGCTCCCGCAAAGTGCACCGTTGAATTATCGACTGAAATTATTATATCCATCGCGGCAGTTTGAGCGGCAAAACCTTCCAGGTCCGTCATAGGATTGATTGTTTCATCTTTTAAAATTTCAATTCCAAACCGCTGGTTAGCTTCCTGCAATTGTTTTTGGCATTGACCATATTGCAGACTGATAAATTTCACACCCGCAATTTTCAATACAGGCTCCCAGTATTCCAAATCAATCGACCTCTTCGGCCCTTCCTGAGTATTGCCGCTCCTCCAGCTTATCCCGGCAAGCAAAACTTTCTTTCCATTTTTGTATCGGCCGCGCAATTGATTTCGCAGATTTTCATCAGCGACAAGATGAGGTTTTAAATCCATCGGCCAACCTAAAGCCAACGGAATAGAACACATTGGAATCTGATGGGTAATCGAAGCATCATTCAGCAGTTCTGCCGGCGGGTCAGTTCGCGGCACAACTGTAATTTGCGGCAAACTTCGCTGCAAAATCGGAACAAGACGCTTATCGCATTCAGCAATCACCTTTATACCTTTAGCGACTATATACTGAATAAGCCCCGAAAACTGTACTTCATCCCCAATACCCTGTTCGCCCCAGACCAGCAATTTCCCCGCAATAGCCGCCCCATCCCACATCTTTTGTTTAAACGGACGCAGCGGAGTTGAGAAACCGCTGTTCTTCCATCGCCATTGGTATTCCTTCCACCCCTGCTCAAACTGTCCCGTCAAAATCAAAACAAGCGAGCGATTATGATGCGGCTGAGCCGACTGCGGTTCAATTTCAATCGCTTTATCAAAAGCCGCTATCGCCTCATCGAATCTATAAAGCTCCATCAGTGCATTGCCAAGATTATTATGAAATTCTGCCAGATTCGGTTTTAACTCAATTGCCTTTTGCAGATTTTCCGCTGCATCTTCAAATTTCCTCTGCAATAAAAACGCAACACCAAGATTACCCAATGCTTCTGCATATTTTGCGTCAATCATAATCGCTTTTTCAAACACCGCCTCTGATTCAGCGACCCTGCCATGTTTTTTCAAAACCAGTCCGAGATTATTATATGCCTGTTTGAAATCTGTTTGTAGAGCAATTGCTTTCTCGAAAGCAGCCTGAGCCTGCTCCAAATTGCCGAGCTGCATTAATGCGACACCTAAATTATTATGTATTTTCGCTGAATCAGGTTTGATTTGAATTGCTTTATGGAGTAATTCCGCCGCTTCGGCATATTTACCTTGTTTACCGTAAATCAGCCCCAGCAATTGCATCGCTTCGATTTGGTTTGGAGCTTTTTCAAGAACTCCCCGGCAAAGACGCTCTGCCTGTTGCATATCGGCATTACCATAAGCCGAAAACGCCAGGTCAATTGTGCTCACTATTTCCTTATCTGTTCCATCAGGCTGCGGCAAAATAAACTCCGAATCAAAACTTCCTGAAAACTATTGTATAATTCTCCGGCTGTCTCACAAGATTAATTTGAAAAAACCTTGAATTTTCAAATAGTTTTTATATTATCAGTTCTAACCATCAAAAAAGGATTGAAGATGTCAAACAATGTTGCAGCACAGAATAACACACAAAAAGGCCCTCCCAAATTTCTTTCAGATGCCGCTTCTGCAATCAACAGAGGCGAGCACGATAAAGCAATCGAAATTTTCAAGCAGAATATCGAATCCAATCGGTTTATGGCATACAGCGGAATAGGCGATGTATATCGTGCCAAAGGGAACTATGCAGAAGCATTGAAATGGCTCAATAAGGCTCATGAATACAATCCCAATTCAACACATATCGTCGAAAGTATAGGACTTGTGCTAAGTAAGCTCAACCATAATGAAACAGCAATTGACTTTATGTGCAAAGCTTTGAGAAATCAGAAAACCATCCTTGGCGTACGTGAGATGGCTGAATCAATGCGAAAACAGGGAAAAGGCAAAAACGCCGCCGAAACTCTGGAAAAAATGATTGTGGAAAATCCGAAGGGGAAATTTGATTTAATGTTCGAACTCGCAATGCTGTATGAGCATATTTTCCAGAATGATTTGGCCGAACAATTGTTTCTCAATATCCTGAAAGTTGTTCCGCACGCTCCATCATACCACAGGCTCGGCTGTCTATATATGAGAATCGGACGCATGGCTGATGCCATCTTTTATCTGCGAAAAGCCCTCGAATTGCAGCCTGGCAATCAAAACACCCTGAATTTCCTTGCCGTTGCATTTATAAAATCAGGACAAATTCGTGAAGCTACTAAAATTCTGGAGAATTCTATAAAGAAAGAGTCTGTTGATATCAGTATGCATTCCGCATACCTTTATCATCTGCATTTACTGCCCGAAGTAGACCAGCAGAACATTTTCGAAGCACATAAACAATGGGGAATCAAGCAGGCTCCCATGTCTCTGGCAAATTTAAACCATAACAACAATCCAGACCCCAATCGTAAACTCCGAATCGGCTACATTTCTCCCGATTTCCGCCATCACTCGGTTGGTTATATATTTGACAAGCTTCTTACAGAACATAATCGCATTAATTTTGAGATTTACGGTTATGCAAACGTTGAAATGCCGGATTCTTTAACACCGAAGTTTATGAAAATGTTTCATAAATATCGCAATGTTTATGGGGTAAATGATGATGCGGTAGCAAGAGTAATCAGGGAAGATGAGATTGATATATTGATCGACCTTGCAGGCCATACAGTAAATAATCGTCTTTTAGTTTTAGCTCGCAAGCCTGCCCCTGTTCAGGTTACATATCTCGGATATTTCGATACTACCGGAATGCCGCAGGTGGACTATATAATAACAGACGAACTGCTGAATCCCAATGAAACGCAAAGGTACTACACAGAAAAATTAGCATATTTGCCCGGAGGCGTCTGTTTCTATCATCCCCATATAGACCTTGAAATAAGTCCTGCCCCAATTGTTAAAAATGGATATCCGACATTTGGTGTTTTTACAAATAATCTTAGATTCAACAGCAAACTGCTTCAAACATGGGCTGAAATTTTAAAAAGCGTTTCAACTTCCAGATTATTGATTGGCTTTGATGGCGGCAGCGACCCTGCCGTACAGGCTACTTTTCTCAGAGATTTTGAGAAATTCGGAGTTTCCAAAGAGAGAATAAAATTCAGCGGACGAAAAGTTTATGAAGAATATATGAAACAATATGAGACTATTGACATTGCATTGGATACTTTCCCTGAAAACGGCGGCTCAACTATGTGTGATTCTTTATATATGGGTGTCCCCTTCATTTCCAAGTATGGCTCACACATGAATGAAAGAGCCGCGCTGACAATCCTTAGCAGAATAGGCTTTAACGATTACGCGGTCCCAACAATCCCTCAATATATCGCAAAAGCCGCTGAATTGGCCAAAAACAAGGATAAAATTGTTGAACTAAGAGCCTCTCTGCGTAAAAAAATGACAAATAGTCCGCTATGCGATTCCAAACGCCTCGCAGAAGAAGTAGAATCCGCTTATAGAAAAATGTGGCATCAATGGTGCCAAAAAACCAGCGAGACCACTATTTAAAAAAAATCATGTCATTATCGGACATACCGCACTACCCATCTATAGATTAAGATAAATGGCACAATATTTTTTGAAAAATAAAATTTTTTTTGAGTAACTCAGTACCCACAAAATCATTATCAGTACGCTTATGCGCGTTATTAAGAGACCATAAAATTTCATATCGTTTTTTCCCCTCGCTTTACGTCCGAAAATGCCGTTTTCAGCGTCAAAAAACGCGTTTTTCCACAACCCATATTACTCTTCTTATCTAAATTAAAAAACCCCCTTAAGTTTTTCTTTTCTCAATCGAAAATCACATTGTATATGATTTTTTCCCTCGATGTGCTTGTAGCGCATTGATGTGAGAATTAAGGCTTGACAGGGCCTAAAAAGGTAAACGTTTATTTTTTAAGGAGTCAAAACCATGTTAGCGATTAAAAACAACATTATGGCAAGTAACGCTGCCAGACACTTGGGTAGAGCTTATGACAGCTTGTCAACAAGTGTTGAGAGATTAGCATCAGGCCTTCGCATAAACAGTGCAAAGGACGATGCTGCAGGTTTGGCCGTTCGCGAATTAATTCGTGCTGACGTTGCTGTTTTACAGCAGGGAGCACGTAACGCACAGGACGGTATCAGTATGTTACAAACAATGGAAGGTGCAATGGGCGTTATAGATGACAACTTGATCAGAATGAAAGAACTTGCTGAACAGGCTGCCACAGGCTCATATTCTACAGCACAAAGAACAATTATGAACGCCGAGTTTGCTGAAATGGCCGATGAAATTGATAGAATCGCCGGCGCTACAGCATTCAACGGCATTAGAATGTTAACAACAGCCGACAGTACTGCTGATGTAGAGATTCACGTCGGTACAGATGAAACAATCACTGTTGAAAGACAGGATATGACCACTGAAACCGGTCTTAGCATTGCAACTGGCAATGTAGGCGCGACAATAGTTGCGTCAAGTGCTGTTACTGCATTAACAGACACATACTTTACACTTACAGATGCCGGTGATGCAGCCGCGACAGACACTGTTACCTTGAGTTTTACTTTCAGTGATACCGATGCAAGTACTGATGAGACAGCAGTTGACGTTTCATTTGCAATAACTGACGGCGGAGCAAAGAATTACACTCTCCAGGAAGTTATCGATGCAATTAACCTCGTCAGCCAGAACCTCGGTAATGGTACAGATGGTAATTCTCTTAATTACCAGATGGCTTCGGCAAAACTCGATACAAGCGGCAACTATTTCCTCCAGCTCGATTCAAACACTGAAGCAGCTGATTCTGTGGCTATTACTGCTTCAGCTACTGAATCTGCAATTACAACATCGGGTTTCATCGTCGCCACTACAGATATAGACACCGCACCTTCAAGTGTTATCGCACAATTCGGTACCGTCGCCGTTGGCGAAGGCATCAACATTCTTACCGCTTCAGCAGCACAATCTGCTTTGACATCGGTAGGCAATGCGATTACAGTTAAAGACGCAGCCCGTGCGGCATTCGGTTATAAGATGAACCGTCTCGAAAGCACGATATCGATTCTCGATATTCAGGCTGAGAACCTGATGTCTGCGGAAAGCCGTATATCTGACGTTGACGTTGCTACTGAAATGGCCGCGTTGACCAGAACACAAGTGCTTTCTCAAGCGGGTATCGCTATGTTGTCTCAGGCTAATTCAATGCCTCAGATGGCTCTTTCACTGCTCAGATAATTCGAGCATATTTGAAAATTTAATAGGGGACGGCATCAATACCGTCCCCTTTTTTTAAAAACGCATTAATAGTATAAGAGCAAAACGGAGTGCCGAATAATGAAGAGTTACGAAACATACCAGGAAAATTCAATCACGACACAAAGCCAGGGTCGCATTGTCGTTATGCTTTATGAAGGTGCTATAAAATTCCTGAAACGTGCCATCATTGAAATTCAGGCCGAGGATTTTGAAGCAAAAAGCAAGTACCTTCTCAAGGCCGAGGACATAATTAACGAATTGAATACCGTTTTGGATATGGAAGCAGGCGGTGAAATCGCAACAAATCTTCGCGCATTATATATGTTTATGATTCGCCAGATTCACGAAGCAAATACAAAAAATGACACTCAAAAGCTGGAAGAAGTTATCAAACTTTTGGACGAATTGAACCAAAGCTGGAAGGCTATTTCCGTGTAATATTTCACCTCTCAACCGTATAATATCCTGACATACTTCAAACAACAATCATAATACCCCCATTTAAAATCTTCAAAATGGCATTTTCCTAACTGGCACATTTATTGCTTAGTTTACAATATTTGAATTGGAACCTTGACAAATATGCGCCGAAAATCAAAAAAGGCAAACAGCAAGAAAGAAACAAAAGATGCGTTGGAAGGTATGAAATTCGACCAATGGGCCGCTGAATGTATGCCTCAATGGATGAAGGACGCCAAAGCTGCCATTGAAAATAACCAAATTGACAACGCAAATACAATTTTAGACGAAAAATTCGTTAATGATTATCTCTGGAATACATCCGGCACAAACAAAATATTCAGTATGTATCACATTGCCGGCCTTCTAAAAAATGCCAATCAATTATTCAGAGCCGAGCAGATGTATGAAGATCTTTTGAAAATTAATAATCATTCAGCGGTTTTTAATGAATTGGCGGATATATTCAGAAAAACAGGACGAATTGGAAAAGCTGTTATTTATTTAAAAAGGGCGATAGATGTAAATCCCAATCAGCCCCTGCTTTCCGGAAATCTCGCCACTAATTTGATTAATCTTGGCCAGGTGGAAACTGCGATAGAAATAGACCGTAAATTAGTCGAAAAGCGTCCTGATGATAATTTTGCCTTTTCAAATATGCTGCTTCACATGCATTATTTGCCCAAATTGGAACGTTCCGTTATGTATGATGCCGCTGTAAAATGGGCAAAACGGAATATGCCCCAGCGATTGGCAAAAACAAACCATATCAATGTTCCAGACCCGGACAAAAAACTCAAAATAGGCTACATTTCTCCCGATTTTCGCAATCATTCGGTTAATTATTTTTTTGAACCTCTGCTCGAAGCACACAATAGGGAAAAAGTTGAAGTTTACGGTTATGGCAATGTTTGTAATTATGATGAGACGACCGAGCGACTGAAAAATAAATTCGACCAATACAGAAATGTCCGTCCCCTCGATGATAAGCAAACAGCAGAGATCATTGAAAACGACGAAATTGACATTCTCGTCGATTTAGCCGGCCATTCCGGAGATTCAAAAATTTATGCAATGGCATACAAACCAGCACCAATCCAGGTTACATGGTGCGGCTATCCGGATACGACAGGCATGAGCCAGATTGATTATAGGATAACAGATGCTATAACAGACCCGCCCGGAAGCGAAAAATATTACTCTGAAAAATTAATGTATATCCCGGACACTTTCCTGTGTTATGGTCCCGGAAGTTTACAACCCCCCATCGCCCCATCACCGGTTTTAGCTAACAGATATATCACTTTCGGTTGTTTCAACAATAGCAGTAAAATTAACACGTTTATTATAGGACTCTGGGCAAAAATATTGAATCAGGTGCCAAATTCAAATCTTCTGCTGAAATTCAAATCCGGCCAGGATGATGAGATTCGCGAAATATTCCTTAAAAAATTTGAGGATGCCGGTGTAACCAGGGACAGGATTGCTATTTCCGGCTGGCTCCAGTCACCTGCCGACCTCACACTTTATAACAGAGTTGACATTGCACTGGATACTTATCCGTACAACGGCACGACAACCACATGCCAGTCGCTTTTAATGGGTGTACCTGTTGTATCTCTCATTGGCGAACACCACATGTCGCGAGTCGGATTAAGCATATTAACAAACCTCGGTTTTGAGTTTTTCGCCGCTCCAACACCGGAGCAGTACGTCGCCAGAGCAGTTGCACTTGCGTTAAAACCGGATTCGCTGGCCAAAATCAGGAATACAATGCGGGATAGAATGCGTACAAGTTCGCTTTGTAACCAAATCATATTCGCCAAAAGAATGGAAGACGCATACAGGAATATGTGGCATACATGGTGTCAAAAACAAAACGATAATAAATTAGTTGAAAGTTCGCCGCAGCGGTTATGAACCCGGGGGAAAAACAGAGATATTCCAGCTATCGCCAAATCGGCAAAATTGGTCCAAAAAGCAGCAGAATTGTTAAGGTTAAATCTGATTTAGACCGATAATAAGATTATGTTCTATATGTATAGCAGAGTTTTTAATTGATTTTATTTTATTTTCTGGAAATTGATTAGACAATACCTATACTCTTTTAAAACTTTGGTCTAAATAGTACAAAATGGGATACCGCAAAAATGGAATTGATAAAGCAAATAAAAGAAGCGGAAAGCAATGCTAAAAATCTGGTTGAAGATGCTCAGAAGTATGCAGTTCAGGCACTCGATAACGCAGGCAAACAGAAAACAGAAAGTTTAAACAAAGCGCAGCAGCAGCGAAGAAAAAGCATTGAACAGGCTCAGGAAGAAGGACAAAAGCAGGGAATGGCTGAATCTGAACAGTTAAAAGCCGCTGCCCTCCAGGCAAAACAACTGCTTGAGCAGAAAGCTGAAAGTAAAATGGAATCGGCTGTCAACTCCGTAATTGAATTTATTAAAAATCAAAGTTAATTCATAATTCTTGAATCGATAACCAATGGCCATATCTCAAATGAAAAAAATCCTGATCGCCAGCTACAAAAACCAGGCCGGCGAACTGCTCGAAGCGATTCAGCGGATGGGCGTTATGGAAGTGCTCGATGTACAGCGTTCGGCTGTCCGCAAAGAATGGCCCGAGCTTGAAAGCGTTTGGGAAAGGCCCAGGCAAATTGAAGAAAAACTCGAAAAACTCGAGCAGGCGATTTCATTTCTTAAAGCTTATGAAGAAAAAAAAGGCGGATTAGCCTCTGCGTTTGCACCCAGAACAATAGTTGAGCAAAATAAATTTGCAAACGTTATCGGCAGTGCAGAAGCTAATAAAAAGCTTGAAGACTGCCTGCTTATAGCAAAAAAAATTGAAAACCTCTCAACTGAATCGGAAAATATCTTCGGTCAAATACAATATCTGCTTCCTTGGGAAAATTTGCAAACCCCGCTTGAAGAAGTAGACAGTTTGCACAATGCAACAGTTTTAGCGGGTTTTCTTTCTGAGAAAAATTTTGCCGAAGCTGCAAACAAATTGTCTAAACTTGCAATTTTTGAACGAATCAGCAGAGACAACAGCACAATCGCGTTTTACGCGGTATGTTTCAATGAAAATACACAGGAAGTTCACAAATTTTTGCGAAATCTCGAATTCGAGGCTGTCAATTTCGCAAACCTTAAAGGAACAGCACATCATCTTATAAAAGAATACAGGGAAAAATTAGAAGCTGTTGAAAAGGATTTGGCAAATGCCCATAAGCAGGCCAAAGAACTCGTCAGCAGCTTATTGGATTTGGAAATTTTGGCCGATTATTATCGAAATTTGCTCAGCAGGCAAAAAACGCAAATGACATCGCCTCAAAGCGAGCAGGTCTTTATTTTCGAAGGCTGGGTCAAAAAGAACGATTTGCATCATTTGAAGAAAATCCTCAAACAATTCGACGCTTCCAGCCTGAGCGAAATACCAATCAAAAAAGGCGAAGATGTGCCTGTCGAAATAGACAATAATAAATTCATCCGTCCGTTTGAAACCGTAACGCGACTTTATGGAATGCCCCATCAAACGAGCGTTGACCCCACAGTATTCCTCGCACCCTTCTTCGCTATATTTATGGGATTGTGCGTTGCCGATGTCGGATACGGAATTATTCTTGCCGTTGCCTTATGGTGGCTTGCACGAAAACTCCAGGCAGGCAAGGAAGCTGTGATAATGTTTTTCATGTGCAGTTTCACTACAATCCTGGCCGGTTTAATTACAGGAAGCTGGTTTGCTGATACATTCAGCGCTTTAATACCTGAGAACACACAGGCTTTCAACGTTCTCAACGGCATTCGCCTTAAATTTCTTTTGATAGACCCGATTGGTCAGCCGATTAATTTTATCCTTCTTACATTGGCACTTGGGTACATTCAAATTATGTTCGGCTTCTGTATCGCTTTGGTAAGAAACTTAATGGTTAAGAATTTTATCGGCGCAATCTGCGACCAGGTTGTCTGGCTCGTATTTCTTAATAATTTTGGTGTCATCGGTCTGATTAAAGCCGAAATCCTCCCTGCCTCGCTAATGCCTGTCAGCGTCGCTGTCGCTATTATCTGTGCACTTACAATTTTGCTGTTTGCGGTACGCGAAGGCTCATGGGGTTCAAGAATTGGAATGGGTGCATTCCAGTTGTTCAGCACCGTATTTTACGTAGGCGACATTTTAAGTTATGTACGTTTGATGGCTCTCGGGATGGTGGGAGCCGGTTTCGGAATGGCGATAAACGTTTTAGTTAAATTGCTTATGGACATTCCTTATATCGGATTTGTTGCCGGAGCGATTTTGTTCGTAGTCGGTCATACCTTCAACGTCGCGCTTTCGCTGTTGGGAGCGTTCGTTCATTCACTCAGACTCCAGTTTGTCGAATTTTTCCCGAAATTCTTTTCCGGTGGCGGAACTGATTTTCGCCCTTTAACACAGGAATATAAACACGTAATGATTAAAGAATAAATTTAAGGAAAGTGAGGTAATAGCAATGCTCGAAAATTTAGGTTTAACATTTGCATTAGCCGGAGCGGCTGTAGCAACATTTATCGCAGGTATCGGTTCTTCTGTAGGTCTTAGCATAGCCGCAAGGGCCGCTGGCGGAGTTCTGAGCGAAAAGCCGGAACGTTACGGCTCTTTGATGCTGATGGTGCTTCTGCCAAGTACGCAGGGTATCTACGGTTTCGTTATCGCCGTTATGGTTATGGTAAAGCTTAAAATCATCGGTGGAACCCCAATCGAACTTACAATGATGAACGGCTTTGAAATATTCGCGGCATGTTTACCAGTAGCAGTTGCAGGTTTGATTAGCGGCATTCAGCAAGGCAAAGCATCTGCAAGCGGCATTATTATGACCGCTAAAAGACCGGAAATGGCTGTCAAAGCCGGCGTTCTCTACGCAGCTATGATTGAGTTCTACGCGATTCTTGGCTTTTTGATTTCACTGCTGCTTGTTCTCGGCATTAAAACAGTAGCATAACTAATGGTCGGATAAATTATGGATACTAATCAGGTAGTACAAAAAATTCTTAACGAAGCCCAGGCCCAGGCGCAAAAGATTAAAGCCCAGGCCGATGAGAAATTAAACGCCTTAAACGCCGAGACGGAAAAAGAACTTTCGTCATTTGAGCAGGAAACGCAGCGCCTTTGTGAAAAGGCGACATTGGAAAGTAAAGAACGGATTCTTGCCGGCGCCAGAATGGCGGCTTTACGGCAGGAAACCGAAACTAAAAGAACCCTGCTTAATAAGGTCGTCGAAAAAACCGCTCAGAAAATAAAATCGATGAACGATGATGAATATCTCAACCTGATAGAAGGCTTGATAATCGCATCGGTAAAAACCGGCGGTGAAGAATTAGTCATCGGCAAAAATGAAAAACGCATCAATAACGATTTTGTCAGCCGTGTTAATCAAAAGCTCGGAGACAAAGGCAATCTTCGCATCGCGGACGAAAAAGCGGATATCGATGCTGGTTTCATTTTAAGACAAGGCAAGCGGCAGACTAACGCTTCTCTCGATGTTATGCTAAAAGTCGCGGCGCAGCAGCTCGAAGGAAAATTGGCCCGGCAGTTATTCGGACAATAAATGGCACTACAAACAGAACAACCTCGTTTCTATTTTAATACTTATCCGCCGGTCGGAGAGCCTGATTGGCGATACAGTTTCGCGACTGCGCAGATTCGTGCAGTCGAGGACAGCTTATTCACCAGGCAGTTCTTTGCAGAACTCGCCAATGCCGGCGACATTAAAGAGCTTTCCGATATGCTCGCAGGCACGGATTACGCGATTACCCCTTCTATGACGGAAGAAGAAATAGAACAACTGCTTCTTGCCCGCAGGGTGGAAACAAGAAAATTATTTGAACAGTTAATTGAAAATGAGGAAATTGCGAAACTGTTCAGGGCAAGAATCGATTTCGCGAATTTGAGACTGGCTATCAGAAGGCTTGTAACTGAAAAACCGCTCGGCACCGATTATTTGCCGCAGGGAAACGTTCAGCCCGATAGTTTCGAATTGGCTTTTGAACAGGAAGATTACAGCGGGCTGCCTATGTTTCTGCAGGATGACGTAGAGTCGGCTGTGCTGGCTTATTATAAAAACAAGAACGTCAGGGACGTTGATTTAGAGATAGACAGAGCCGAAACTGAATTTGAAATTTCAGGCGCAGAAAAAATCGGCCACATATTTCTGATTGAACTTTTCAGATTGCAAACCGATTTGACGAATATCCGAACTATGATGAGACAAAAATTACGCAATATAGATGAGCGTGATGCTTTCCTCCCCGGCGGATATCTCGAAAAATCACGGCTTATACAGTGCCTCGATATAGGCTTCGAAGCTTTGGGATCTCATTTCTTCGCTACACCATATTATCACCTTGTTGAAAGCGGAGCGGTTTATCTTCAAAAAGAAAAATCTTTTTTGAAACTCGAAGCGGCGTGCGATGAGCATCTTCTCGGTTTCTTGAAAACCACAAGATATATCCCCGCAGGCATTCAGCCCATTGTCGCGTACCTCCTTTTCAAGGAACATGAAATAAGAATGGTAAGACTCGTAATAGCGGGCAATAAAGCATTAATAAAATCTGATACGATTCTTGACAGGATAGTCGTCTAATGCAGGGAAAAGTTGCAATATTTGGTAGTGCGGACTTCGTGATGCCCTTCTCGGCTCTTGGTGTCGATTGTTATCCGGTAAGCGAAAATGCCGATGAAATCAAAGCCAAAGCGGAAAAAATCATCGCTGAAAAATATTCCCTGATAATTGTTGCCGAGAATATCGCTCCGGCAGCGCACCAGGTATTAGGACAGTTCGTCTCAAAGGCTGTCCCCTGCGTCCTTGTCGTGCCGTTCACTACTGAATCAAAAGGGTTCGCGATTGAAAGCCTCTCGAAGCTTTTGAAAATCGCAACCGGAATAAATATATTAAAGAATGTTTAATACTACAGCGAATTAACTTTTAAAACCGAAGCACGAAGTTATCAGTTTTCGGTTAGCGGTTATCAGTTTTACCCGATAACTGAGTTCTGATAACTGATAACATTTTAATTTAAAATAACAGGATAGATTATGTCAGAGACAAAAACAGGAACGATTGTGAAAGTTGCGGGCCCCGTCGTTATGGCCAAAGGTATGCTCGGCTCAAGAATGTACGACGTCGTTAGAGTCAGCAAACATAACCTTATCGGCGAAATCGTCGAGCTGAAAGGCGAAACCGCCAGCATTCAGGTTTACGAAGATACGATCAGCGTCGGCCCCGGCGAACCCGTCGTCGATACAGGCGCTCCATTGAGCGTTGAACTTGGCCCGGGCCTCATCGAAAGCATTTACGATGGTATCCAAAGACCGCTCGACTCTCTTTATAAAGAACAAGGCGACTATATTCTTCGCGGAAGTCAGCTTCCCGGCTTAAGCAGAGAAAAGAAATGGCATTTCAAACCTGTCATTCAAAACGGCTCGCAAGTCAGCAGCGGCGACATTATCGCAGAAGTTCAGGAAACGCCCCTTATGCTGCACAAAATTATGGTTCCGCCGAACATCAGCGGAAAAATCGAAGGCTTAAGAGAAGGCGATTTCACCGTTACCGAAAAAATCGCTGATATCACTTCAAACGATGGCAAAAAAAATGATATCACAATGATGCAGAAATGGCCTGTGCGTTTGGGCCGGCTTGTCAAGAAAAGACTCGCACCGGATTCCATTCTCCAGACCGGTCAGCGTGTTGTCGATACATTCTTCCCGATAGCTCGAGGCGGAACAGCCTGCGTACCAGGCCCATTCGGCTCAGGCAAAACTGTTGTTCAGCATCAGCTCGCAAAATGGGTCGATGCCGATGTCGTCGTTTACGTCGGCTGCGGAGAACGCGGAAACGAAATGACAGATGTGCTCATGGAATTCCCGGAATTGAAAGACCCGCGCAGCGGCCAGCCCCTGATGAAGCGTTCCGTGCTTATCGCCAATACTTCAGATATGCCCGTTGCGGCAAGAGAAGCTTCGGTTTATACAGGTATTACAATAGCGGAATATTTCCGCGATATGGGATATAGCGTCGCATTGATGGCCGACTCAACAAGTCGTTGGGCAGAAGCAATGCGTGAAATTTCGACAAGGCTCGAAGAAATGCCCGCTGAAGAAGGTTACCCGGCATATTTAGGTGCGAGAATCGCTTCATTCTATGAACGCGCAGGCAGCATCGATTGCCTTGGAATGCCGCAGCGAAAAGGCTCTGTATCAATCATTGGTGCAGTCAGCCCGCCCGGCGGCGATTTGTCCGACTCAGTCGTTCAGGCAACGCTGCACGTCGTTAAAGTGTTCTGGTCATTGATGGGAAAACTCGCATACCAGAGACACTTCCCGGCCATCGATTGGCTTACAAGTTATTCTTTCTATAAGCAATATCTGCTAAGCTGTTTCAAAGACAAGGAAAAAGGACAGGAAATGATGGACCTCACGCAGGAAGCGATGAGTCTCCTCGAACTCGAATCGGGACTTGCTGAAATCGTAAGGCTCGTCGGCTCGGACGCGATAAGCCCCGCTGATAGAATGGTTCTCCAGACTTCCAGAAGTATTCGCGAAGATTATCTTCACCAGAACGCCTTCCACGAAGTCGATACATATACCTCGATGGACAAGCAATATGAAATGCTTAAATGTATTCTGCATTTCCATAAGAAAGGTCTCGAGGCAATCCAGGCCGGTGCAGATACCGATGATATTTTCAAACTCCCCATTCGTCACGACATAGCGCAATCAAAATTCGTGCCCGAAGAACAAATGGATAAAATTATTAAAATTAGAGATACAATCAACGAACAATTTAAGGCTCAATTTACAGGAGCAGCGAATGCTTAAAGAATATAAAACAGTAAGCAGTATTAGCGGCCCTTTGGTGCTGGTTGAATCAGTCGATGAAGCTCGCTATGGCGAAATGGTCGAAATCGAAATCGGCGATGGTTCAATCCGCCACGGCCAAATCCTCCAGGTCGAAAATGACAAAGTGCTCGTTCAAATTTTTGAAGGCACAGAAGGTATCGACGTCAGTTCCGCGACTGTCAGAATGCTCGGCAGACCGCAGGAGCTTGCCGTTTCAAAAGACATTCTCGGCAGAGTTTTCAACGGCATCGGTGCACCGAAAGACGGCGGCCCCGAAATCATCGCTGAAAAACGTTTAAACATCAACGGCAACCCGATTAATCCATACAGCAGAGATTACCCGAATGAATTTATTCAGACCGGTATTTCTACTATCGATGGCCTTAATCCGCTCGTCCGCGGCCAGAAACTGCCGATTTTCAGCGGCTCAGGTCTGCCCCACGATGATTTGACTGCCCAGCTTGCAAGACAGGCCACAGTTCTCGGCAAAGGCGAACAGTTCGCCGTAGTTTTCGCCGCGATGGGTATCACTTTTGAAGCCGCTCAGTTCTTCATCAATGATTTACAGAACACCGGTGCAATTGAAAGAGCGGTTATGTTCATCAATCTCGCCAACGACCCTGCTATCGAAAGAATCGCAACTCCGCGTGTTGCTCTTACCGCCGCTGAATACCTCGCGTTTGACCAGGATATGCACGTTTTGGTTATTCTTAACGATATGACAAATTACTGCGAAGCTCTGCGTCAGATTAGTGCCGCCAGAAAAGAAGTCCCCGGCCGACGCGGCTATCCAGGCTATCTTTATACCGACCTCGCG
>MHXZ01000123.1:14242-14765 GCA_001825665.1 Planctomycetes bacterium GWF2_41_51 | reverse complement strand
AAGAGCGCAAACCGTTTACCCACAAAGACTTTGCGCAGTGATATTGTATTTGAGATTGCTTGAACTGTCAACTATAACAAAATCGGCGACGCGATTGAAGCCGCTTGGATTGTATTTGAGATTGCTTGAACTGTCAACTATAACTTATGTCTGCGGTAACTATTATCTCAGTGTATTGTATTTGAGATTGCTTGAACTGTCAACTATAACCAAGAGTGCACGCGCCAGTATTTGCAGTGTATTGTATTTGAGATTGCTTGAACTGTCAACTATAACCATCAGCGGTTTTTTAACTTTTCATTTTTAATTGTATTTGAGATTGCTTGAACTGTCAACTATAACAAGCCATCAACAGGATTAAGATTTTCCATCATTGTATTTGAGATTGCTTGAACTGTCAACTATAACGTTTTTGTGTAGCTCAATTTGAAGGCCCAGATTGTATTTGAGATTGCTTGAACTGTCAACTATAACAATAGTTTTAAATTTCTTTCATTTTTTGGTATTGTATTTGAGATTGCTT
>MHXZ01000123.1:0-14214 GCA_001825665.1 Planctomycetes bacterium GWF2_41_51 | reverse complement strand
TGTATTTGAGATTGCTTGAACTGTCAACTATAACGCTGTGCTTTATCGGTCGATGCCGCCGGTTATTGTATTTGAGATTGCTTGAACTGTCAACTATAACTACCTCCGAGCACATCAGTTTCAGTTTTTCATTGTATTTGAGATTGCTTGAACTGTCAACTATAACCCTTTCCCGCTTCGGCTGTGTCTTGAGGGGATTGTATTTGAGATTGCTTGAACTGTCAACTATAACGTGCTCAAATGAATACCTTCTCTTTTCAAAGTATTATAAATTGCCTGTCTTGTTTTATTCAGTTTATTAGCTACACTTCCGATAGATAAACCGCTTTGCAATAATGGCACAATATCCTTTGCAAATAACTTTGGTCTTTTCCCAAGTTTTACACCTTTGGCCTTTGCTGCCGCCATACCGCGTTTAGTATTTTCTCTCAAATTTTCTCTCTCCATAGCGGCAATTGCGAATAATACGCTTGCGATTAATTGACCGACAGCACCAGAAAAATCTAATTGCTGAGCGGTTGCTATAACTCTAACATTTTTATCAAGCCATTCGGTAAGAATTGTAATACCATCTTTTAATGAACGACTCAGCCTGTCTAATTTCCAACATATTACAGTATCAACTTTTCCATTGAAAATATCCTGCCTTAATTTATTAAATGCGGGTCGGTCTGCTGTGGAGCCTGTGATTTTGTCTTTGTACCAAACTAAATTGCTAAAACCATGATTATCACAATACTCTTTTAAGGTTTTTTCTTGAGACCATAATCCTTTTTCTTGGTCAAGGGTAGATACTCTACAATAAAGTGCAATGTTCTTTGAATGTTTATATTTAGGATTCATGAGATACATTATAACCGCTATTTTTATTATGTCAAGTATAACGTACCTTAAACTTTTAAATTTTAATCATTAGTTTCGCTACTAAAAACTAAGATAAATTACAATTTTATAGCTTACCCTTATAATTTACACTGTAACTCTTTCAATTTAACTATTCTTTACGTATTCTGGCAGAGTTCCGAAGTGCTTTTTAAACCGTAGATGTAGCTCCTCTTCGACAGCGGCTTTCCTATCCGTACAAGCCCATCTTACGACCAACATAGAAACATCCTCCCCTTGCCGGATGCGTTTGCCTGTTGAATGAGGTAGAGTTCCCAATATTAAGCCTTTTAAAATACGTTCACGAAGATTAGAGGCTTTACCAATGTGTAGCCGTTCTTGATTTGCTGTCTTCTGCTTTACTTCGTACACTCCTGACTCTTTAGGTAAATCTAAGTTAATGCTAAAGCTTTTAACTTGTTCCACTCTATCCATTCAGTCCATTCAAGCTGAATAGGTGGTATAGAAATTAATTCCATGGCCATTCAACGATTACTCCTATTACAAATTAAAAAAAAAATGATGAAAACCTAATATTTCCTATGTTTACTATTATATCATATTCCTATAACCTATTTTAAATTTCATAGAATGGCTTGAAAAGCTTTATACTTTAAATATATGCGAGATGTTAAAAGCTTATCAATATAATATATATTATACCTTTTATACATACGTGTTTTGACTTCGATTTTTTATATAAAAAAGCTCAATCCAATACATTTTTTACTTGTTTTTAAACATTAAATAAGTATGATTTTGTCTGTAATTAAATATTGATATTCACTAAATTTTTTGGCGTTCCAGTTGAAACCGGCAAGTTTAAAACGAAGGATATGCAGAAAGTTAGTGCCCCTCTATGGGGCATTGCTTGCATGTTCCTTCGTAGGCCTTGCCGGGCCTCAACTGGGCATGATTGTAGCGATGCCCTTTTTTAATGCATCCTATAATCATATTTTCTGAAGTTTCGTAAGCATGATTTTATTATTAAAGAAGGTTATAGGAAAGGGAAAATAAAATGACAGATGCAGAGGCATTAGGAATATCAGTAGGCTTAGTAATAACCATTGTTATCGTTCTTATCATTGTTGTAGGTATTAGTGCAGTTATTAGATTATTTATTAATATTTCCAAGACAGCAGAAAATACAGAGTTGATGAAAGAGGCGCTAACAAAAAATAATAGTCCAAACAATCAAAATGAGGTTGCAGCACAACAGGACTCAATACCTAAAATCAAACCGGAGAACTGTGTGAAAAGCCAAACTGCTGAAACAGAAAAGTTAAACCAACGCTTACAAAAATTGCAGAAAGATAAGGAAATGTTACTCTTTCTTGTTACGACAACAAACCGTAAAATTGCTGATTCTCCATATTCTGATAAATTTCAAGTGCTTCTGAGACAGATAGATAATATTTTACAAAAAATCAACGATTAAACTGAAAAACCTTTTAAATGCCCTATAACTAAATCCATGCAGAAATACTACAAATTAACGATGAAAACCCTTTATACCTTGGATAAACGCGAAATTCAGATGTTTTAAAAGGAACAAATCACCGTTTTTTGCATAAAATTAAATGCAGGTGTACGGTTTTCCCACTTATAAAAACGAGACTGTTAATTATATGCGGGAGAAATGCCTATTTCAATGAATTTTAAGCAAATTTGAAATATTGAAAAACCGTTAATATACACCTTATCATAAAAAATTCTCTATCTAACAATTTTAAAACTTTACTTTTTTACACCAGTCCACTGCCGTACTTTTTTTAACTCCTGTGATGTTTTCAATCCGTCTCCAAGAATTCCCCGCTTTTCGCAATTCTATTACAGATATTAAATACTTATGCCGTCGTTCTTTTTTGTACCCTTGATTATTCTTTCTTGGACGTCCGCCTTTTTTATTTTTTGCATCTTGACCCATTTTAGTATAGCAACTCGTAATCCCTCCAACTCCATTTTGTTGCTCATTAGGTTTAATGAGCGTGCAAAGTGGTACATTACGCGTCAGCACTTGTAACTTTTGAAAATCCTTTGCAGTAGGCTGTCTATTATATTGTGGCATCCATTCAAGATGCCTTAAAAAGCGGTCAGTTGAAACAGCAACAATAATTGCTTCTTTACCCTGTTCTATCAATTCTTGTGTTTTATCGACAGCAGCCAGTAAATCCGTTCTTAGACCATTTATAGATTTACCTGAAAATATTTCAGTGTAGTAAGCCACAATAGGGTTATTATACTTTGCGAGTTCTTTTTGTAGTGATTTTATTTGATTTTGAAGATTCCATTTTTGAGCAGGTGTAGATTCACGCAAATAAATAATGATATGTGCATTGGGATGATTTTGCAAATATGGCTCAAGCTGAAACAGATAATCATTTGCATTTGCAGGTTGTTCAGAAGCAATCCATGCTCTAACCCTAATGCCTAATCCTAAACTTCTTCTACTCATGTTTGTCTCCAATTAGAATTAGAATTGCAGTTTTTATGCTTATTGGCAATGAAGGCCAACGATTGATGATTTTTGCTAAATCTTCTTGTATTTTACTGTTATTTCCACTAAAATTCGCACTAAACTGATTTTCAGTGTTACTATAACCTATTGACTGTATGTCGTTTATATTTTTAGCCCGATTACTTTCTAATCCGTAGGTCACAGGTTCGAATCCTGTCGGGCGTATTTTTATTTTAAGGCAAATTTTCACAGATGAAATGTCTTAACGACCTTATTTATCTTCTTGCACTTATCGCATACAGCCCCAAAATCTTGTACCGAGTTCTGACACAGAACCGTTACAAAGAAGGGTGGGCTGAGCGGCTGGGCGAAATCCGCAGAAATTTCCCCGAAAAAAAATGCGTCTGGGTCCACGCTGTCAGCGTCGGCGAAGTAAACGCCACAAAAACTTTAATTGCCGAACTGAAAAATCAGTTCCCGCAGTATGAAATTATTATCAGTGCAACTACAGATACCGGCGTCGAACAGGCACGCAAACTTTACGCCGAAGATTTTAAAGTCTTCTATTTCCCATTCGATTTTTCTTTTATCGTACACCGTACTTTTAGCAAATTAAAACCCGACCTCTGCCTGCTTATGGAACTCGAAGTCTGGCCGAATTTCACTTCAAAAGCCGCGAAGTTAAACATCCCTGTCGTCGTTGTCAATGGCCGGATAAGTGATAGAAGTTTCCCAAGATATAAACTCATAAAATGTTTTGTTGAAAAAACTTTTTGCAA
Source organism: Planctomycetes bacterium GWF2_41_51 (assembly GCA_001825665.1). Classification (GTDB taxonomy): domain Bacteria; phylum Planctomycetota; class Phycisphaerae; order Sedimentisphaerales; family UBA12454; genus UBA12454. The sequence continues at coordinate 10,095 of MHXZ01000123.1, read as the reverse complement.
AGTCTCCCTCTTCCTCGCCCAGACAAAAGAATACGCTGACCGCTTCATTGCCCTCGGCGGCAGAAAAGATACTGCTATCGTCACCGGCAGTTTAAAATATGACACAGCACAGGTAACTGATAAAGTCGAAGGCGCAGAAAAAATAGCTCAGCAGATTAACATCGCAAACCAGCGTCTTTTCGTCGCAGGCGGAACAGGCCCCGGCGAAGAAAAAATCATTATCGATGTATTTAAAAATTTAAAACATCACGCACAATTCAGCGATGTTCGACTTGCGATTGTCCCCCGCAAACCAGAACGCTTCAATGAAGTAGCAGACCTAATCACAAATTCAGGTTTTGATTTGACACGATTCAGCAGACTAAAATCCGGCGAGCAAAAAGAAGAAACAAATAGCAGCACCGTCATCCTCGGCGACACAATGGGTGATTTGAGAAAATTTTATTCTCTGTCAACCATCGTTTTCGTTGGCCGCTCTCTCGTACCTATGGGCGGCTCGGACATGATGGAATCAGCCGCGATGGGCAAATGCACAATCTTTGGCCCACATACTTTCAACTTCCGTGAAACCGTAAAGGACCTTCTGCGTGCAAAAGGCGCAATCGAAGTAAAAGATGAAAAACAGCTTTATGAAACTCTAAAAAAATGCCTCGACAACCCGCAATTCGCAAACCAGATCGCCTCCGCAGGCCGTCAGGTCATAATAAATAGTCAAGGCGCCACTCAAAAGACAATCGCAGCAATCCTTGACTTACTTTAATAACTTTCGCGTGCTTCCCGGAATCATTGCCGCAGTCCTGCGTAGGAGGACAAGGCGCAACTGAAAAATCAGTTAATGAAATTTTGAACCTGCTTTAAAAAATTGTCTGCGAAATTCCTTCGGGCATACTTTCTTGATTTGTCTGAATCTGCGATTGAAATTCGCTATGCCCTGGAATCCCGACCTGAAACATATTTCTGATATATTCATATCTGTCTCGATCAGCATCGAACATGCGGAATTAATTCGCATTTCATTAAGATAATCGATGAAATTTTTGCCCGTCGTCCTCTTAAAAAATCTGCTCAGTGCCGAATCACTCATATGAATACTGCCTGCGACCTCAGCAAGATTTATTTCTTCACTGTAATGTTGGTTAATATATTGAAGAACCTTATCGATTCTGCTGTTCTGCTGCGTATTGGAATTTTTTTCAAAAATTTTAACAGACAGAACTTCCTTCTCATCACAGCATCCGAGTCTTTCAAGAATTTCGAGCAGGCTCAAAAGTTTATTAAAATTCTTTTCATTCTCCATAGCAAGCATCCTGCCGACAACTTCATTTCTAACTTGCCCCCGAAAACAAATTCCTGCATTGCTTTTATTCAATAGCAAACTGACCGTTTTGAACTCCGGATTATTCCAAATCATATCTCCCGCAAAACGTTCATCGAACTGAATAACACATGCTTCGTTTACATCAGACGTGCCGGCTCGACTCGATTGCCATGTGTGCGGCAGATTCGGACCGATCAAAACAAGGTCAATCCCGTTATAATTGCCAATGTTATCGCCGACAAACCTTTGCCCCCTCCCCCCGTAAATCGCCGTAAGCTCATATTCATTATGGTGATGCCAATAAAACGGAAATTCACGGTCTTTCCTTATATAATATCTGAAAGACAAATCACAAGAGGGTATAATTTTCTCAAAATTCGGGATCATATCGTACCTAAAACTTATACTTTATTGCCATATTTTAACACTTTTTAGGTAGTTTTAAACAAAATAATACCATAAATCGCCCGAAATTGCGCAGTTAAAATCCCCCAAATACTATATAAATTAGAAGCAGATTTTAGAATTTTTATAGGATTTATATGAGAAAACCTGATTTCAATAACTTGCTAAAAGTCCTTAACAGACAAAAACCTGATCGTCCGACCTTATTCGAATTCTTTCTGAACAAGTCGCTTTACGAAAAACTCGCCGGCGAAAACGTCGTCGCCGAAAACCGCGATTGGCAATGGAACACAGTCTGTCCGGTACTCATTAACGCGTTCAAAAATGCAGGTTATGATTACGTCACTGTTCAGGGCAGCACATTTACTTTTCCGATGGCCGAACCCGAACACAAAAAAACAATCTCTTTGAATGCAGGAAACACTATTTACGACAGAAACAGTTTTAAAGCATATCAATGGCCTTCCCCCGAAGACAGCGATTATTCCCAGCTAAAAAACGCGCTCCAATTACTACCTGAAGGAATGAAACTGGTTGTTTGCGGCCCAGGCGGTATCCTCGAAAATATTATAGCTCTTGTCGGTTACGAGAGACTTTGTATGATGCTGTTTGACAATCCCGATTTAGCAGGAGACATCTTCGCCGCAATTGGCGAAAGGCTCGTTGAGTATTATAGAATTTGCTCTGCATTCGATTCCGTCGGAGCTATGATATCAAATGATGATTGGGGATTCAAAACACAAACTATGTTATCCCCCGATGATATGAGAAAATACGTCTTACCATGGCACAAAAAAATCGTCGATACTGTTCACAATGCAGGCAAACCCGTCATTCTCCATAGCTGCGGCAAACTCGATGAGGTTATGGACGACATAATTGCGATTGGCTGCGACGCCAAACATTCGTATGAAGACATCATCGAGCCTGTCGAAAGTTTCTACAAAAGAATGTCGGACAAAATCGCCGTGGTAGGCGGCATCGACCTGGACTTCATAATTAGTTCTCCACTTGACAAGATAAAAAAACGCTCTCTGGAAATGCTCAAACTAAGCGAAACCAAAGGTGCCTACGCCCTTGGAACAGGAAACAGCGTCCCCGACTACGTTCCAGACGACAACTATTTTGCGATGACTAATGTCATAAGAAAAGCCGAATAATACCGAGAGCCTTGCTTATTATCGCATCTTCAGCATCGCAGTCGCCGCCCACAAAAACGGTGCCTGTCCGTGTAAATCTCCGGTCTTGGTCGGCCTGTTCAAATAATGATTGTACATCTTTCCCTGCCCCGTCCCGACACATACATCCGAAACCTGCCCGTCTTTAACTTTTTTCACAAGTCCTTTCCAGCCGTTCTCCGCAGTCTTTTGATAAGATTTATCAAGCCATCCGTTCTTTACTCCGGTCGCAATTGCATACGTAAACATCCCTGTGCTGCTCGTCTCTTCATAACTTTCCGCGTCAATAACTATCTGATGCCAAAGCCCGCTCTTCGCCTGGTATTTTTTCAGCCCCGCCATCATCTTCAAATAAACATCCATCAGTTCCTGCCGCTTCGGATGTTCCTTAGGCGTATTTTCCAAAGTCAATGCCATCACCGCTGCCGCCCAACCATTGCCCCGCCCCCAGAACACCGGCACTTCCGCTGTATGCTGAAACAATCCGTTCTGCTGCTGCAAAACCTTCGCGTATCCCAATAACTGCGTCAGACATCTATCAAGATAAATCTCTTTCCCCGTTGCCTTATAAGCCTGCACCTGCAGCGAACCAACCATAAACATATCATCGACCCAAAGCCGCGTATACGCCGTCATACCATCTTCTCTCAGCTTCGCCCATTCATCATCTGCCAGCTCAACCGCGACCTTAAGATACTGCTCATCTTTCTTCTGAAGATAAAGTTCAAAAGGCAATATCCCGAAAACATTCCAGTCAACATGTCCTGCCCTTATCCTGTCCGTCTTTGGCAATTTGCGTTTATCCGCGCCTGTCGCTTTATCATATGAATAAAAAATCTCCTGCGATGTAATCTCCGCCGTATTATAATTCGCAATTACAGCATCTATTAATTTTTGATTTCCGCTTGCTTGAGCGAATTTCAAGACACCGTAATACGAACACACTGTCGGATACCTCGCAGCCACCGGAATTGACAACACATTTTCCGCAACCGCATTCCCAATTTTTACAATTCCCTTATCAAGTTTAGCCCCCGGACCAGTGCCGGGGGTGGGATTCTGAGCATTGCGAAGAATCCCTTTTTGCGTGTCGACACCTATAGCTATATTACAAACCACCAATAAAACCCATATCCATTTTTTCATTATCGCACCTTTTTCATTTTCACTATAGATTCATAATCAAACTTTTGTCCGCCAAGCGACGCATCAACCATCGCGCCGAAATCAGTCATAATAAACACCGCCATTCCATCTTTATAATCGGCCTTTGCCGCCGCTCCCCATTTGATGGCAACGCCCGTTACTTGCGCTGTGAAAACAAATTCCCCTGTTCTAAACCTGTCCAGGTCCTGTTCATCTCTGAAAAAGATTATTTCACGGTAAAATTCTCCGCCGATAGAAAGCCCGCCGCTCGCCTGTGACATATTGCAGTAGCCGACCATTTCACCCTGTTCATAAACTTCGCCCCGCCCATAAGCAAGACCCGCGATGAAAGCCCCTTTAAAAATCTTCGGCAGAACTGCATATCCGTATGAATTTTCGAAAAATTTCTGAATGGATGGATCTTTCTCCTTCATAATATCGATTGCCTCATCCGTTTCCGATGACAGCACCGCCTTTTCCCCCGGCTCCTTCGGCGTAACACTGCATCCAAAAACAAAAATCCCCGCTATCATCAATCCCGCCAATAATAATTTCCCTGCTTTCATTTTGACCTCCATATCAATTAAAATTTACGTATTTTACCGGTTATTTCATTAAATTTTAAAATATTCTTCGATTTTCCTGCTATCTGCACCAATGATGCACTCGTATAAATATTTGGATCTTTGTATTGGTAAGGTTCTAAAATCACATCATTTACTTCTATAGCTTTAAATTTTCTTGGCCCATATCCATCTTCTGTATAATCATAAATCATCATTAGATTACCTTCATCCGTTGCGACATAAACTGTTATTGGATATCCTTCAATCGAGCAATATACTGTCTTTAAGCCATAAAATCCTTGCTTTGAAACATAAGCTGTCGCAAAATTTTCTCTTTCTTTATCTGGCTCTTGCGATGCTTCCAATAAAACAAATTGATTATTTTTGATTATATCAGGTGTAAAAAAAACTCTATTTATAGTTCCCTTTATTGCGCCTCTCATAATGACATCGATAAAGAAAAATGGAAATGCAAATCCCAATATAAAAAGTCCCACATACAATATTTTTCTTTTTAGCGAAATCATTGTATCGCACTTCCAAATTTTGATTTTTACTTTTTAACTTTAAAGATTCTTAGCTCTTACTTTGTTTCTTTTTTGTTTTCTGTCATCTCAGGCGGCGTAAACAGCGCCTTTACCTGCTGCGGCGAAGGCTCCCATAGTTTCACAGAATCGAATTTGATTTCCATCTGGTTCCTGCCGTTTTTATTGTCATGATATTCATAGAATAACTTATTAGGAAATATAAAATTTGCATCCTTTACTTTTTCGTATTTTTCCGCTTCGACAACAAGAAAAGGTTTCGCATCTCTTTCAAAATACTCAATTTTTTCTGCAACTCCGCCGCACGAATCAATGAAAACATTTTTTTGTTTTCCGCTTTGTCGGTCTTTGCACATCATCACATTTTTAGAAACCGAAATTTTACAATCCGATTCAACCGGCCGTAAAAAATCAACCAGCAGCGTTGGATTCGAAAAATAATCCTTACCCGCCGTATTAACCGCCCCCTTTACAAACACCCTCATAGGCTTAACATAAACCCAATATAAACCGTCACTTACCGCAAAACTCAATCCCTTCGGGTCAAATCCGACATCGCCGTAAAAACAGAATTTTTGATTATCAATGTACCACATTCTCACCGGAAACGATTGCCCGAATTTTTCATCTTTTCCGTTTACATAGCTGATAGTACAGTCGCCTGTCGCCCTGAACGGTTTTATTTTCACCGCGTTTTCATTCAGCAAATTTTTCGCTTCAATCGCGCTCTTTACGGGTGGGCAGACCCTCTTCTGCACCGCGCACCCGCCAACAAATATAAAAAATAAAAAATTGATTCCGAGTAAACTCGATGCACCAAAATTAATAAATCTCGTCGCTGGCGATTTCTCAAATTTTAAATTTTCAATTTTAAATTTTAAATTACTGTTATCCACTAAACTCCACCTGCAATATTTGCCCAAGCTGTTCAGAAAGCTGTTCAATTTTATCTTCCGTCAAATGCGGATTAATTACTTGCTCAATTTGGTCTTTACCTGAAACTTTGAGAATCCAGATTTCGCACCCATTATCTGTTTTCGATGAATCATATTTCAAAAGCCTCTTCCTCATAAGTACCAGCGCAAGCACAAATCTGAAATTCAGCTTTTCCTGGTCCGTCTCCGTCGCCAGTCTCTCGAAGAACGCCATCAGCATCGCATCATCGATAAACAGTTTTTTCTTCTGGTCAGGCTTCGGCAGCACGCTCTTCCAATAGCAGTAAACCTCCGGCTTATTTTCACTCCAGTATTCTATACTGTAATCTTTTCGCTGCATTCCTTCCGGAGTTTCCACCAATGTCGCAACATATTCTTCTTCCGGCTCAATTTTTTTTCCGCTGCCGCTGCATGTCCCAAGCGGTTTATGTATTTCCCATTCTGCCATTTATTTTCCTAATATTTAACAGTGTTAATCCGTGTCTTCAAACTTCAAAAACGGCTCTAATTTTCTGACCGTCTTTTCACCAATACCTCTGACTTGTTCAATATCGTTCATGTTCTCAAATCTCTTGTTTTTCCTATACTCCGCAATTGCACCTGTCCTCCCCGGCCCAATCGTCGGCAATTCCGCAAGTTCATATTCGCTCGCCGTATTAGGATTTAATTTGCAGTCAATTGGTGCAAGCGATGATTCATTTAAATTCACCAGGATTGGTGCCGCAAAGAAAACACACAAAACAATCCCCGCAAAAAAAAACGTCTTCCCCGCTCCCATTTCCCGCCGATTGTCTTTCCGTTCATCCATAACACTTCTCTATTAGCCCTCGGTGGAGTTTACCCTCGCGAATGCGGGGGCCGGGGGTTTACATCCTGTCGCCCAAATCATTTCATATTATTCTATTACGTCTTCTGCAGAATCTGCCGTTGCAGTTTCGCAAGCGCCATAAAAGCTTTCTTCGGCTCAAGTCCATCCGTCAACAGTCCCGCACCGCTTATCGCCTTTTCATCGCTGTCAGCAAGTGCCGAGCACGTTATCGTATTAATGAAAGGTTTGCTGAACGCGATTTTGCAAAACTCTTCAAACCATTTCGACTGCACCGCCTCATCCCATGGTTTATGCCAGAAACCGGCCGTATTTTCCGCCTGTTTGTCTGCCTTATTACTATCCGGCACAGAAAACGAAGTGATATGTATCTGTTTCGGCAGCGTCATAAATCTGTCCAGCATCGCCGATACCTGCATCATATCCCGCACATGCATTCCCGGCTCATTTTTCCCAAACAAAACCTGCACACCCAGCGCATCATAACTAATCCCCGCCTGCGTCACCATATCGATATAGACCAGCGGCGGTATCGTATCCGAATCATAAGCATAATATTCACCCCACGGATAAATAATATCGATCATTTTTACGCTTCGATTATCCGCTTCCCGCGCCGCAAGACAAGCCGTCCGCGTAATTTCAAGAATCCGCTCGAAGCTGAACTTGAAAACATTCTGCGCATTAAGCCCGCTTATCACCTTCCACATATGAACATATTTTGCGTATCGAGTTACAACCTTTGAAACAAATTCATAACTCGCCTCGCGAATCGTTTCGAACTCATGCTTGCCCTTCATCCACGCCGGCAAACTCTCTGGCGAAAAATTAAGAAGCGGCCCCGCGCAAAGCAGCAGCCTTTTCCTCCCTAATATATTCATACTCTGGTCAAGTTCCGTAAAATCGTATTGACCTTTTTCCTTTTCGATTTTCGCCCAGCTTATCGGCAGCGATACGTGCGCAAAAAGTTCGAACGCACCTTTAAGATAATTCTTATCGCTCAGTTTATCAGGATCAATTTTACATCCCAGGCTCGACCTCGCAAAACCTCTGCTCCGAAGCCGCGCCTCGAAAAGCACACTCGCGTATTTGCTCGCAAGCTGTTCTGCATAAAGCAATGCCTTAGTCAAACATTTGTCCGCGATTAAAGACGCCTTCGCAGGCTCATTTATATTTTCCAGCATCTCGATAAAAAGTTTCTGAAGTTCTTCAGCCTTACTCGTCAACTCATTGGTCTGTTCGAATATCGCCCAATCCTCGCGCTTCGTCGCGATTTCCATCAGCTTGCCGCGCACGATTTCAACGTTCAGAATATAAGGCTGCTGCCTCTCCGGCAAACGCGTCGTATAAAGCATCACGTTCCCGAACCCCTCCACCGGCCAAAGCAGACTTACCCCCGCCGGCTCAGACCCACGCGTCTTGCAGTCAATTACCCCATCAGCAAATGTGATATATTTCGAACTTCGAAAAGGTATCCTGTCCGCGCCGAACAGCGTAACGCCTACAGGAACGAAATCTTTCGCAATTTTGCCGTCTTTGAATACCTGAAATTTCACAATTTTACCTTAATATAAGTATAAAACCGCGATTTTAGCAAAAAACCCCATAATTGCAATTATTCTTTAAAACAAAAAAAGGAGATTGGATATGATGTAACTTAGTGTGTAAATTATTGATAACAAAGCCCAATGCCGTTAAAATTTTCAATCTGCAATTTTAAATCTTCAATTAGTTAAGCGGTATTCCCGCCATCAGCTCTGAATCATAAGCGAATCGTGACGTTTCCTCTTCAGGTAAAAACTTTTCCGCAAGCATCGCTATTTGACTCAATACTATTTCCGAAAAATCGCTGTAAGCCGCCATTTTATCCGATGAATAATTCGGCACAAGCAGAATAGAATAGCCCACATCATCAATAGAAGCCCCTGCAACAAAATAGTTGCCCATTTCAGTTGTCAACGGCTCGCACCCGTCATCGATTTTTTTGCAAATCTCATCGAGCATCTGCGGGTCGGAAAAAACTTCCTCGAATATATCGATTTTGCTCGATACATAGCAGCCCTCTCGGTCAACGACTGCCAGTATGATTTCACTCTCCTCGAAACTTTCCATTACTACGCGTGCGATTCTATCGATTACCATTTTTACTTTCCTTGTAATTTCTGATAGTTATTTCATCGTCACTTATGGCTCTCCTTATTAGAAAATATGAATGACCGCAAAAAATTTGTATTATAGGACTAACAGTAAAAGCCCTGCCGCAATTCCGCATTTCCCCTATCAGCAATTCACCTAACAGTTTTTAAAATAAATCGGTGAAACCATTTGGAGGTGAAATTTATGAAAAATTTAAATCTTTTAGCTGTTGTAATATTATTAAGCGTTTTGTACCTTGTTTTCGCACAGGAGCGAATCCCGCACGATATGAACGCCTCCGAAACACCTGATTGCGTCGGCGGCAACACACTCGCCGGCCGAATGGCAAATTACTGTCCGTTTCGAGTTGCGATGGCTGAATCTGAGTTGCAGAACCAGATTGTAACAAACACCGATGGCGGAATAATCGTCCTCGCAGGCAGCAGACTATTGAAGTACGACAGGGATTTGAATTTACTTCGCAAAGTGGAATTGGACGTTGACATCAACGAACGCCTGCGAACGATTCGTGAAAACGATATTAGAATGTCCGAACTCCTCCGCTTCCTTTGGTGGTAAATAATTCTCGACATACAAATCATCCGAGAGTATTAAACCACAAGCCCCCAACTTCATGTTGGGGGTTCGTTTCCTGCATATATAATGCGTAAGTTTACCCGTAAATGTCATTGCAAGGCCGCAGCCGAAGCAATCTCAATTTCTCTGCCGCCCAAAACATTCGCAACTTGTTTAGTCAATTATGATTTTTGAAGAAATCTTACCGGGGTTAATTCCCGCCATCGTTTCGTTTAGCCCCGTCATCTTAGATTTGCCGCAAGGCAAAGCTGATGATGGGTTTTGCTATTACCGCCCAAATCATTAAAAACTCATCAGAGCCGCGATGATTTTTACTGCGTTAAATGCGTAAGTTTACCCCGTAACGTCATCTCTGAAAGCGTGTTGTCTGTCAATTTAATATTTTATTTTTTAATCACTTTTTTAAATTCTTATTTTTTCAATATTTATTGAAGGATTCGGCT
>MHXZ01000122.1 GCA_001825665.1 Planctomycetes bacterium GWF2_41_51 | reverse complement strand
GTGGAGCCGAATGAGGTGCGCTAAACAAATGACGGACACTCGGGCAGAGAGTATAATACCCCCAGAAAGGAGTGTCCAATATGGCACAGTACAAACATTACAGCAAAGATTTCAAATTACAGGCTGCAAAACTTGTCACAGAACAAGGATACACAGCAGCCGAAGCAGGCAGAAAACTCGGCGTCTCGGCATGGTCAATTCGCTACTGGATTAACAAACTCAGGCTCTCAAACGAACTGCCGCCGGAAAGCCAAACACAGCCAACTGCCGATGAACTCCAGCAGCTTAGAAAAGAAAATGCCAGGCTGCGGATGGAGAATGACATTTTAAAAAAAGCGGCGGCGTACTTTGCAAAGGAGTCACAATGAAATTCAACTGGATTAAGCAGCATGAGAACGAATTTCCGACAGCCGTAATGTGCAAAGTACTGGATGTAAGTGATAGCGGTTATTACGGCCATCAGAAACATAAACCATCAGCAACGCAGCAGAAAAGGGATGTAATCGCACAGGCTGCGTCAAAATCATATTTTGAAAGTGAAAGGATTTACGGCTATCGCAAAGTATACAGCGATTTGCCTGCAAAAGTAAAATGCTGCCAGGAGACGCTTCGCCGTATAATGCAGAGAATAGGCCTGTTCTCGCGTGTAAAACGCAAGTTCATTCATACGACAGATTCAAATCATACCATGGCAGTCGCAGAGAATCTGCTTGAAAGAGATTTTAAAGCACCTGCGAAAAATACAAAATGGGCTGCGGACATAACGTACATTCCAACAGAATAAGGCTGGTTATATTTTGCGGCTGTAATGGATTTGTACTCACGGAGAATAGTCGGCTGGTCGATGAGCGAGCGGATAGATTCGCAGCTTGTGATGGATGCATTAAAAATGGCAGTTCATCAGCGAAGACCTGTTGATGGATTGATTCATCACAGCGACCGGGGCGTACAGTATGCCAGCGAAGATTTTCAGAGATGCTGAAGGCCAATGGGATAATATGCAGCATGAGCCGCAAAGGTGATTGCTGGGACAATGCGTGTATGGAGAGTTTTTTCGGGAGTTTGAAAAGCGAATGGATCAGAGATAAGAAATACATTAATTTTGAAGAAGCGAAAAAAGATATTTTCAAATATGTAGGGGTATTTTATAATCGTCGGCGTCGTCATGCTTCACTTGGCTATATAAGCCCAGCGGAATATGAGGAAATTAGCGAAAAAGAACGGAAACCGGTAGCATAAATTTGCAATCCGAGTGTCCGTCATTTGTTTAGCACCTCAACCACATGCCTCCTGATCTCTAAGATGCAATCACTCTTACCCCAATTTTTTTGCCGCCTGATCTGCCAACTCTCGATCAATCTCAGCATAATCATCAGTCATAGAAAGCGACCTGTAACCTAAAAGCGCTCGTGCTGCATCGAGGCCGACCTCTTTACGAACTATGGTAGCCGCTGTGTGGCGAAGCTGATGTGGATGGAAGTGCAATATCTCATCATCCTCAAATTGCTCTGATTTTTGTGCTGCGGCAATCGCATAATTGACCGCTTGGCGATAAGAATTAGGATCGTAAAATTCTCGAACATCATTCTTTGGTTTTAGTTTTATGTTTGTACCTGGTCTATTTCCACAAGATAGCGGGGTCTTTCTACTCTTAAAACGTTCAGCAAATCGCTGCGCCAAGGACTCACGAGGCGAGAAACAAAATTGATCCTGCGAGCGATTCAGAAATCTTTTAAGTATCTGTTGTCCATGTGGACCAATTGGAATAATTCGATTTATACCATGATGCTCAGTCTTATGATGCATGGGTGTATATTTCCAAATTGTATCGCTTCTATCAATGTCGCATGGCCGCATCTGACATATTTCACCTGAACGCATCCCTGTGAGCATTTGCAATTCAATCATCGCAGCAATAGTTGGACATGAAAAAGGCATAATCTTCCGGACCATTGATTCAGAGACAGGTTTTATTTTTTTGCTTTCTTTCGCACTTGTTCTCCCCTGTCGCAAACCATCGACAGCTGATAGTCCATAGAATATGCTTGCCGAAACAATTTGTTGGGCCGCTGCCCATTTAAAAATTATTTTTACAATATTCACACGAGCATTAATCGTGCTGCGACAGAGTCCATTGTCGATCAAGGTCTGACGAAATTCTTGTAATTTTAATGGGCCGAAATCTTCAGCTAGCATCTGTCCAAACATATCAATTAAACTTTTTACCACGCCAGTGATGTTTTCAAGCTCACGTGATGGGTTGCCATCCGAACCTCTATAATATTCACGCGCGTGATTCATGTATTGAGTTATTACCGAGGCAAATGTTCCATCATAATCAAGTTGTGACGTATTTGAATCGATGACAGTTTTTGCCAATATGTCTCGTGCAAGCGTCTCTGCAACCCCACGATCTTTCGTTGCGAAATTACTGCCTTTTGGGATAAGCGGCATCATTTTAAAATGCGGTTCTCCCGGCAGCTGAACTTTCCAAAACCACCGCCCGTTGCGTTGATATAAACATCCAGGTAGCTTGTTCTTCTTTGTCATAGACCAATCCTTTCTTTTCAGGTTGGTCATGTGTTATAACAAATTTTTGAGAAAGCAACTTAATTACCGCGCAGAGTTACAATTTGGGTTACAATTTGTATTATGGAGAATTGTTGTTGTAATATTTCAAAGTTGTAAGTATCGACACAACAAAAGGTAAGAAAAAAGCGGGCGAAGAGATTCGAACTCTCGACTTTCAGCTTGGGAAGCTGACATTCTACCGCTGAATTACGCCCGCAAGTTACTTATTCACAACAACTTACAAAATGTCACTTTTCACAAAGGCCATTTTGTGGCAGTTTGTGGCAAATTTTCCAAACCGCTTATACTATAATTACCAAATTAAGGAAAAATTGCCAGAGATTTTCAGGGGAGCAAGATTTTTGGTGACAACTTTTAATTAAGACCTGCGATCCGCGATCTGGACACAAGTTATTTATTCGTATTTAAACATTTGGATGCTGCTATCTAAACATCGTACTCAAGATATAAGTTCCTCATGCAGCATCCATACAATTCAAGCCAGTGTTTTCTTTTCCAAAAACACTTATACAAATTGTATATGGTATATTATCACAACTTATCCGCCAAAGATGTATCGCAAGCCTCCTTGCCGTGGCCGGTGTTATGCAATAACCAGATAGCCATACATACAAACGTAAAATTGGTCTAAATACCCATATCAACCACAAATTTGTGATTATATCTAATTTCACAGATTGATTTTAGTGCTTCTTATCTTTAGGGGGACATGGATCATTGCCATAGCTGTCCCTGTCTCTGATTCTGCCATCTCTGCCGTGGATTACAACATCTGACTTTTGGTTTTTGGCATAGGTATAGCCGCTTTAATGGCCTGCTGCTGTGTGTCATGCTCGGAAGTCAAACGACTATTACCTGCACCCTTTACACCCCAACCATCATCCGTTTTTACTAGATGCTGATTGTTTCCCATTTTAACTGTCTCCTTTTAAGTTTTTTTTATGTCTTATAGTATTACTAAAATATAGATTTTTTATCAGTGAATCATGAATTCTTCCGGTGTTAATTTCTTTCTTTGACAATATCGGTACCCATTTGACTTTATTGTGTTTTATCCAATAATGAGATTGGCAAGGAAAATTCCAGTTTCCTATTGATGGATAGAGTGAAATTGATTGCCCATCAAAAATGAGTTGCCAATCCGTCGGGGCAAGCGGAGTGATGACCTCGTTTCCGCATCCACAGCAGCACTTATGTGCTACTGTGGCGAAAGTAATCGAAATATAAATAGTTCCTTCCTTTAAATTATCATGAATATATTCGACGAATTCATGTTTAAGAGTTAGATGTTTCACAGTTGATCCTCATTAAGCAATAAATTGCCATCTCGTGGTTCCCAAGCCGCAAATGCGACATTCATCACTGCATCTTAAAATGAATATAGACTTTTGCTGTCATTTGCAGTCAATCTGGGGAAATGCGCAAGTTTTTGAAAACACCCGACATAGGCAACTCTTGGCAGGTCTTGTCATATTATATAGACAAAAAGCGGGCGATGAAAATAGAACTCACATGGTCAGCTTGGAAGGCTGTTGGACGTGAGATACAAGTCTTTTAAATAACAAAGATTACAACTCCATCAATCTGCGCTTGCAGTAAACCTTGCAGTTACTGTAGTCACATCCTGTCACAAATAGTTTTTAATTAAATTGTGAGGGCTTGAACTATCAAAAAGGTGCTTGGTGACACTTTTAGTTCTATATAAAAGTCAGCCTTTCCATATGTTCTTTTAGGAATGCTATTGTAATTTTAGGAACGTGTACCATAGGTTAAGAACTCCTGACTTGCGATATCCTGCCATTTAGATTCAAGCCCGATTGAAGGATTATCAGGATAAAAACCAGCTATAAAGCCGCCTCTGCCTTTCCAGAGCTCATCAAGCATTTCTCGCGCTTTTGTTCTAATTATATTCTCATCCTTAGTTTGCAGCGTCTTCTGTATATCCACAGGACACCAGAATGTTATTTTGCCAAGCTTTTGCTGTTCTGCAAGATTGTCCAAGCCATGAAGATCGGGCTGATCAAATTGAAGAACGTCAATGCCTGCTTTAATCAAGCCAGGAACAATCGCACCGATTTTACCGCAAGAATGCATAAAGACTTTTATGCCGCATTGATGAGCAATTGCGCAAAGTTTTTGATATCTCGGGAAAAATTCCTCATACCATAAATCGGGACTGATAAACACTTGAAGTTGTGTCCCCCAGTCTTCAGGGTACATTATACAATCGGCGCCAGCTTTTGCGTGATTACGAATCATATCTTCAAGTAAAACATCAATTCTATCGTGAAGAGATCTAATTTTCTCACGTTCAAGTACAAGTGCCATCAAATAATGATCTAATCTGAAAAGTTTTCTGGCAATATTAAAAGCAAAACCAGGAATATCGCCGATTATCCATTTATCTTTATATTTAGCTCTTGTTTCAACAACAGTTTGATAATCCTCGAATTTTGAAAAGTCTGGAAATACATAATTGTCTATTTCAGATATATCTGATAAAACTCCCTTTACAACTTCCCCTTTTGATGTACTTTCTAATCTTCCCCAGGTATTGCCCCATTCATCTGTTCTTTCCCATTTTCCGGGTTCAATTTTTTTCCAGTCAGTTGCCTGCGTTTTGGCCGTACAACTAATATTCACAAAATCTGATTCGTCAAATGAATGAGCAATCCGCTCTGGATTTTCATAATTTAATGTTCTTTGCACAACTTCTTTGGATGTCATTGTCATTTTTATAACTTTCAATAAATTAACCTTCTTTGGGTTCCAAACCTGCTTCCACAAGTACCTGTTCCTGCCCTACAGGTGTATTAAGCCGAGCAAAAAAGCGGGCAAGCTTATTTTCATCTTCTGGTTTTGTGAGTAAACTGACTACAAAATATGATACAACTGCCGCAGGTATATAAACCGCAGATTGATACCATACAGTTTTCCATTTCGGATCAGTCGGCCCCAAATATCTATCCAGATAAAACCAGATGCCGAAAGAAACTACTATTGAAGCCCAAGCGCCCCAGCTATTGCCGCGATAAAAGAAAAGTCCGATCAACATCGCAGGACCAATCATGGCAGTCAACTTCCACCAGAATTCAACTGATTTAGTAACACTCGCGAACTGATATGCAGTAATCGTTCCAGCCACGACCAATGCTAAACCCGCAAGACGGGCAACAAGTAAATAATGGCTATCTGGTTTATTTTTTACAAAGTATTTCGCATATAAGTTTCTTGTGAAAATCGCCGAGGCAATCACCTGTAAAGCTGAAACAGTGCTCATACCTGCAGCAAACATAGCAGCGACCATTAAACCTGAAAAACCAGTTGGCAAAAATTGCTTGGCCGCCATCCCAAAACACAATTCAGGATTATCAAGTTTTGGCCAAATCACGAGTGAAAACAATCCGACAAACGCCCATCCTACTGTGCATACTCGTTTAAGCATTATCCCAAAAAGATAACCCCATTGAAGTGTGCTTTCATCTTTCGCTACCTGCAAAGTCTGAACAGTACCTTCAGCCAAATTGCTGAGCATACCATTTATGAAAAGCATAAATATCGCAAACAGACCAATTGTTTTGGCCGGGTCTGCCATAGGCGATGACGGCATAGCCAACGAGAACATCTCTGGCGGTAAAACATTATGCAATCCTTCAAATCCACCAACTTTTACCCACATCGGTGGAAGCAGCATAAAGGACAACGCTACAATCAGAAAGCCTTGTATGCAATCCGCGAAAGCAGCGGCTACCATCCCACCAATACATCCATAAAGAAGTCCAACTACACCAGCCACCAACACTGTAGTATTTAGAGGAATTTTGCCACCTGTCATACCTTCAACAACTTGCCCCATGCCGATAAGGATTGTACCTGTTGCAACAGAAACACTGGCCAAACTACTTATGCTGAAAAAAGGCGCTATTCCTTTGCCATATCTGAGATCAAAAAAATCAGCAGTTGTATAAATTCTCATTCGCCTGATTATTGGCAAAAGTAAAAACATTATTGGCGTAAAAAGCATGTACAGCCAGCTATACCAGATACCTGCCATACCAAAAGTATAGACAGCTCCGGCAACGAGAATTGGATGCGTATTGCTTGTGCCTGCTCCGAACTGCTGCATCATTATAAGAAACTTGCCGAACTTTCGACCACCAATATAAAAATCGCTTTGATTTGTTACTTTTTTGTGACTTAGAATTCCGATCACAATCAATAACGCAAAATATGCAAACAGAATAATAATATCGCTAATAGCTAATCCATGCATAATTTATTCCTATTTAATCATCAAAATTAATTGAACAGATAAAATGAGTCCAACAACCAAAGCAGTAACAATCAAAAAACATTTGATGTTCTGCTTATAAGGTTGAAACATCATCATAGACGGTCTGGTAATCGGCAATTTTCGTTTGGTTGCTTCCATATATATCCTTATCTTTGTATTATTTTAAAACCCTTACAGGCCCAATAGCTATTATGCTATTATGGTTTCGTGTGGCAAGGCGGTTAACTGCTCTAAGTTTCAATTTAATCGCGCCTTTTATGCCTTGCAAATCGATTACTTTATATCCATTTCCATCCTTTTTGTCTGCGGCGCAAAAACTCGCCAGCTTTTTGCTGTCGGCATATATTTCGAGAAACCTTGATGGCTTTGTATCACCAAAATCATTATCTTTTATTTTGTTATCAAATACATCAGAGGCAATATTTAATACAAGCCTTGAAGCATCAGATGGTATATTCACATCCAACTGGACTTCGGCATAAGAAGGATATGCTCGAGTCGATCCCTGGAAAAACGAAAAAATTACATAATTAATACCTCTCGATTCTTTTACACCTATTCCCCAAAGGCTTTCGCCCCGCCATCGATGATTTGCAAATTCAGCAGGGTCAAATTCAATTAAAGCCTCATCCTGCGGAAACACATCCGTCTTGGATGCCAATTCATCTATATTAATTTTATCAGTTGTCTGAGCAAAATTCTTTTCAAGATTTTGCCTTTCACCTGCTATCAGATTTTGCCAGTATTCAATACCTGAAAGATAATCTTTCCATGTGCTGACATAGCTCTTGACAGGGGTTAATTTTTCAAATTCTTTTTCAATTTTATTCAGTTCCCTGCCATATTTATCACTGGCCTGGCTGATTATTTTTTGTACCTCATCTACTTTATTGTAATCAAACAATGATGTAATTTTTCGAGCAAACTCTGTTCTTATGCCAAGTGTATATTCCGGACAATCAGTTTCGGCCATTTTCTGGGCATATTTGACTGTAGCAACCATTGGTTCAATAAAGAGTTCATTTAATCGACGTTTTGAAATCATCGTACTTTCAGGCGATTGAGATTTAATTGCAGCAAGCTGCTTCTGCATATCGGCTAATATTTTTGTTGCTTTATCCCTGTCAGCTACATTCTTTAATCTGCTGGGAAGGCTGTTTTCAGGATATTTGCCTTTTGGCAAACCGAACATATTCTGCGGTAATTCAAATAATTTTTTAACTTTAATTAAATTATCATCGAAATTCCTGGCTGATTCGGCAGCATCCCCAAATACCTGTTCATAAATCACAGTGCGTGCTTTTTCAAAATTGTATTTTTGCGGATTCCATGCCCAAATTCCAAATATTCCTGTAACATATTCTTCCGGCCATATTCCCCATATCATCACATGATCAAAATATTTTGGCGCATCCCTGAGCTTTTCATCATCAGGATTATGCCATCCTTCACTCATTCGCGGGATTACATTATAAGGCTCGCCATCTTCCCTAAAAGAATCACCAACATAACTATTATGAGTAAAACCTCCGGTTGTTCTCGGCCAATTAAACCACCATGCAGGCTTGCTCTTGATACCTATGCGAGCAGCATCATCAGCGTATTCTTTGTAAGGGTTACTGGTAAAAAACCAGCTAATCTTATCCATTCCAGGCACTTGCATTATGCTTCGGTTGAATGCACTTTCCGGCTGGTGATATGAACCTATTCGCGAAGTAAATCCGATATCTTCAAGTTTCACTTTGTTTGCTTTTGCATATTCCATTATCTGTCCAAGCGTAAAATTCGGATCAACCCCTGAACCGGCATCGTCGAAAGAAATCCATATTCCATCAACACCAAGTTTGAGCATTTGACTGAAAGCATCAAGAACTTTTTGCAGTTCCTCACATTTTTTTATACCACAGCTCACCGTACCATAAACGTAAATGTCTCGCTTATGTGCCTCAAAAATCATCATTTTGGCTACTGATTCGTCAATTTCGCCATCAGTTCGAAAACCGAATGAGGGATTGTATCGCGATTCATTTACATCTATATCACGCAAATCAATGAAGTTAATCCTATTTTTAGTATATGCCTCAAAACTTCCCGGCATAAGGTAATCGCGCCTTCGCCAGGAAGGCCGGCCACGCCATGCAATACTTGCCCAGTCATGAATACTCACCGCTGAAAATTCAATCTTACTCTTTTTTTTAGTCAGTAATTCAAAAAAAACACCCTGGGCATAAATTATTGACCTGCCGTTTATTCCGGAAAGGATAACATATTGCTTATTTTTTTCTTTAATTACTTCAACAATAAATTCATCTGGATGATTTTCATCTCCTGTAAGCGATAATTTATGCTTTTTACATAAAGAATCCAGCAATATACTATTCTTTTTTAATCCAAGGATTATGTATTTGTCAGAATGCGCGTTATCTTCGCTGGCAATCGCAATTTTCATATCAAATCTTTTTTGAATTTGCTGCTGTAAAATTTCTGCCGCAAGTTTTTCTGTTTGGTTTGCCTTTTCTCCAATCACAATCTGCCATTTATTTGTCAGCTCGCCTGACCATCCTTTTTCTGATAAAACTTTTGGCTCAGGTATTACCGAGACAGATGCACTTGATGAAACTACCCATATTAATACTGCAAAAATAGAACTATAAATTTTATTAGTCATTATTTACTCCTGAAGATAAAAATATATTAAACTGTCCATTCTAAATGATATTATATCATTGTTTATGATAACTTACTGTACTGGTAATCAAAAATTTTAATTGATAGTCGATTGTACCTTTATGATGTAAATTGTTAACCTGAAATCTCTTAAGAGAACGATTTCAATGTTTATTTTTACCAATTATAATTATGGATTGTCCGTTGACAACGACCAATTCTGAGCTAACATTGCAAAATCTTCAAAATTAATTATTAAATCCTTTTTCAAATCACAATCCAGATCAAGACCTGCAGCGAGCCAATTACCTGCCAGTTTCGATAAATCTCCGAAGCCTACAATACCATCGCTTAGACAGTCCGCTGGGTTCGCTTGACTGAAATTTACCTCATCGACAATCGCTGCACAATTAGCGGAACAAAAATTAACAAGGCTTGGTTTTGCACCAGAAGCCGGTGTACCATTAACCCAGTATGATTGGGAAATTGAAAAGCGGCTGAAGGTCATCATATTTTCATTGCTCATTGACATTTTAACATTTGGCGATGAAGTTGAATAATCTCCAGCTATTCGCAGGCGGTAAACGCGTAAAGTATCGCCGGTGTTTGAATAATCTCCATCATTATTTGTGTCACTGGAAAACTCGATAGTTCCAAGTTCAGGAATGATTATAAAACTTGAGCCGTTATAAATTCCTATTTGGCCAAAATTATTTACACCAATAGATACCGTCGAATCAGTGATCTCATTATGGCCGATATCTACACGGAATATTATGCCTGTACCTGTAAATTGTCCCACCGCAAACAAGCATTCCATCGCCCAGATGCTTTTCGCATTATTTACATACTGATACATTTCTTGCACAGGTGCTATTTTGCGAGAAATAACTGACGTTGCGGTACCATTAAGGCCTTGATGACGGACAGAATTGCTGTCTGATAATTTGTGCCAAGCTCTGAAACAGTTACCTTGAATTTCAAAATTTCCATTTATCAAAGGTGGTGCTTTGGGTCTGACACCACAGTGTGTCGGCCAATCTGAAATATCGCAATAACCTGTATAACCCTGATTACCACTGCCAGCATTCGGGAAATGCCAATACACAACTTCATTATCAATACCAAAAAATGAGTTGTTGTACATAATAAACCTATCTCTTTTAAGACCCATTTCAGGTTCGAGGATTGAACACTTTTGTTCCACCGTTCCATAATTTAAAATATCAGCTTCGCTGGGGTCTATCCAGTAATCCAGTCCATCAAAACCGGGAACATTCCAGCCATCACACCTAATTTGAACTGCATGCCGTCTGCCGCCGGGAGTATCGTATCTAAATATGTTATTGGTAATCTGGAAATTGGTTCCGAAAAATTCATTTCCAGGATTTACATCATTAAATAACGGAATAAGAATAAACTCTTTATTTATATTATAATCAGAATTCGTGCTGTGAAATTTGCAGCCATCAACTGTCGCGTAATCGCAATCATCTCTGAATCGAACCCAGTCAGAACCAAGAAGGTCAATAAAATTACAATCTTTAATCAAAATATCTCTGGTGTCATGGTCTGAGTAAATCATATGGGGTTCGCCGAAACCGCCGCAATTGCGAAAATCACAATTTCGTACCGTGATATTTCTATTGCCATCGAGGATGCCTAAAGGGCCTTTACCATGACTTTGAAAAATACAATTGCGAATTTCAATATCTCTCGAACCTTTCTTACCTCCCTTTATCATTGATACGGCAAATCCCGCTACTTCACCAGCAAATTTAAACCCATCGATATCGAAATTACAGCAAGCCTGCAGCGTTATGTAATGAGATGTAACGGCATCAAAAACGGCGGCATGTCGATTCCGAGCTACCAATGTAAGCTTGTGCATTGGATTTCCTTTAGCCCACAAATCCAGCCATTCTAATTCACTTCCGTATATACCATCTAAAAATATTATCTGCACATCGTTTGTATTTAAAATATTATTAACGTTGCTCCAAAAAGTTGAACTTAGATAATCCATCGCATTTTCGGGCGAAGAACCGCTTCCATCTCCATAGACTGTCGGAGCTGCATAATAGTATATCGTTCCTTCGCTGGACATACGATATGGCGGCGGTGGCGGAGTTAACAGAGGGCATTCAGTAGAGAAGTAAAAATTATCAAACTTGTAATTCATATTAAGTGCCTCATCGCGATAATTATTCCTGATACCAAAAGCATCTAAACCATGATTATAGTAATCAGTGGACTTGGCTATAATAAAGCGGGTTAACGAT
>MHXZ01000121.1 GCA_001825665.1 Planctomycetes bacterium GWF2_41_51 | reverse complement strand
CTCTTGGCGGCAGAAGATATTCTTCAAGAAGCAGGGGAAAGGGCGATGGCGGCCAGGCCATAATTATGTTAATTGCCATCATTGCCGCGATACTTGCTCCCATTATGGCAACGCTTCTTTATTTTGCGATTTCGAGAAAACGTGAATATCTTGCCGATGCTGATGGAGCAAGATTGACCCGCTATCCTGAAGGTTTGGCAAGTGCTCTCGAAAAAATTTCCCAGAACACGACTCCGCTCTCGGTCGCAAACAAGATTACCGCTCCGATGTATATTGTTAATCCATTGCAGGAAGCCGGCAGAAAACTTTCAGATTTGACAAGCACGCATCCTCCCATTTCCGAACGCGTTAAAATCCTGCGAAATATGTCAGGTGCATCTTATACTGCCTATTCCGATGCTTTCAGAAACACCACAAAACATTCGACCCCGATTCCATCATCTTCTCTAAAGGAAGAAACAATCGAGATTCGTCCGCCTTCCCAGCAGGGGCCTGTATCGCAAAAGAATCAGCACAGGGACATTGGTGATATAATGTTCAAGACTTCAGGCTTCCGTTTCAAAACTTGTTCCTGCGGTTTGAAAATGAAAATCCCCCCGAATTTTCGAAGCGACAGAGTTCAGTGTCCTCGTTGTGGACAGGTCATTACTTTGTAACCAGAAAATGCGGCATGGACTCAGCTTCTTTTTGAATCCCTGCGATAATTTTGCAAAAATCTCTCCTCGGCTCAACAACTTCAACACCCGCCAGTTCTCTTAATTTTTTCCCCTGTGAATGCATCGTTGTTACCGTATATTTCATCTCAAGTCCGTATTTGTCAAGCAGGTCAAGTTTCGGAGCTTCCAGCGATGCGGCGGGCCCATCATAAAATCCCGGTATCAAAACTGCGGTTACCATCCCGTCTCCGCATCCGATATCCATATGCCGCATATATA
Organism: Planctomycetes bacterium GWF2_41_51; assembly: GCA_001825665.1. Taxonomy (GTDB): domain Bacteria; phylum Planctomycetota; class Phycisphaerae; order Sedimentisphaerales; family UBA12454; genus UBA12454. The sequence goes on along the minus strand of MHXZ01000121.1, from coordinate 13,314 downwards.
TATTGCTGTGCAGAGAAGGCATTGTGCGTATCCACCATGTTCCTTTTACAGTTTGAGTGATTTTATGCGCCTGTGCTTTTGGAACAACCTGCCAGTCTTTCAGTTGCTGCCTCGTTAAGTTGGTTACATTTTCTTCAAAATTTCCGCCCATCTTAATTGCCTGCACTGCAACTTTCGCACCGTAAAGATCGCAGAAAATATCTTCCCACGAAAATGCTGATTCAAAATCATCCATCCCCATAAACAGCCTCGCATGATACCAGCTTAGCATTTCGTGCCATACCATCGAATTGAAAGCGACATACTCCCCGATTTGCAGAGCGATGTCCTTTTTCACATCATCAGAAATTTGTTCCCAGTTCGCCGGATATTTAAATGCGATTCTGTCTGTGCTTCCCTCATCGCTCATAGTAAATTCAGGCTGCGCTGTAGTGATAGTCTCCAGTGCCTCTTCATAAGTTTTTCGCGTCCTTCTTGCCGTTCCGCTTCGATGGTCAGGGTCAAAACTTCCTGCTTTGAGCGTATAAAGTATTCCCCATCCGTCAGTTAATTGGCTTCCGTAAGGCGGCAATCCATCGGGATCTGCGAAAGTACCTGATGGTACATGTCCCCATTCGAGTCCTGCCGCATTTGGCAGACATCCGCAAATAAAAATTTCAGTCATTAACAATGTGATCAGGATGCTGTTTTTAAACCTCATTTTTTTCCTTATGACTTAACAACAATTTATTTACATTATTAAGGTAATGACATTTTAAGGTAGGGTAAATAAGGCTTTTTACTCTTTGCAGTATAAAAAAAACCGGCACTTATTCAGCACCGGCTTTTAAATATTGAATACAAAATATTAATTTTAAATTGTTCTATCTCATCACCCAATCCATACCCTTATAAACAAGCCTTGTATTGCTTCTCAGGTTCGGATCGCCGCTGATGGAGTATTGCAGTTCGAGGGTTTTCCTCAAATATATTTTTTCAGGATTGCCGTTTGGATCTTTTGCAGTTGGATGTTCGAGAACAACCGTTTCATTGCTAAGTCCTGCGATAAACAGCGATATATTTTTCGCCTTTGCCTCGAAATCAGGCCAGATTATAACAAGGTCTTCAGTATTATCTTCTCCCTGCAAAATTCTTGTATCAGCAGTTTCGAGAGATGCGAGGAATGGAAATGTCTTTTTATGTCTGCTCTTGATTTTATCGAACACGATATTTCTTGTGTCGCGATATGCCGGTATTATCTGGAATGTATCCGTAACAAGTTCACAGCCCGGATAAAAAGGCACATCGATATTGCTGTTGTTTGTAACTGTCAAAATAATATACCAGAATCTTTGCGGTTTTCTTTCGCCCGGTATTTTCACTGTAATCTGCTGCGGCTGAGTGAATACGACATTCAAAGTCCATTGACTTGGTCCCGGCACAATCGCGGGCTTGGGAGCACTGTACGCTGTTTGGGCAATGATTAGAGATAAAACAACAAAAAGAACCGCTTTTATTTTCATTCCTGGAGCCTTTTACATAAGTTTACTATTCAGAGCAGATTATAAGCTAATTTCCCTAAATTATCAATGGTTTTCTACAGCAAAATTGAGCTAACTCGCATTCTGGACAATATTTGTTCGGCTTTCCAGAGCAGTTTTCAAGAATTCCAATTCTGCAAAGCGCAAAATCATATTTCACAGGGTCTTCCGGAGTAATTTCCGCAAAACCTTTCGTAACTTCCGCCGCAGTTTTAAGATTATAAGTTTTCTTACTGTGTAGTCCGATAATCCGACTGAGCCTGCCCATATGTACATCCACAGGCACGATAAGCTTCGATTTATCGACTTTTGACCACAACCCCGCATCCACTTCATCCTCCCGCACCATCCATCTCAGGAAAAGCATAAGCCTTTTGCACGTACCGCCATTTACAGGATTTGAAAGTAGAAATTTCAAACCCGGACTCGAGGCAGGATTCAGTGTTTGCATAAATTTCACTGATGCAGGGATGATATTTGCATCGGCAGGGCTATATCCTTCAAGAAAGAGCTTTTCAAGGCTGCCATACCGATTTAAAACCTTTTTAAGGCTGCCGAGAAGGTTTATAATGTCATCCCCGGTATTGAAGCGATACTTTAAAGGTTTGAAAAGTATTTTATCTTTTGCAGAAAAATTCCTGACAAAATCGCAGGGGCTGCCTCCCATTTTTCCTAAAAGGCCGGTAAGGAACTTTTCAATTTGTTCGACAGCTCCGTAAGCGAACATTGCAGACAGAAAACCTGCAATTTCCATATCCGATTTTTTTGTGTAATGATAAACAAATTGCAGCGGGTCAGGCGGAATAAATTTTTTATGATTATATTTGTTGTATAACCCCTCAAGGAGTGTTTTAAGTTTTAAATTATGAATTATAAGTTTTTTATTCATCTTCTATACCTAATCCCTATACCTTATCCCCTGATTTATCGCAAGTTTATTGTTCTTGACAGTCCGCTTTTGCCGATATTATAATACCGAAATTCATAATAAAACTGCGAATCGTAGTTCGCGGGGAAAAGCGAAACGGCCGAATAAGTATAAAACCGTTAGTCATATTGTTAATTATACTAAGTGGTATTTACTAATGATTATTGATTGCCATACGCACATAAGTTGTCCGGGCGGTAAAATTAGCCCGGAAGAACATTTTGCCGAATCTGACCGGGTAACCGCAAGTTTTGTGCTTGCCTGCCCATCGGAGTCTAATCGCGCATCCAATAAGGCTGTTAGCGAGTACGTTCTTCGCCACCCCGAAAAAATGTTCGGCTTTGCAATCGTCAATCCTGTAACAGACGATATATCAAAAAGATATTGGTCAAACTTAAAAGAAGATATGGGTCTAAAAGGCGCAGTTCTTTACTGTAGCGGCCAGGCCTTTCATCCCGCTCACAGCCTGGCTTTGCAGTTTTATGAGGTCGCGCAGCATTTGCAAATCCCATTGTTCTTCCACAATGCACCTCCTTATGATGCTGATGCCGTTCTCGAATTCGCAAGACCATCCTTGCTCGATGAAATTGCCCGTAATTTCAAAGAACTTAAAATTATAATCGGCTCAATGGGAATGCCGTTTCTTAACGAAACGATTTGTATGCTCAGCAAGCATGATAATGTGTATGCCGATTTAACAATTAATCCCCAGAAAATCTGGACCGTTTACAATATGGTTCTCGCAGCCAGCGAAGCCGATGTTCTTGGTAAAATGCTTTTCGGCAGCGGCCTTCCTTTCGGCAAACCGCAAAACTGTATCGAAACCCTTCTCGGCTTTAACAAACTTCTTGCAGATACTAATCTTCCAACCGTCCCCCGCGAAAAAATCCGCGAAATAATCGAACGCGACACTCTAACAATCCTCGGTATTAAACACTAATATTTTTAAAAGGATATTGGTTGGCCAGACAGCGATGGACAAGTAAACTTGGAGTAGTTCTCGCAGTGGCGGGAAGTGCAATTGGACTCGGAAATTTCCTGCGTTTCCCCGTACAGGTCGCCGGTAACGGCGGCGGGGCGTTCATGATTCCATATTTTGTTGCACTGCTCTTGGTTGGCCTGCCTTTGATGTGGATAGAATGGACCATTGGTCGTTTCGGCGGTGGCTTCGGCCACAGCACCGCCCCCGGAATCTTCCACTCACTCTGGAATAAAAGCAGATTCATCAAATATTTCGGCGTCATCGGCATCTTCGGCCCCATGATTATTTTTATCTATTATATTTATATCGAATCTTGGCTGCTCGGATACAGTGTTTTCGCGATTATCGGCAAATATAATTCCTGTACCACCGAACAGGCCATGACATCATTTTTGCAGGCTTATCAGGGGCTTGTAAAAAATGAATTTTTCTCAAGCATTACTCCCGCATATTTTTTCTTCATTATAACTTTTATTATAAATGTTGCGATTGTTTATCTCGGCATAAGCAAAGGCATCGAACGTGTTTGCGAATATGCTTTGCCCGTTCTCTTCGCTTTTGCTCTCATACTTCTTATTAGAGTTTTAACCCTCGGCACACCAAATCCTGCAAAACCCGAAAATAATATAGTAAACGGTTTGGGCTTTTTATGGAATCCTGATTGGTCTGCTCTCAAAAGCGCAAAAGTTTGGATGGCCGCGACGGGACAGATATTTTTTACACTAAGCTGTGGTATCGGTATGATATTAACTTATGCCAGTTACCTGACAAAGCAGGACGACGTCGCGCTTTCAGGTCTCGGCGCCGCCGCCACAAACGAATTCGCAGAAGTCATCCTTGGCGGTAGTATCGTTATTCCTGCCGCTTTTGTTTTCTTTGGTTCCGCCGGTGCTGCGCAAATCGCTCAGGGCGGCGCTTTCAATCTCGGTTTTGTTACTATGCCGCTCGTAATGCAGAAAATCGCTTTCGGTAATATTTTCGGTTTTATGTGGTTCATGCTGCTTTTCCTTGCTGGAATTACTTCTTCCATTTCATTGGCGCAGCCCGCCGTCGCTTTCCTCGAAGACGAATTTAATTTCTCAAGAAGAAAAGCCAGCGGTGTATTTGCGATAATAACGTTCATTTTATGCCAGCCTGTGATTTTCTTTCTTGGAAGGGGAGTCCTCGATGAACTGGATTTCTGGAGCGTCAATGTTTGCCTCATTGTTTTTGCTACTATCGAGGCATTTCTTTTCGCCTGGGTCTTCGGAATGGAAAAAGCCTGGACCGAGTTGCACACCGGCTCAGACATACAAATCCCGAAAATTTACAGATTCATCATTAAATATATTACCCCTTTGTTTCTGCTGACTATTTTATCCGTCTGGTGCTGGCAGGACTGGCGCAGCGTTATCCTGATGCAAAAAGTCGCGCCCGAAAACAAACCTTTTGTACTCGCCACTCGAATCGGTCTCGTAATATTTTTTGTCGTGCTTGCTTATTTGGTCCGCCGTTCCTGGCGGCAAAGGTCGAAGAAACGAGCCGAAGGAGTTAGTTCCGATGCGTATTGATGGCTGGATATTTATGATTTTAAGCTGGCTGATTATACTCGGCCTTTTTACATATACACTTACAAGAATCTTACGGCGAAAGAGCTAACATATTCCTTTTTTTCGTAGTGCCTGTCCCTCTCCCTAAATAGTCGCCAATTCCAATATCAACAGTGATATTCCTTCCAATCGAACTTAAATTCGGCTTTAGCGCAATAATCTGAAAAGTTCCTGTCCATTGAGAAAACCTGAAACTAATCAGCGGCAGAGACCCTTTGAAAATTATGTGTTTGCGCCGACTGTGAAATTTACGATACGGAATCGATTCATCAATTACAGATACTGCATTTATATCTCCATAAATAATGACATCAACCGAATTACCTTCCAGCACATTTTCCGCCGTAAAATCCAGAGAGCTGCCCTCGATGAACAATAAATCATTATTCATATTAAAGCATTGGGTTTCTATGACCCGAACAAAGTTAATTGTCAATTCATCTGTTGCATTGGGTTCGTTAGGCTCGTTCGGCTCATTAGGTTCATTCGGCTCATTCGGTTCATTTGGTTCATTAGGCTCGTTTGGAGTTGCGACTAAAAATACATTATTTCGCAAATTCCTAATGTTCGTATTGAGTTCGATAATGTCTTTGAGTCTGACAGAATTAAGAAATTCTAAATCATTGGAATCGAGGTCTGGGTCTATGCTGTACCAGAAGCGGTCGCCATTGCGCAATCTTTCAAACTGGTCTATAATAATAATCTCGCGAAGTTTCGTTGTAACAGAGCCGGTATTCCCGTCGTCTGCTAAAAAGCCAACCCACGCATCGATATCGTTTACATCCTCGTAAATATTTTCTAACGATGACTGAACATTTACATCTGCGTTAATCTCTTCAAAGCTTGTAAACGGCTCTAAATCCATAAATCTTCTCATTGCATTGTACGATGGAAATCCATGGTCGCGTCCACGCTGAATGGTCAGGCTCGCAAGGTCTGTATTCGTAGGATAATTATTCCTCAATGCGTTGATAATATGCGTATCGATTTCCTGATGTGCCTGATTTGCAAGACCCCGCAGAATCGGCTCGATTCCACCCTCGTCAGTCAATGCCCTCGTATTAAAATACGCATCCTCATACGGCAGATTGCCTTCCGAAATCTCATTCATATCATCGCCAAGCCTTAAAATCTCCGGACTAACCGCGCTGAAATATATTTTGAACGCCGCATTTGAAAATTCGTTGCCTGCCGTCGGGTCAATATCAGGATCGTACCCGTTGTAATCAGCCGGCTCACTGTTTTCTAAAAATGCCGGCAAAAATTCGTTATATGTAATCGCTTGGATTTCGGCTCCCACAATTTTGCGTGCTTTCTGATAAATCTCGTCATCTGTCCAGTCAGGATTATTCGCTTCGATAATTTCTGCCAATCTGTTATGTTCACGAACAAAAAGAGTATGCAAACTCAGAAGCGCAGCATTTTCATTTGCGCGTTCATCGCCGGCCAGGAATAAATTCTCTCCTGTCCCGTTTTCATTTGGTTCATTAACATCATTAGCATCAGCAAACGGCAGCAAATCACCTTCTTCTAAGGAGGTAACTTTCAATTTCCCGCCCTCAAATGTTCTCAGAGAATCTGCTGTGGTGATATTAGGCCCGTAAATCATAGACGCGTCAATCCATGAAGTTGTGGAATTTATTTGCTCTCTTGGAATTGAATTCTGGTCGTATCTTGAGCGGTTATATTCCAAAATCCCGTTCGGCTCAAAATTTGGATCGTCCAGTGGTATGCGGATATTAAATGGTTCATTCGGTTCTGCCGGAGTTACTAAAGCAATGTCATGGTCAATAAATTGTGCCCAGACCCAGATTAAATCGCTTCCTCCTGAAGTATTGGGCATAGATTCGTTCTGGTCAAGAACTGCGTTGCTTATTGCTCTTGCGCTTGGCCTTGATAGCCCGGCAGGTATCGAATTTACATCAAAGGAATTGCTGTCGATTAAATCTTCATCAATAAAAATGCCAATACCTGTAAGAGAACGTCCGCCTACGAAAACAATTCCATTAGAACGGCCGGCAAAGAACGCATCGCCGTCTGAACGCCCTCCGACGAAATTGCTGTCATCTGCACGTCCTCCAACTAAATTACTATCATCTGTACGGCCTCCAATGAAATTACTGTCATCCGCACGTCCCCCAAAAAAGTTGTCATCAATATCGTCAATCGAATTTCCATCTGCGATATTTGGGTCATTCGCATCATTCGCATCATTAGGATCATTGGGATCATTTGCGTCATTTGGGTCATTGCTGTCATCAACGTCATTGCTGTCACCATAGTCAGCCGGGAAAATTCTTCTGAATTGTTCATTTGCGCTTCCTAATTCTCTGTTAGTTTCGTTGTTTTCCGTACCATTGAAATTACGGCACTCGCCCGCCGCCAATGAAACAATCAACACAGTCGTCAATAAAATACAAATAGTTTTCATTTTTTATCTCCTATAAATGTGAATGTGTCGGAGATATTGTCAGGTTAGATTTCAATCCGTGAAATAAGGTTTATGTGTAAATTTCGCAGGCAAAAGCCTAATCAATTATTTCCATGCTGTACATACTGATGCAGTCTCTTTTCAGAAATCGCTGATACTGATTTCCACCGGTGTACCGTGGTTTATTACATCAAATACGGGAGAATACAATGAAAGATATTTAAGCAGTTCCAAGTCTTTAGCATCGCTTTTAATCTTATATCTTACTCTTATTTTATTATAACCTTTTCGTACCAAATTTGACAATCCAAGGTACCCGCGAAGGTCGATATCTCCTTCAATTTGTGACTCCATCTCATAAATGTTAATGCCTTTTACAGATGCATGATAAACCATACTGCTTGTCAGGCATGCACCAAGTGCGTTTAGTAAGTGCTCGACAGGACTCGGGGCAATGTCATTACCCGCCAGAATCTCCGGCTCATCTGATTGAATAGTAAATGGCTTTTTATGAAATATCTCTTTGCCTGCATTATAGAAACTTGTAATTGTGGTTATATTGTGTCCGCCCCTGACCCATTTGTTGGAAATATAAAATTTTGTTTTGGCCGTGCTTGGCTTTTTTTTAATGAGATTCGCTGTATTCAAAAGTATACCAAGAGATACCCCGTTAACAGTTTTTGCCGTTTGCACTTTCATTGTTACCTCCTATTTTAAAATTATACCTGTTCCTTTTCCAAAATAAGTTCCCAACCTGATTTCAATTGCAGCATTGGTTTTAATCGTATTTAAGTTAATTTTTGAAGCCATTATGGTGAATGTCTTGTTCAAAATATTAATTTGAAACTCAGTCAGCGGGGCAGACCCTTTATATATTAATTTCCCATTCAAGTAAGTTAATTTTGTAAGTGGAATAGATTTGGTAATTACCGCTGTTGTGTTATTGTCGCCATAAATCGCCACATTAATCGAATCAGCTTCTTTCCAGTTTTCAAGCGTTGCGTCAAGAGAACTGCCCTCGATATACATAGTATCGTTCTGCCACCAGTATTTGCCGTCAATAATTTTAACGCTGCTGATTGTCAGCTCATCAAAATCGGGCACTGCCCCGTCAGGAACATAAAAAACATTATCCTGAAGGCCGGTTATATCGGTATTCATCTCGATGATATCTTTAAGCCTGACAGAACAGATGAATGCCTTCTCGCTGCTGCTTAGATCGGGATCGATTGAATACCAGAACCGGTCGCCGTTTCGGATTCGTTCGAACTGATTTTTAATAATCGTATGCATCAGCCCGCTCGCAAGCGAACCTCCATTATCGTATTCCGTGATAATTCCCACCCATGCGTCAATATTATTTACATCTCCATAAACAGATGCAAGTGCCGATACAATTTCCGCATCAGGATTTAAATCTTCGAATGTCATAAACATCTCCAATCCCCAATAACCTCGCAGTGCATTATATGATGGCAGTCCGTGATCGCGTCCTCGCTGCATATTCAAACTTGGCAAATCAGAACTGGAAAATAAATTATTTCGCAATTCATCGATTACAAAAGAATCGATTTCCTGATGAAGCTGATTGGCAAGCCCGCGAAGAATCGGTTCGATACCGCCTTCCTCACTTATTGCTTCAGGATTAAAAAATGCCTCTACTATCCCAAGATTGCCGTCTGGTATCACCTGCATATTTTCATCGATTCTCAAAACTTCCGGACTTATCGCGCTGTGTCCCAGCCTGAAAGCCGCCGTCGAAAATACGTTTGCAATTCCGGGATTAACCTTTGGATTGTATCCCTTGTATTCATTAGGCTCATCCCCATTAAGCAGGGCAGGTAAGAATTCTTTGAATGTTATAACCTGTATTTCACCGCCTACTATTTTTCGCGCTTTCTGATATATTTGCTCATCGGTCAAGCTCGGACATGCTGCTGATATTTGATTCGCAAGCCGGTTATGTTCTCGAACAAAAAGTGTATGAATTGCCATCAGATTTGCATTTTCATTTGCACGCACTTCTCCCGCAACAAACAAATTGGTGCCCATCCCGCCGCCGTTTGGAACTGTTCCATCATTATAAGGAAGCAAATCACCATATTCAGATGACGTAACTTTCAGCCTTCCCCCCGAAAAAGTACGTAGCCAGTTCGCCCTTGTGATATCTGAACCATAAACCATAGATGCGTCAAGCCATGCTGTTAATGCATTTATTTGCTGTCTTGGTATAGAATTTGGTTCATATTCACTCCGATTCAATGGTATCACAACTCCTCCATTATCATTGGGGTCAAAAACCGGATCCCCCGGCGGAACAACAATATCAAATGGTTCGGGAGGAACTGCGTTATTAGTTAAATCTAAATCATGGTCGATAAACTGACCCCATAGCCATATATAATCACTTCTCCCAAAAGTATTAGGCATCGAGCCGTCTTGGTCGATAACGATATTGCTGATTACTCTCGGACTCGGCCGGTTCTTGCCGGCAGGCTCTGAAATTCCATCTGCATAATCATCTGGCTCTGTTCTTAACAACTGAATTCCGGTGCTTCCCCATTCAGGATGCTTCAGATTGTTGTTAGTTCCGTCATAAGTCCTGTATTCTCCCGCTGCTGGTAAGACTAAAATCAAAATTAAAACGACAACTAAAAATGCTTTCATTTTATCCCCTAAAAAAAATGTTATTAAAGGCATAATATGAAAAAAGAGATGGAATATGTAAATTGGTTATATGATTATTTATATTAGGTAAATGACTGATTATTTTAAACTTTGTTCTTAGTTTGTTAGGAACTGATGCTTATATCGACCTTTGTTCCGTTGCTGACAACATCAAGAACAGGCGAGAACTTGGCCAGAGATTTAAGCTGCTCGGTATTTTCTGAATCGCTTTTTACTCTGAATCTGACATTGATTTTATTATATCCTTTTCTTATATCTTCAGCCAACCCCATAAAACCGCGAAGGTCTATATCGCCTTCTACTTCTGATTCTACTTCGTAAATGTTAATGCCGTTAACAGCAGCATGATACACCATACTGCTTGTCAGGCAGCCCGCAAGAGCGTTTAGAAGATGCTCAACTGGGTTCGGCGATGTATCATTGCCTGCAAGGAGTTCAGGTTCATCTGATTGCAGCGTAAAAGTTCGTTTATGAAAATTTTCTCTGCCGCTGCTGTAAAAACTTGTAATTGTTGTTTGATTCTGCCCGCCGCTGACCCACTTATTGGAAATATGAAATTTGCTTTTAGCGAGCTTCGGTTCTTTTTTAATTGATTCTACCGTGTTTTCAAGTATGTCCATCGGTATCCCGTTTACTGTTTTCGTCGCTTGGTTTGCCATTTTAGATGCCTCCATTTGCCTGCTCAAGGCTTTCAATTATTTGCTTATATTTATTTTGGAACATTGTGCAATCGAAGTTTTTGAATTCTTTTATCATTGATGCCAATTCCTCATCTGTTAAATAGATTTCGCTGTTGGGAAAAAATATTTCATCTTCTTTTTGAATGTGTTTGGGGTAGAATCTTACCAGCGAATTAAGTGTAAGGATTACTATGCCTATGGTATCCTTGCCTTTGAGGTAATCTTCTTTTGCTTGTACGATATCTTCAGTGGCTTTTCTGCAGAATTTATGTTCTTCAATAAGTTCCTGCATCATTTGGGAATCTTCATCTGTCATTTCTTTTTTTGCCAGTATGCTGAAAAGAATATCTTCTTCTTTCCCATGATGGTTCAAATCTGCGAATGTTTTCATAAAATCAACAATGGAATCGATTGTGGTTGAATTTATCCTTCGTCCTTTTTCGATTTGGATTATTTCTTTCTCGATGATGGCTAACATTCTTTCTATCAGCCGATGTTCAGCCATTAACATTCCCCTGGGTTTCATTACAAAGTCTCCATTTTTATTCTTTTATATTATTAAAACAAAGCACAATGATAATCAGGCATAACCCTTAATTTGCAGAGCTTATTTACTTATAATTCACAGCTTGAACGGAGGAAGATTGTGAAGGATGACAGATGCTGAAAAAATATCTCTCTATGATTCCTTGAAATAGTTTTACATTATCAATTACTTAGTCTCATTTTCTTATTTTGGGTATCTTTTTATTGAATTTTTCCATAAACTTATCGCCATTCCAACTCCGAGCAGCAGGAATCCTGCAATTACCTGACGCCAATGGCCGATGAATTTTAATAAAATATAAAGCCTGAAAAAAAATGGCAGTAACAGGATAGGTATTAACAAAGTATCTTTCGTTCTGACCCATACGCTAATCAGAATTAATCCTGTTACAATCAACGTCCAAAGATAACTCCATGCAATCTGTGCTGGCAGATAGTCGAATAAGAATATTGCAAAAAATATCGTTCCGACAATTTGTCCTTTGGAGGTGCCGGGCATTCAGTACTAAATTTCCAAATATCAGGATATTCGTTAGCTTTCAGAACCATTATTTATTTGCAACTCAAGATTTCAAAATCTCAATTAATAATTCTTTCACCTTGTCAAGATTCATTCCCAAGTCAGATACCAAAGCAATTTTTCCCTGTATCTTCTTTGCGATTTTTTTTGCTTTCCTCAACTTGCCAGCCAAATAATAGAAATGGCATATCTTAAATTGTAAAGAGATTGGCTTGGGTTTAAGCCTTACTTTTAAATAACACTCTAACGTCTTGTCATATTCTTTTTTATCATAATAAATATTGCCTTTAAATTCTAAAGCATAGTTATTATTTGGTTCATTCAATAATATATCATCAATCAAGTGCTCAGCTTCCTGACGCTCGCCTTTGAAATATTTTGCATAAGCAAGATGTCGCAGTGCATCACTATCTTTGGGATTCTCACTCAAAACTTTTTTTGCTAATTCTTTCTTTTCATCAAGATCATCTGTACCTGCTGCTAAACTTAATAAGTTTGAATGTGAAGGTTTTAATCTGACTGCTTCACGTTCCATCGCTAAACCTTCCGCTTTAAATCCCATATCACATAACGCAATACCAATAAGAGACTGGTAAATGTATTCAGGCATATTACCTTTTGTTAATTGGCTTGCAATATCAATTAAATGCCTGTCTTTCTTGGCAATAGCTGCCATAGCAGCTGTCAACAAAGTGTAATAACTTGGCCTTTCATCTTCCAGCCAGATTGCTCTTAACCTTCTGATTCTGTAGCTCCTTAATGGTTTTATCCATTCAGAGGGAGCCACAGCAATTTCTTCTTTCGTAAGCTTGCGAGGTAAGAAATTAAATTTTTGTTTCATTGCCTATTTCTCCGGACTAAATAAAGTGATATGCTTTCATAATCCTTTATTCTAGTATATCCCACTTTGTATTCCTCCCTAAATATGTTCAGATTATCATGCAATGCAAAGTTTTTTTGTAAATAGTCCTCTCCGCTTTGAAACACAAACCAAATAAAAGAAATATAATGAAAATTAAAAACAACAACTCTCAGATTGTGAATGCTCTTTTATTTTTGTTTGATTTCGCTCCCATAATCATCCATCAGCGATAAGATTTATTTAAAATTCTAAAATTTTTTTCGTCAGTTTTTATTTTCTTCCATGTATATATTCTATATTCTGTATTCTGATGTGATTATATCCCTTTTCTTTTTATGCTCAATCTTTTTAATTTGTGTAAACCAAACATTCTATAGCTTTAGATTTTTTGTATCCCCTATACCCTGGAATTTCTTCGATTTTCGTTCACTTTTTAACGCTTTTACATCACTTTTCTTCGCTTTTTATGCTAAATTTCCAATTCTGTTCGGCACTATAATTGCTAAAGCCCCTTATATGGCTCATTTATGGTGCAATCAGTTATTTACAAAGATTAGTTGCGTTATCT
>MHXZ01000120.1 GCA_001825665.1 Planctomycetes bacterium GWF2_41_51 | reverse complement strand
GGGGATGCTTCTTTTTCAAGGGTTTTCATCATTTTTTCTTTATCTTTAAGGAAAACCTCATCTTTAGAGAGATTGGTTAAGGTTTTAATAACAAAATCTTCGAGCTTGTCAGATGGAATTGTTAAGCCTTCGCATTTGGAAGGAACTTTGAAATGGTTAGAACATTTGTAGTAAGCATATGACTTTTCATTTTTAGATTTGTTATATGTATGTCCATTCATCGAACCGCCACATTTGCCACATTTCAATAATCGCGATAAAAGATACTGCTTTTCAGCATTGCTCTTTTTTAACGAGGTATTTGAAAGAATATGTTGAATAGTTTTAAAAGTCTCGTCATCAATCAATTTTTCATGCAATCCATCAACAAAGGTCTGGTTCGCTACCTCTGCCTTTTTTAATTTTCCGGTTTTTGAATCTGTTTTTCTTTTTCCATATAGCACTTTTCCTGTATATGTTGGATTATTTAGGATACGTGAAATGGTTGTTGTTGCCCATATTTTATTTGACCTGCTTTTATAACCCGCAAGATATAATTGTCTTGTTGTTTCTCTGATACTTTTTGTCTGTTGTTTCTCTGATACTTTTTGTCTCGATATATGTTTTGAAGATTTGTTTTAAGATTATAACTTCATCTTTATCAGTATAGAGCAACTTCGGTTGTGGTGCTAACTTGCTTGCAATTCCCATAGCTTCGGCTTTGGATTTTTTTTCTTTAATCGACTGTTTGTAGATTCGCTGCTGAGTGGTGTAGCCATATGGTATAACGCCTCCATTCCATTTGCCATTCGATGCCCGATGCCGCATTACTTCAGATACACGTTCGGCAGTCATTTCACGTTCCAGCTCTGCAATTGCACCAAGCAAATTCAAAGTAAATCTTCCCATGTAACCAGAAGTGTCAATATTTTGAGTTATGGCAACAAATGCTACATCATGTTCATGGAAAAGGCATATCATATCAAGCAGATCTTTCAGTGAACGACTGATACGATCAATCTTAGTTACAAGTACAAGTTCTATTTTCTTCTCTTTAACAAACTGAATTAATTGTTTCAAAGCAGGTCTCACATTATCTTTTTTTGCACTTAGCCCTGCGTCTTTAAATAAATTAATGACTTTATGTCCATGAGTTTTACAGTACGATTTGAGCATTGATTCCTGTAATTCCAATGAATCCTTATCTACTTGTTGAAGAGTAGATACACGAATATATAAGCCAACATTCATTTTTAATCCTTTAATCTATATTGTTGCATGTAACCATCATTATCAAGGTAATCAAGTTTAATTGTTACCTAGTCTCAAAATGGGAGAATGAGCATATATATGTAATAAAGAAGGGCGTTTCAAAAAAGCCAGGATCTGAGTGGTTTCGTAAAAAGATACTAAAACATGTAATCAAATACATACAAGATGTGATAATTATTTCATTCTCTTGCATTGTTTGTTAGATAATCCTTTTAGAAATGCCCTAACCCAAGTAAGATATGCTTGGTTTCTTTGAATATCATTTTCAAATGGGTAAAATGATATTTTAACTTTCCAGTTAAATCTGTCGTTGCAATTTTTATTTTTATAATTTCCCATTTTTCTTTACCGATGTTGGAATAATCAAAGCCCTGGCCACAACCAAATCACTCCACTGTCCTCTTCTTTTAAAAGTTCTTGTTTTTTTCAAAATACTGGAACCATGCCATATTTGTCGCATTTTGACTAAAATCGAATATTTGAAATGCTTATGCAATTTTTGTTACTAAAAGAGTCTTTGCTTTGAAATAACTCATTTTAGAATTATTTTTCATCAATATAATTCTTCAAATTCATCCCTGCTAATTTGCTTCTAATGCCTGCAACAATCTTTTTTGCTTTTGCATACCCCCATTTTTCTTCTTGTGCAATTTCATTGATAGTCATGCAGTTTATAAGCTTCATACATATTTGCCGTTCAATTGGAGATAATGCTTTTAACGCTGATTGTATGTCCATTGACATTTGCAGAGGTCTAAGCTCATCAGCTTCCATTTCGATGGTATGAGATTCTCTTTCCCAAAAATTTTTCTCGAATTCAATTCGCCGAACTATATCTATGATTTTGTGATCAATTATTGCGGTAAGTGCAGTCGTTTCAGTGGCACCATTAGATTTTTCAGGATCATAATTAAAATTAATTATTTCCAATGCTACATCCTGAATGACATCTTCAACCATGTCTTCCGGCAATCCATTCTTTTTGGCTCTTGCAATGATAATTGCTATTTTGGTTGGACTAATGACATCTTTGTAATTCTGCACAATCTCTTTTGCATTCATAACTTTACCTTTCTTTAAGATTTTGTTGTTAACGACTGGATGGATTATGCAGGATTTAAAGGTGTGAGTATGTAGGACATCACGTTTGTGAAAACAATAACGTTAGTGCCAACATTGGTGAATTATTACTAACGTTAGTAAAACATTGACGGAAAAATCGCCAACGTTAGTAAAACGTTAGTAATATTACTAATGTATTACTAACGTGATTTTCAAAAAAATTTTAATGTTGTTTCAATCTCACCCAATCTCATTCGAATAACTATATAGAAGGAAAGCTG
Organism: Planctomycetes bacterium GWF2_41_51; assembly: GCA_001825665.1. Lineage (GTDB taxonomy): Bacteria > Planctomycetota > Phycisphaerae > Sedimentisphaerales > UBA12454 > UBA12454. The sequence goes on along the minus strand of MHXZ01000120.1, from coordinate 18,619 downwards.
CAGCTTTCAAAACCAATAATCGAATGAAAGGGTTTTTATGTCAGTAATTAATCAAATCCATAAAGGAAAACGCCAAATGCCTCCCAGATTGATGGTCTATGGTGTTGAGGGTGTCGGCAAAAGCACGTTCGGAGCAAATGCACCTAATCCTATCTTTATTCCTACAGAAGATGGTTTAGGTGAAATAGATTGTGCATCTTTTCCAATTGCGAAAAAATACAGCGATGTGGAAGCATATCTTTCGGCATTAGCAATCGAGAAACATGATTATCAAACAGTAATTGTAGATTCATGCGATTGGCTGGAGCAGCTTATTTGGGAGGAACTGTGTCGATTGTCCGGGGTAAGTTCGATTGAAAAAGTTGATGGTGGTTTTGCTCGTGGTTACACCGCTGCTTTAGCTTTCTGGCGACAGATTGTCGATGCTTTAGATTCATTGCGAACTGAACGGAATATGGCAGTGATACTTATCGCGCACGCAAAGGTCGAGAGATTTGAAGACCCGGAATCCAGTGCTTACGATAGATATACGCCACGTATGCACAAACATGCCACAGCACTTTTAACCGAATGGGCGGATGCAGTATTATTTGCAACCCGCAAGTTCAGAACCGAATCTGAAAATATAGGTTTTGGAAAAGAGAGAACCATTGCTGTAGGCCTTGGCAAAGATGGCGGTGAGCGGGTTATTCGTACTGTTGGCGGTCCATCTTGTATTGCCAAAAACCGCTACAATCTTCCGTACGAAATTCCTCTCTCGTGGGATGCGTTTATCAACGCGCTCAATAGCAATTCAAATCAAGAAACTACCAATCTGGAGAATGTAAACAATGGCTAATCTGAATAATTTTAATGCAAATAATGTCGAAGCAGCAACCGATTTTGATCCGATACCAGCGGGAAAATATCCTGCAGTGATTGTGGACAGTGAAATGAAAGCGGCCAAAAACGGAAATGGCAGCTATCTCGAATTGAAATTTGAGATCATCGAAGGCGACTACAAGAATCGCCTGCTCTGGTCAAGGCTAAGCCTTGAAAATCAGAATGATACGACAGTGAAAATCGCAAAGAGTCAGTTGGCTGCAATTTGCAAAGCCGTCGGAGTGATGGTGCCCAAGGATAGCACAGAGTTGCATAATTTACCGCTAGTTATCAAAGTTGTGGTAAAGAAGCGAAACGATACCGGTGAACCTGCCAATGAAATCAAGGCTTTCAGTAAACGCGAAAACGCTGCTGCTCAAAATCCTCCAGCTGCAAAAGGAGTCGCTCCCTGGAAACGCTGACAATAGAGCTGCCATATCCGCCAAGTATTAATCATTATTTTAAGCGGCGGGGGAATAGGACGTTTATAGGGGCTGATGGCATCAGGTTTCGCAGAAAAGTTTGCATAGCCCTTATGGCAGCGAAGGTTCGACCGATGACGGGTATGCTCGCAATGAAGGTAAGGGCATACCCGCCGGATAGGCGAAAGCGCGATATTGACAATATTCAAAAGCCACTCCTTGATGCTTTGGAAAAAGGTAGGGCCTTTTTTAATGATTGCCAGATTAAACATCTGACCACCGTTATGAAAGAACCAATCAAAGGCGGGAAAACAATAGTAAAAATAAGGTGTATGCAACGTGATAGAACTTCGTCCATATCAAAAGCAAGCAGTTGATGCTGTTTATAGTCATTTGCGGAATCACGATGACAATCCCGTCATCGTGATCCCGACAGGTGGCGGTAAAACGCCTGTGATGGCGACGATATGCAATGACGCTGTCAATATATGGAACGGCAGAGTTTTAATATTGGCGCATGTTAAAGAACTTTTAGAGCAGACATATAATACTCTTGCCGGCATAGCACCCCAGCTGCATGTCGGGCTTCATTCAGCGGGGCTGAAAAGAAAAGACACAGAGCACCCGATAATTATAGCAGGAATTCAGTCTATATATCGCAAAGCTTTTGAGCTCGATCCATTTGATTTGGTCATTATTGACGAAGCCCACATGATTCCACCGGAAGGCGAGGGAATGTATCAAGGTTTTCTTAGTGATGCTCATGTCGTTAATCCTAATCTGCGAGTCGTCGGTTTAACAGCAACACCGTTTAGAATGACAACAGGTCTGATATGTCAGGCTGATCATTTTCTAAATTCAATTTGCTTCGAAGTAGGCATCAAAGAGCTTATTCGAGATGGCTATTTATGTCCACTACGCAGCAAAGCGTCAAAAACTCGCATTGATACAAGCGGTCTTCATATTCGCGGGGGCGAATTTATCTCAACTGAGCTTGAAGATTTGATGGATACCGACACTCGTGTCAGGACCGCATGTTCTGAAATACTCGAATATACACAGGATAGAAATGCGGTTCTCGTCTTTGCCGCAGGTGTTGATCATGGAAAACATATTCAGCGAATTTTCCAGGAAAATCATAATATTGATTGTGGTTTCGTCAGCGGCGATAGTCCAGATGGCTGGCGAAAGAAGATGATTGATGATTTCCGAAGCGGAAATCTCAAGTATCTCTGCAATGTAAATGTTTTAACAACAGGCTTTGATGCACCTAATATCGATTGTATAGCAATGTTGCGCCCGACGATGTCACCGGGCCTTTATTACCAAATGGTAGGAAGGGGTTTTAGATTACATGAAAATAAAAAAGATTGTCTCGTTCTTGATTTTGGTGGGAATATTCTTCGTCATGGTCCTGTCGATTGCCTGCGGGTCACAGATACAGCGGTCAGGGGCAGTGGAGAGGCACCTGCGAAAGAATGTCCCGGATGTTCTGAAATCATCCATGCTGCCTATGCAAGATGTCCCGCTTGTGGATACGAGTTTCCACCGCCGGAGAAAGCCAAACATGAAACCACTGCCAGTACCGAAGGAATATTGTCCGACCAAACAAGTGTCAATGAATACGAGGTTCAGGAGGTTCTCTACAATGTGCATACCAAGAAAAGTGCTAAAACCGAATCGCCTCGAACCATGCGAGTGCAATATAAAATAGCTTTTGCTACCTATATTTCTGAATGGATCTGTTTTGAGCACAGTGGCTTCGCACGCCAGAAAGCTGAAGTTTGGTGGAACCAAAGGTCCAATGAAACTGTGCCTGACCAATCTGATATGGCAGTATTTTTTGCGCAAAATGGAAGGCTCAGAGAACCTCTAAAAATAACAGTAAAAAATGTACCAGGCCAGAAGTTCGACAAAATAGCCGGCTATCAATTCGAAGATACAGAAGCTTCTGACTGGCAGTTCAACAAGCCTTTACCGGAGTTTGTTCCACTTAACGATGAAATTCCTTTTTAATCCAAAGAAAAAAAACTATGCCCAACCTTAAAGAAATATCTTTTTCATATTTACATACTGGTCTCTCAGTTCTGCCGGCTAACGTACAGCTTAAGTTCGCCGCATTATCACAATGGAAACAATATCAGCAGCGGCTTCCATACGACTGTGAACTGCAAAGCTGGTTCAACAACGAAAATAATGGTGTATGTATCGTGACTGGTAAAGTCTCCCGCAACCTTGAGATGATAGATTTTGATATTGCGGCTGAGATGTTCGATCCATGGCAGGCAATAGTCAAAAAAGAATTGCCCGATCTACTTGGCGGCTTGTTATCGAAAAATCTCAATCGGGCGGTCGACATGTTATTTACCGCTGCGAGGAAGAGATATGCAAAAGCCTTAAGCTTGCCAAACGCAAAATAACAATAGACACTGGCGATGAAGTAATTTTATGCGGTAAGACATTTAAGCCAATCCAGAACAAAGATGGAACATGGTATATCCTGCCAACATATATTGAAACTCGCGGCGAAGGTGGATTATTTCTATGTGCGCCAACACCGGGTTATGAACTGGTTCAAAATGATTTTATAAATATACCTGTAATATCGCCTGAGGAGCGGGATATACTTCTTGGTGCGGCATTATCTTTAAACGAGTATGTTCCAGAACCGCTTGAGCCTCAGCAAACGCAATCATCACCAAGCGGTTCGCTTCGACCAGGTGACGATTATAACTTCAACGGCGATTTAAGGGCTGTTTTATTGCAACATGACTGGCAATGTTACCAGGCAGGTGAAAATGAGCATTGGTGCAGGCCAGGTAAAACAACCGGAACTTCCGCAACACTTAAAAACAGAGTTTTTTATGTATTTTCTACCAATGCACATCCATTTGAAAGCGAAAAGGCATACTCGCCTTTCAGTGTTTATACGCTCTTGGAACATAATGGTGATTACAGCAAGGCAGCACAGACACTGGCAACAAAAGGTTTCGGTGAAAAAAACATTGAAGTGCCAACCGATGTAAACATTTCCGCACTGGTCAAATCATTTGAAAAAGAAGATAAGCAAATACAGCGTTTTATCGATCCGGGTCCAATACCAGTTGAGCTTTTGCGTGTGCCTGGCTTTATGTCACGGGTAATGGATTTTTGCATGCAAATCTCGGCATATCCAAATCAGCCTATGGCATTTTGTGGCAGTTTGGCAGGGCAGTCTTATCTATGCGGCCGAAAGGTTCGCGAAAAAGGCGATCTTCGGCCCAATATTTATATCCTGGCTCTTGCCGGTGCATCAACCGGTAAAGATTATCCCAGAAAAATTAATGCTTATATCCTTAATCAAATAGGCGAGATGAACAGCCTTGGAGATAAATTCGCTTCCGGCGAGGGTTTACAGGATGCGATGTTTCAAACACCGTGCATGCTTTTTCAGAATGATGAAATTGATACCATGCTGCAATCATTCAACAAGAGCCGTGATGGTCATTTAGAGAGCATCATGGGAACGCTTCTGACAATGTACACATCCAGCAATTCAGTTTACCCCATGCGCCGAAAAGCCGGGAAACAGCAGGCTGGATTTATAAACCAGCCTCATCTGACTATTTTTGGCACTGCTACACCCACTTACTATTACGCTGCTCTTAGTGAAAGAATGCTTACCAATGGTTTTATCGCAAGAATGGTAACTATCGATGTGGGCAAACGCTCAACGGGCAAGGATGCAGGTCTTATTGATTCGATGCCCAATGAAATTCTCGAGATTGCAAAATGGTGGAGGGATTTTAATCCAGGCAAACCTAATAATCTTATCGATGTAAATCCTATTCCGGTAATCGTGGATTATTCTGATGAGGGCAAACGCATTCTCGATGATTTTAGAGTATTTGCCGACGAGGAGTATTCAAAAGCAGAGGATGGTAATGATGAAGTCTCAAAAACCGTTTGGGGAAGGGCAAATGAAAATGCCCGCAAGCTGGCGCTGATTTATGCCTGCAGTGAAAGCCATTTATCACCCTTAATCAGCGCCGCTGCTGCAAAATGGTCTGTTGCACTTATGACACACCAGCTTCGAAGAATGCTTTATCTTTCTCAATGCTATGTTGCTGATAATGATTTTCATGCACTTTGTTTGAAACTAAAGCAAAAACTTCGCCAAGCGGATCAAAGAACACTGTTGCATAGTGTGCTTATGAAACGCATGAAAATCGATAAGGCCAATTTCCGCAATATCATAGATACACTTAGTGAACAAGGAGATATCGAAATAATAGCTATTCCCACTAAAACTAATAAGGGAACAGGCTATCACCTGGTGGAGGAATAAATATGTATTCACACGTCATAATGAATATTTCACCAAAGGGTGAAAGATTAAGAGTTATGACAGGTTAAAGGGCATTTTCAGGCCAATAAATTTTCAAAAAGTGAAAAGTGCCAATAGTCAGGGTGAAGCATTTGGGGAAAGATTCAAAAGTCATAAGTATATGAAAAATAAAGTATATATAAAAAATAATAATAATCTTTCACCTATTCACCCCACACGCACACACGCGACATGATACACGCACGCGCGTATAGGAGCGGGGTGAAAAGGGAAGGATTCAAAAAGGCGTTACAAAATAACAAAGAAAAAAGGATATGAATACAACAACAATCAAAAACGAAATAAAACATTTTTATGCTCACTACTGTCTGGATTGCGAAATGATGTATTTTGGAAGAGAGCTAAATGTAATCAAACCTTGTATTCGCTGTGGCAGCAAAAATGTTCTCAATGGCCCGCTTGTGAATTCAAAAGAAAAATCGGCAGCGTTGCTGGTTAATTATTAATATTTTTTTTAAGGAGTACGGAAATGAAATCATTAAAACAATTTAGTAAATGGGATCTGGCAATTGCAGTAATTGTAGTTGTTACAGCTTTGTCCTTGTGGCTTGGTGGATGTCAAATGCCAAATGTTCAGCCAGAGCAACTTCAAAGTTTGGCTGATCAAACACAGCAGTTAAGCGGACAGATCGATGCGTTTCAGGAGCAGACAAAAGCAACTCTTGAAATATTAAAGCAAAATGGCAGCTTTGATAGCAACACACTTGCCACAGTTGAAAAGCTTCAGAGCAGTATCGATTCGGTGCAAACCAAAACCGCTGCAATTGCAACTGCTGTTAAAAATGCACAATACAGCGGTTCTGATGGTTTGACCACAGTGCTTGAAGGAGCGAGAGCGGCAAATGCAGCAAGTGCACCTTTCAATCCTTATGCACCGCTGATTGAAATTGGCCTTGGTCTTGCAGCAGCGACAGCAACAGCACTCGCAAAAAGAAACGCACAGAAAGCAGCAGAAGCCAAGGCCAAGTACGATGCACACAAGCAAGGAGTTGAGCTGACTATGAAGCAGGTGTCGCAATCAACAGTGCCCGAAGTCAAAGCTGTTGAGACACAGTTATATCAGAATATTGGCGATGCAAGATTATCAAAGCAGATTTAATTAAAGGTAGAAAGCGATGTCCGTGTGTTCTTTTGAATTTAACCTTTTTGAAGAAGATTATGACTGTCAATGTGTTATTTGTGACACGCCACTTGCAGATAATCACAAGTGCACCAAAGAAAGTGAAAAAAGATACGAGCAAAAACTGGCAGCCTATCAATCATCACATATGCGCAATATGCTGCGAAGATATGGCTGTGGGCTGACAATTAGCGAAAAGATTCATGCAGCTTTTACGGTGTTCGGTTGTGCAGAGGCAGGTGTTTGTGACTTAAGTTGATTAACAAGAAACGTTCACGTTTGCCCACGTTGCGTCAGGTCTTAAGAGTAGGAACTTTGTATAAATCTCCGAACATCTCGCAACGTGGCGCAACGTGCTGCGACGTTTTGGGTCCTCCCGGCATCAAAAAGAAGATATACCCCTGAGGGAACGGTCCCCATATAAAAGAGATTCGGTCGCAAGTGAACATATTTTAAAAGGAAGTATTTATATGCAAATTGAAATGCTCAAAATAGAAGAAGTAAAAAGTTATGAAAACAATCCTCGTGATAACAGCGGGGCGGTTGACGCTGTGGCTCAATCAATAAAGCAATTCGGCTTTAAGGTGCCGGTGATTGTTGATAAAAACAATGTTCTCGTTGCTGGCCATACGAGAGTATTGGCAGCGAAAAAGCTTGGCTTGGAAACTGTCCCGGCAATCCGGGCAGATGATCTGACTGAAGATCAGGTCCGGGCATTTCGAATTGCAGATAATAAACTGCACGAACTATCAAGCTGGGATTATGAATTATTGCCGCTTGAATTATCACAACTGCAGGATGCGAACTTTGATTTGGAATTACTTGGCTTCGATAGTGATGAAATTGCTAAAATACTTGATCCAGGCATAAAGGGAGGACTCACCGACCCCGACGATGTTCCTGAGCCGCCTGCGGAACCTATAACAAAACCCGGCGATATTTGGATATTAGGTGAGCATAGACTTTTATGCGGTGACAGCACCAATCGTGATGATGTAATTAAGTTAATGAAAGACGACAAGGCAGGTATGATTTTCTGTGATCCTCCTTATAATTGCAATTATGGAAGTTCGAAAAATCCCCGTCATAAAATACGCTCAATTGAAAATGATTCCATGTCTACTGATGAGTGGAGCATTTTCTGTCATAAAATGTACGAGATATTCCGGGAATTTAATACTGGAGATATTTACATGTGGGGAGCTTCAGGCCCAGAGGGTATGAGAATGAGATTGTGGCTTGTGGAGATGGGCTTTCACTGGTCGGCAACGATCATCTGGAAAAAACAGCAGCTTGTTTTATCCCCGGCAAAATACCAGAGAATGTATGAACCATGTTTTTACGGCTGGGCGGAAAAAAGCAGCTTCGGTGATGACCGTACACAAACAGAAGTCTGGGAAGTTAATCGTCCGCTGAATTCAAAACTTCATCCAACAATGAAACCTGTTGAATTATGCATTAAAGGTATAACTAATAGTTCAATACCTGGTACGATTGTATTTGATGGCTTTCTTGGCAGCGGAAGTACGTTGATTGCCTGTGAACAGATTGGGCGGAGATGTTATGGTGTTGAAATTGATCCTGCATATTGTGATGTCATAAAAGACAGATGGGAAAAGTTTACAGGCAAGAAGGCAAAGAGGGATATATGAGACTAGTAAATGAAACTTACCTAGCTAAAAACTTAAGTAAAGAAAACTTTACTAGCGTTTTGATAATGTGTAACGCCAAAACCCCGGTATCAGCCGGGGTTGAGGAGTAAAGTAATGGTTGCGTTATTTAATAACCGTAAATTTACCTCGCTCTGTTTTCGCGAACCGCGATTCAGTGCCTTTTTCCTTGATCTCGCGCGAGATTGCGGAATGAAGCGTGGAAGCAGGTGTCTTGCCACCTGTCTTCCACATCCCCTGATCGATCATTCGCTTGACAATCTCTGGACAATCAAGCGGCTCTTTGGCATCAGCCAGGATCATGAAGGCTGCCAGAAGACCACCGAGTTTTTTGACCTTTGCGGGATTGGCATCTTTGCTCGGTTCGGTTTCGGAGGGATTAACATTTTCTTGTTTGGCTTGATACAGACCGATGAGTCTGTCGGCGGATCTGATGATAACTTCTTTATCGGTGTTGACGTTAACGCCAATCCAGCCACCAGCTTTATCTTCGCTCATGATACGAACTCCAACGGTATTTTTGCCAACCTTCATTGCGTAAACTTTGCTGATTTTGATTTCTTCGTTTTGCATTGTGATTTCCTTTTTAAAAATTGTTTATTATCTATTTTGAATTATTGTTATTTGAAATTCGCTGCCATCGTTTGTTCGGACAACAAGTCCTTTATCATTTGTGAGCATCCCTGCTTCATCAAAAGTCAGAATAGATTTTATTTCATCCTGCTGGCCCAAAATTTCCTGCATAAATTCTTCAAACATTTGTTCGTTCATTGTGAAATCTCCTTAATCTGCAAAAAGTGTTATAAACCTGAAGTAATCATGCTTCATGCTGTTGGTGCCACGGCAGCCATCAAGTTGGAACTGAATACATTCAGCAAGGCTGTATTGGTCGTCTTTATCATCCGGCGATACAAGATGGATGTTTATGCAATTTCCGGTTTTATCTGCGATATGACAGACGATGCTTTTTTCTTCTCTGCTGATTGTTGCTATGTATTCTGTGTCACCTTCAAGTGTGATTCTTTTAACTTTCATTATTTATATCTCCCTGCAATTATTTATTTTAATGATCATAATTTTCGGTTGTGTAGGTTTCGGTTTGATAACGTTGATGTCGTATCGGCCATCGGTGTAAACTCCAACGACTCTGCCTCTGATTCCTTTGTATTTTCCTTTTGTGATTTCGATCTTCATTTGTTTCCCTTTTCGTTTAGATCTTCGAGTGACTCCTGGATTTGTTTTTCTGATATGCCGCTGTATAGCGCCAGTGCCCGGATCAATTCGCGTCGTGCGTCGATTGGCGAGCCGATATTTGATTCTTTTTCCAATTCGCATTCAAACCATGCGATTAGGTTTGCGATATCGAACTTGGCAGCCTTTTCTTCCGTGTTTTCCATGTTTTCCCTTTCAAAAAAAATTTGTCTTTAAGAACATGCATGTAATATCTCAAAAATATGTAATAGCAAGTAATTAAGTGCATTATTTTAAAGGATTTATAATAAATTTTATGTGCCCGATTGATAATGTTAAACCTGTTAAAAACGCGATAAATCCGGCGGCAATAACGCCCGAAACAGCGGCTAAAATGCTTGGATTGCAAGTTGAGATTGTCCAGAAACATATCGCGCAAGGTGCGCCTACGGCGGCAGATGGAACTATCAGTCTTATTTCTTATGCAGCCTGGTTAAACAGCAGAGAAAATTATGGCAATTGATGTAAATAAACTTTCGCAATCACAGCTTCTGCAATTGATAAATGCCACGCCGCTTGGGCCGGTGTTAGATCGTTCGCATTTGCGAAGACAGATGGATATCGCTGCATATAGAATTGGTGATGGCAGACATATTAATTTGATCAGGTACATTTCATGGCTTGCTCGCGAATATGAAAAACCAAAACAGCAAAAACAATCTATTGAAGAATCGCGACTTAAAGATTTGATTGCAAAAAATGCCGCGCGTAAGGCAGCCCAGGATATAGGTGAGATTCCTGCAATTGAAAATACCGAAAGGCGTGAGCGTGCCTGCAGAGATTTTAGATTCTTTTGCGAGACTTATTTTAATGATGTGTTTTATTTAACGTGGTCTGATGATCACCTAAAAGTAATTTCAAAAATAGAACAATCGGTTCTCGAAGGCGGCTTGTTTGCATTTGCGATGCCCAGAGGCAGCGGTAAGTCAGCCCTGACAAGATCGGCAGCGATCTGGGCAATTTTGATTGGTGCTCGCAGATATGTGTGTCTTATTGGCTCCGCTACGCGGCAGTCTCTAAATCTATTTCAAAGTGTCCAGGCTGCTATGCTGGGAAATGAGTTGCTGTTGGCGGATTTCCCAGAAATAATTTATCCAATACAGTGTTTAGAAAATTCTGCTCATAAACAAAGGGGCCAAAGACATGAAGGCCGGCTTACATATCCTGTCTGGGGAACACATAAAATTGTGATTCCAACTATCGAAGGCAGTATTGCATCTGGTTCTGTGATCACTGTAGATAGTTTGGATTCAAATATCAGGGGTCAGATTCATACGACCATTGATGGCAAGATCATTCGGCCTGATCTGGTTTTAGTAGATGATCCGCAAACCAGAGAATCTGCCAAATCAGTGGACCAGACTAATCAGAGACTAAGTACATTAAATGGCGATGTTCTTGGTATGGCCGGGCCGGGCAAAAAAATATCAGGATTGCTTACCTGTACCAAGATTTACTGCAATGATTTGGCCGATCAGGTTCTCGACCCTGATAAGAATCCCGAATGGCAGGGACAGTGTTCAAAGATGGTTTATGCATTTCCAACAGAGGCTAAACTCTGGGAAAAGTACGAAGAAATACGGGCCGAAAGTCTGCGCAGCGGTAACGGCGGAAAAGAAGCGACAGAGTTTTATATTAAAAACAGAGCTGCCATGGACAGCGGCAGCAGTGTAGCCTGGCCCCAAAGATACAACGAAGATGAGATTTCGGCAATTCAGCATGCTATGAATTTAATGATTCGAGATGAAGCTGCATTTTATGCGGAATATCAAAATGATCCTATTGCAGAACAATCTGATGAGCAGGTTTTGACCATAGAGCAAGTTATGGAAAAAACCAATGGCAGAAAGCGGGGCGATGTTCCACTTTCTTGTCAATATCTTACGATGTTTATTGATGTGCATGATAAACTTCTTTTCTACTCAGTATGCGCATGGGCCGAAGATTTTACGGGGTATGTTGTTGATTACGGAACATATCCTGACCAGAGAAGGGCTTCTTTTACATTGCGAAAAGCACAAATTAGCCTACAGGATGTTTATCGCGGCATGGAAAAAGAAGGTGCAATACAAGCGGGATTGGAAAAACTATGCAGCGATTACCTTAATCGAGACTGGAACCGAGGAACTAGCGTGATGAAAATTGACCGCTGTCTGATTGACAGCGGTTATATGCCCGGCATTGTTGAAAATATCCGCCATAAACTTGGCTCCTGCTTAATGGCTTCAAAAGGTGTGGGTATTAAAGCTTCAAATAAACCAATGTCAACTTATAAACGAAAGCCAGGTGAGCGGCATGGTCATCATTGGTATATACCGAATATTAATAAGACTGGAGAATTTACGCATGTAGCGATTGATACGAATTATTGGAAAACATTTGTCCATGAAAGATTCTTTGTCGCAGCTGGAGACCATGGCAGTATGACGTTATTCGGCAAAAGCGGTCATCAGCATTCATTATTTGCGCAGCACGTGGCTGGTTCGGAAAGCTGGGTACGCACCGAAGGACACGGCAGAGTGGTTTACCAATGGTCACCAAGGGTAGGAGGTATAGACAATCACTGGTTTGATTGCATGGTTGGTTGCTCAGTTGCGGCATCGATGTGTGGATGCAGTTTAAGCGGGCACAATGTAAAAACATTTGTGAAAAGAGAAAGAATTAAGTTGTCAGATATTCAACAAAGGAAAAAATAGTGTCAGAATCAATCTCATTACATAAAGGACTTGAATGTAGAAAATGTGGCTGTAAGCATTTTCAAACGATATATACACGACCAAAGGAAAAATCAATAATTCGACTCAAACAATGCCGAAATTGTGGAAACCGAATTATTTCAAAAGAGGTAATTATAAAATCGTTACATATATGTAACAATTTTTCAAAGTAGAGTTAAACTCACCCATCCTCATTCGACTAACTATATAGAAGGACAATTTTTTTTATGTCGAATGAAATTGAAAACATAATTCAAGAAAATTTAAACTCACCAGCAAAAGTTTCCAGCGACGGGGTCTCCGTCGAGCAGCATCCGCTCTCTGAGCAGATTGCGGCAGATAAATATCTGGCAAGTAAAACTGCGGCGCAGCGTAAAGGTCTGGGCATTAAGTTTTCAAAGTTATCTCCATCAGGAACGGTTTAGTAATGTGGTTTTTCGGCAAAAATAAAAAGCAAAAGGTTTATCATCCTGCAGGACGAATCCTGCAGGCAAGGTTCGATGCTGCCCAGACCACCGCTGATAATCAGCGGCATTGGGCTAATGCTGATTCGCTTTCTGCTGATGGCGCTGCAAATATTGATGTTCGCAAGACACTTCGCAACCGCTCTCGCTATGAAGTTGCAAATAACAGCTACGCCAAAGGAATAATTTCTACTCTGGCAAATGATGTAGTTGGAACAGGCCCAAGACTTCAGATGTTAACTGATGACGATCATGGCAACAGGATCATCGAAACAGAGTTTATGAACTGGGCTTCTCAAATCCGCCTTGCCCAAAAACTTCGCACTATGCGAATGGCGAGAGCCGCTGATGGTGAGGCATTTGGAATCCTGTCAATAAATCGTAATTTAAACTCGCCTGTAAAACTTGACCTTCGACTCGTTGAAGCTGATCAGGTAACCACACCCTGGTCGAAATATTTTAATCAGCAATCACAAGTTGATGGTATTGAATTTGATGAATTCGGCAATCCTGCCAATTATTTCGTTCTCAAAAATCATCCGGGTTCGATGTCTCTTGCTTTTGAGCAGGATTATAACACTGTCGATTCCGGCTCTATGGTTCATTGGTTCAGGGCTGAAAGACCCGGCCAGAGCCGCGGGATTCCGGAAATCACACCAGCACTGCCATTATTTGCACAGCTTAGAAGATATACACTTGCTGTTATTGCCGCAGCGGAAACAGCCGCAGATTTTGCAGCGGTTTTATATACGGATAGCCCGGCAAATGGCGAGGCTGCTAATTTAGAGCCGATGGATGTAGTTCAGCTTGAAAAAAGAATGGCAACAACGCTTCCTGATGGTTGGAAGCTGGGTCAGATAGAAGCGCATCAGCCAACGACTACATACGGAGAATTTAAAAACCAGATTCTAAATGAGATCGCTCGGTGTCTGAATATGCCATTTAATATAGCGGCGTGTAATTCATCGGGCTACAACTATGCCTCTGGCCGGCTTGATCATCAGACATATTACAAAAGTATCCGGGTGGATCAGGCTGACATGGCGATGGTTGTACTCGATCGCATTTTGCAGGCATGGCTCGATGAAGCGATTCTAATCTCTGACTACCTGCCGCTTAATTGGCGAACAATCCGCCGTTTCCCCCATCAGTGGTTTTGGGATGGCACTGAGCATGTCGATCCAGCCAAAGAGGCAAAAGCTCAGGAAATGAGGCTTTCCAATCACACAACAACCTTGGCGGATGAATATGCAAAGCAAGGCAAGGACTGGGAAGTCGAACTTTACCAGCGGGCGCGAGAAAAAAAGCTAATGAATGAACTGGGTATATCGCCAGAAAAAATATCTACTTCAATTACGGAGAAAGACGATGAGTCAGAATAAATTAAACATCACAGCAAATTTCAGTATCGAGGCAGCAGCGGTACTAGCCGAAAACGAAAAACCCAAGAATAGGCGGTTCTCAATGACTGCATATACGGGTGGGCCGATGATGCTCGAAGGCTGGAAGTGTCCAGTGGTTATTGATTTGCAAGGTTTAAATAAAGGCAGTTCATCGCGGCCGATATTTATCAGCCATAACCAGGATATTGATGATTTGCTCGGCCAGACTGACCATGTGAATATTGTGGAAAACAATCTCGTAGCCGCAGGTGTGGTACTCGGCGACTCACCCAGAGTTCAACGCGTAATTGCACTGGCTGATAAAGGTTTTAACTGGCAGGCATCGATTGGCGCAAGAGCAGAGCAGATTGAATATATAAAAGCAGGTCAAAATGTTTCTGTAAACGGTAAAGAATTTACCGGACCACTGAATATCGCACGTAAATCAATGTTGGGTGAGATAAGTTTTGTAACCCTCGGCGCAGATAATAATACTTCGGCAACAATAGCCGCTAATTTTCAGGAGCAAACTATGGAAAATTTGGAAAATCAGGAAACAAACAAAAAAGAAGAAACAACCATCACCGCGGAAACTACAATTGCAGATATTCGCGCAGCGGCCGCAGCTGAAACTACTCGCATTACCGCCATCAAAAAAATCTGCTCTGGTAAGTACGATGATATCGAGGCAAAGGCAATTGCAGAAGGCTGGGACCAGCCTAAATGCGAGCTTGAGGTTTTGAGGGCGTCGAGACCCAATGTAAATATTATCACTTCGCAGAAAATCACTGCAACACCAAAGGTTTATGAAGCGGTGGCATTGATGGCTTCAGGTATTGCAGGTTCGCGATTGGAAAAATTCTATGACAATCAGACACTTGAGCAGGCGGATAAACTCCGCGGCATTGGTATCCAGGAATACTGTGAGCAGATTTGTGCAATGCAGCTTCCAAGATTTAGGCGCGATGCTTCGGCCTGGCTTTCAGCGGCATTTAGTACTGCATCGCTTCCGGGGATACTTTCCAATGTAGCAAATAAAATGTTACTCGAAGGTTATAGCTATATCGAGGATGCCTGGCGTAAAATCTGCAAGATTGCAAGCGTTAATGACTTTAAAGAGCACAGCCGCTACCGGATGACTGGTAGTTTTAAGTTCGAGCAGGTTGGCGCTGATGGGGAATTGAAACACGGTAAAATTGATGAGCAGAAGTACGGCCAGAAGGCTGATACCCATGGTATCATGTTTGCACTAACCCGCCAGATGATTATCAATGATGACTTGGCTGCATTTACAGATGTTCCAAGGCAAATTGGTATGGGAGCAGCAGAGGCTATCGCAGATGCAGTATGGGCACTGCTTTTATCCAATCCATCGAGCTTCTTTTCGGCGGCACATAAGAACTTTAAGGATGGCGCAGATACTGCATTGTCCGGTGATTCATTGACAGATGCTGAAGTTGTATTTGGCGAACAGACTAAGCCAAACGGCAAGCCGCTTGGCATTCAGCCATCAATAATTCTTGTACCGACGGCTCTTCGCGTTCCGGCTGATTTGCTGATGAAATCACCAATGCTGAATGAAACAACCACAGCAAACAAAGGTAAACCATCATCCAATCCTCATATAGGCAAATATGATGTGGTATCGAGCAGTTATTTGAGTAACTCATCATTTACGGGCTACAGCTCAAAGGCATGGTATCTGTTTGCAGATCCTAACAGGCTTCCTGCTTTGGAAGTTGCGTTCCTCAATGGAATCGATCAGCCAATAGTTGAGAAAACTGATGCTGATTTTAACACACTCGGTATTCAGTTCAGGGGCTTCATTGATTTCGGTGTTCGTGAGCAAGATTTCCGCGGCGCTGTAAAGTTCAAGGGCGAAATATAATATATCTTTTTTAAAAATAGGAGCAAAAAAAATGATTAGTTTTTATCAAAATGGAAAATCAATTGATTACACACCGGCTGCTGATGTAGCGGCCGGTACTATCGTTGCCCTCAAAGGGCTTGTCGGCATAACAAAGCTTGATATCCCGGCGAATGTAAAAGGTGCACTCGCTATTGAGGGAGTCTTTGCAGTTCCAAAAAAGAACGAAGCCTTTGCTGAAGGTCTGCCTGTCTGGTTTGACGCAAATGGCAATCCGCAGGGCGGTGTTGCCGGGACGGGTGCTGCAACACAAATCGGCGGAGATGCACAGGCAGCAGGTGATATTCTGCTCGGAAATGCAGTTGTCGTAGCAGCGGCAGCAGATCAGTTCGTTTATGTCGCTTTAAATAAATTTGACCCTCGTATTCCTACATTTACGAATGCAGCTCGAATTACTAAGGCGGCTAGTGCAAATGCAGCGGTGACAGAAACCGGCGTTTGCTACGACTGTACCGCTGATAATACAGTAATTACTTTGCCTGCAACTGCGGTCGGACTTGAATTTACGATTATGAACATGGCAGCCGATGGTGGAGCTTTGGTTGAAGTTGATTTCCAGGCAGCTGATAAAAATCTCGGCGGTTTGGGTATCGCAGCAGGCGGTGATGGCAAGAAGCTTTCAAATACCAAGCTAACGGCAAAGAAAGGTGATTTTATCACATTTACCGCTGATGGCACCGATGGCTACCGAATTAAGGCAATTCGTGGAACATGGGCACAAGAAGCGTAACAATTTAAAATGTAAAATTTGCGTTGCGATGCAAGGAATCTATTTCAATGGCAAATCTTCTTAAAACCGGTATTCAGTTTCTGGCGGATAAATTGAAAGCTCATGCCTCCGAAACTGTAATTTACAAACGGGGCGCAGATACAGTTACTATCTGCGCTACGTTTGGAAAAACAAATTACCAGATAGAAGATGATTCGGGCTTTCAGATCGGCGGACAGATTACTGATTTTTTATTTGATGCAGAAGACCTGATTATTGACGGATTATTAACGGTTCCAAAAGCTGGTGATCAGATTCAAACGGATTCGGCAATATACGAAGCTTTATTTTTACAAGATGGATGCTGGCGTTACAGTGATCCATATAGAAAAATTATTCGGCTCCATACGAAGGAAATTTAGTTATGTCTCTGTCAACTAAGATAGTTTTATCAGCAGTTCCATTTTATATGCTTGCATCCGGGGCGAATCAGGCCAATGAAGTGGTAACTATTGCTGATGAGTTCATGAAATACGGAGAACTGGGACTTTGTTTTGCACTTGTGGCATATTTAATGTACAGCAATTACTGCCTGGTTGCCTCTCTTCAAAAACTTATTAAAGAAAAAAGCTCGCAGGAGGAGCGGCTCATTAATGCAATTCAGACTTTTTGTGCGGTATGCCGGGAGCGGCCGTGTTTATTAGATGCAAATGCATTTAAGATGGATAACCCAGACAGCTTGGCTGCTATAAAGAAGGATGAAGAGTAATATGATTTTGCAATTAGCTGATAAAATTGTTGATACATTAAATGACGGTAGTTTCGTATTGCCGTTTACTGCCGTAAGGACGCTATTTCCATTCTATGAGCTGAAGGACTTATCAACTCTGCGGGTAACTGTTGTCCCTAAAAGCGTAAATATCACAACTGCAAGCCGATCAAGCAGCGAATATGACTACCAGGTAGATATCGCAATTCAAAAAGCTGTGAAAACGCCTGATGACGCAGAAATTACCGTTCTAGCTGAACTTGTCTTAGCTATTGCCAAGAATTTTCGTAATAAAGTTTATCAGGATATTGGCGCAGTGTGTTTCAAGCAATCTGTTGATCCATTATATTCAGTTGAGCATATTCAGCCGCCAAGTGTTTTTACAAGCGTTGTTACATTAAATTTTAAAGTAATTGAATAACATTATTTAGGAAAATAAAATGCCTTTACCAGTTGAAACACAGATAGAAACGCCAAATGCAGTTTATGCATCAAATATTGTTTTATCGTCAAGGATTGCAAATGGTCAATTACGAGTTTCTGCAAACATTATTCTGGCCGGTGCAATCAATACCGATGGCACTTGGGTAAAAGCAACAGGACAGCACGCAAGCATAAGAATACCGGACATAACGAACCTGCCAGCTGATTTAGTTAGTTTAGCTCCGCAAGTTGCGCCATTGTTTGATGGGCTTGTAGCGGTAATAGGAGCAATCAATTCTATCAGGAAAGCAATATAACAGTGGCAAATTGGTACGCACAACTTGTTAGCCAAAATTTCAACACCTTTCACCAGTGGAATTCTCTGGCGAATGGTACTGGCGATTGGCTTGATACTGCGGTAACTGATTACAGCGGAGATGCATTTTATTCAAATGGCAAAATCGTTCTGATTAGTACAAATTTAACTTGTGCTAAATTAGTATGTGATTGGAATTTT
>MHXZ01000119.1:60168-60549 GCA_001825665.1 Planctomycetes bacterium GWF2_41_51 | reverse complement strand
TTTCAGTTAACGATAAGATTTTTTCATTGGTTGCCGCTAACGAATACACTTTAAGCAAAATCTGTCGATAAAGTTTCTTCTTTGAGCCGAAATATGCGTAAATCCTTTGTTTATTTACATTTGCAAGTTGCGATATTTCGTCTATTCTGGCGCCGTGAAGGCCTTTTTGTGCGAAAACAGTTTCTGCGGCAGCGAGAATACTCTCTTTGCTTTTAACTGAACGCTGCTGAACAGGTAAAATAATAGCTTTATTCTTTCTTTTCATAATTTGGTCATATTACAAAAAAACCAGCATAAAAGCAAATAAATAGTTGTATTTTAAAAGCCAATATGTTAATCTTGTAAAAGCAAACATATAGTTGGATTTTGTTTTTTGGAGTT
>MHXZ01000119.1:0-60154 GCA_001825665.1 Planctomycetes bacterium GWF2_41_51 | reverse complement strand
GTTTTTTGGAGTTTAGAAATGCTTAATTTGCCTCAAAGAATTGAGAATGTAGAACAGTTAGAAGAATTGCTTTCGAGACCGTCGGCCGGTCTGGTGGAATATGTAAAAAGCCTCGATGGGGATATAATGATTCTCGGAGCCAGTGGTAAAATAGGGCCTACAATGGTGATGATGGCAAAGAGGGCGGTTGATGAAGCAAAAATTAAAAAGGATATAATAGCAGTTGATGTTCAGCCTCTGGATGATTTAAAGAAACAGGGGATAAAAACAATTCAATGTAATATGCTTGACTGGAAAGAAGTAAGCAATCTTCCAAAAGCGAAAAATATAGTTTATATGGCCGGTAGAAAGTTCGGCTCAAGCGACACCGAATGGATTACATGGGCGATTAACGTAATGATCCCGCACAATGTCGCGGATGTTTTTACAAAATCCAGGATTGCGGTTTTTTCAACAGGTTGTGTTTATCCTATTGTTGATGTTTATACTGGCGGCTCAACTGAAGCAGATGCGCCTAACCCCATAGGCGAATATGCGATGAGTTGTTTGGGCAGAGAAAGAATGTTTGATTATTATGCAGCGGAAAAGGTGAAAAAGTTGTTCAAATCAGGCTTAATTATGCCCTTGAATTAAGATATGGAGTTCTGGTTGATATCGCCACAAAGGTATTGAATGGTGAGCCGGTGGATGTAACAACAGGTTTTATGAATGGTATATGGCAGGGCGATTGCTGCGACCAGGTTTTAAGGAGTTTTGATTGTGCGGCAATTCCGGCATCTATATTAAATGTTACAGGCCCGGAGATTTTGTCGGTCAGATGGATTGCAAAACGATTTGGAGAATTGCTTGGCAAAGAATCTAAAATAACAGGAACAGAAAACGGTAAAGGCTATATAAATAATGCTGCAAAAGCAAATAGCATATTTGGAAATCCATCGGTTCCGATTGGGAAAATTATCGAATGGATTGCAGATTGGGTGCAGAAAGGCGGCCAAACAAGCGGTAAGCCAACACATTTTGAAACACAAGATGGTAAATATTAGAGAATTGTCGTGAAAAAAATAAAGGTTGGCATAATCGGAGCAGGTTTTGCGGGCAAATTTCATTGTGAATGCCTGAAGAGAATTTATGGTGTAGAAGTGGAACTTGCAGGTGTTACAAGTCTTCACATCCAAAGCCGAAAATCATTCGGAAATCAATATGGCATAGCTGTTTTTGATGATTCAGAAGCATTGATAAAAAATGTTGATGTGGTTGATATATGCTCTCCGACTTATGTTCATAGTGAAACAATAATATCTGCGGCACAGCTGGGTAAAGGTATAATTTGCGAAAAACCGCTTACTGGTTACTTCGGCCCAAAAAATGCTGATGCGTCTTATCAAGGCGATAAAGATGATAAACAGCGAATGCTTGATGCCGTTTGTGTAACGCTTAATAAAATCGTTGCCGCGGTGAATAAAAATAAAGTTTTTTTTGGCTATGCTGAAAATTTTGTTTATACGCCGAGTGTTCAAAAAGAATGTGAGATAATTGAAAAAACCGGCGCTCAAATATTGAGAATGACTGGCAAGATATAGTCTAAAGAGGAGTAACGTCTATAATATCCAACTTTTTTATATAACTCTACGCAATACTCCGTATAACCTCATCGCTTGCCTTCCCAAAGGATATGGCATTTTGCTTTTTACCAGCCAATATGTTTCCGCGCCCCCTGACTTTTGAAGCATTATTTGAATCTATGGCAAAAAACCAAGTTCGGTATAATTCGTTTTTTTCTTTTCAAAATATCGCCTTTACTCTTTGTTTAGAATTCATATTATTTCCCTACATTTAATATAGCCCATAACAAAACCAATACAAAAGCTACTCCACCCCAACATAGTAAGAAGCCTATTGTATCAGATTTTGTCCATTTGCAGAATTCCCAATTCGATTTTGGAAAAAGTTTAAGATGATCAAATCGAGTTGGGTTAACAAAACTTTTTTCTATTTCTCTGGCATCCTCTTCAGGATTTGAAGATACCGGGGTTTTCATTTTTGCATAAAAACGATCTACGATGGTTTTATGGGGTGGTTTGGTACAATAGCTTATGAATATCATCAGCGAAAGCGGGAACACGGCATCGAAAATCATACGTGATGTCAATAGTCCAGCTTTACTGAAAGACTTGACTGGCACTCCAAGATGATATAAGATGTATTGTTCAATGTTGAATCGTCCGATTCCCTCTAATTTCGAATTGGGATCATTTGGTTTGCAACGTGCCACAGCATCAAAAAATATCACATTCGATGGTATAACTTTTTTATGAGATATTTCGTTATCATTACTCCCTTCAACGGTTCTTGATTCAATAGTGATTTCTTCGGTCTTCAGTAAAAATGATTCTGAACATCTTATGCTTTTGAACTCTGGCAATAAGCGAGGAGCTATACCAATGATAATCAGGCATATTAACCAACTTGAAAATACCGCCGGCACGGTCAATCTTCTCCACAAATAAACAAGATAGGCCGAAGTGCCCAAAAAGGTCATAGCAGAAAGCACATCTTTTAGAATGGAAATTATTCCAAATTTATTGAAAAAAAGCGCCATAAAGATACCTGATACCAGCAGTACTATTATGAATACTCGCCCTGCAAATACATAATGCTTTTCAGATCGATTAGGCAATAATGGCGTATAGATATTCTTAACAAAAAGCGCAGATTGAGTTATTACAAGTACGTCGGCAGCCGATATCTGGGCTGCAAGAATTCCTGCAAGCATTAATCCTATCGCACCTGGACATAGCAGTTTCACAGTTAATGTACCCCAAACTGCGTCAGGATCCGCGATTTGCCCACCATAAAGCCCAACCGCAACAAGTCCGCACAAAACCCAACCAATTGTAACGAATCTCTTCGCAAAAGCTCCGCTAACGGAACCAATTCTTGCCGCATTTTCGTCCTTTGCAGCGCCGGCGACTGTAACACTGCCACCTCCAAAAGATAAAAGGCTGAGAAAAACAATAGCAGCAACCGAATACCATGTATATTCGCTTGTGTCAAAATGATTGAACATATTGAACATATTATCAGCCACTTTTTGGTGTAATCCTGAAAACCCTCCTAATTTGACTAAACCGAAAGGTAAAATAATGAACGAAAAAACCATGACAAGGATTGATTGAATTGCGTCGGAAACTGCGGCGGCTCCTAAACCACCCATAATTATGGCAAAAATAACGCCACCGTAAACAATATAAAAAGGCAGCGGTCTAAGATACGAAACATAAGACCTCAATTGGCCTCTTTTCTCCATATTTTGCAATACTTCAAATCGTGCACATTTTAATTGAGGCAGTTTTCCGGTATCGTATAATCTTTTTAAATCTTGATATTCATGAAAATCTTTTACCTGTTGACTTTCAACAGTGGTATATTGAGCTGGAGGTTTCGGTAATAAGGCCGACATTGTTTTATAAGATACCAAAAATCCAAAACCGCAAGTGACAAAAACTATAAATAGTAATATTACCGCATAGGTCGCGGCCAAAAACCTGCTTTGAAGCCGGTCAACATATAAATCGGCATTGGTTGTAAGTCTGACGCGACGGCCCCAAACATAGAAGAACCAGAAAAATGGTGTGACAAAAACCATTTGAAACGCCCACCATACTCCACCAACTCCTTGCCGATAAACTTCGCTGCTTACCATAACAGCGCCGCTTGCATCAGTTTTTGAACCAAAACCGAGAAAGAATTGAAGAAGTCTTCCAGTTTTTCGATCTGCAAGAAAATAGTCTGAAGTGTTTTTTACTTTTTTTGTCCAAATCTTTCCGATAATTAACATTCCAAAGAGATAAGACAATAAGATAAATATATCAATAATATGTAAACCCCAAATACGCATAACCTTGTCCTTCCGCATACAGTTCCATGACAATTAGCTGTTTTTATAATTTTACTTGAAGTTACCACTGCATCCGAACTTTAAAAAAGATTCAGAAGCAATCTTTTGAATATCTGGTGTGATTCCGATAGCTTCATTGTTAGTATAATAACCGGCGATAAATCCACCTCCGAAAGACCCGAATTTTTCGATGAGGAATTTTGCTTCATTAGTGATTAACTCTGAATCCTGCGTTGGTAAAGTTTTCTGCACATCAACAGGGCACCAAAATGTTACTTTGCCGCCGTAGTTTTCGGATAATATTTCAATTCCATGTAATCTTGGTTGATCAAATTGCAAACAATCAATGCCACATTGGATCAAATCACCAATAATTGATGTAATCTTGCCGCAAGAATGCATAATTACATTCATTCCATGATCATGTATACGTCCTGCAAGAATTTGAAATTCAGGTCTGAATATTTCTCTCCACATATCGGGCGATACAAATAATTGATTCTGTGTGCCCCAATCTTCACAAAACATAATCGCATCCGCTCCAGCTTCAGAAAAACTGTCAATAGCTTTTAATAATTCATTTCTGATTAAATTATGTAATTTATCAATTTTCTGCCGTTCCAAAACCACATCACAAAGGTAATCTTCAAGTTTACGCAGTTTTCTCGCTACACTAAATGTGAAGCCTGGAATAAAACCAATCCTGAACTTTTGAGTTTCAGCAAATAATTTTGTTGCTTCTGCATAATCACTTTTCTTCCCCAAGTCAGGAGGATAATAATGTTTAAGATTTTTCCAGTCATTTATTGCTCCCAATACCACCTCTCCTTTATCGAATTCAGTCAAAGATGCCCATGTCACACCCCATTCGTCTTTCCAACGTCTTAATTCACTTCTCTCTGGTGGTAAAATTTGAGGATTGGATTCTGTCCTTCTGCCAATAAGAAAATCGTTAGGGTAAGGTTCGGGTAAAACCATACCAATACGAGGAGGATTCTTGAAGTTAATGACAGCTTTTATGATTTTTCGACTATTCATTTATATTTCCATTTTTGAATAAAGAATTGTTTCTGCAAATACTAATATTTGGAAAAATTTTCCCATCGTTTTTTTAATAGGAATGCGGCGCTCTTTGGCTGACGCTGACGTGTGAAGATGCCTTTTTTATTGCCGACTGCTCTAACAATTCTTTGCTTAGTTGCAAAATCTGCGAAATTCCATACATGTTCACCAATTGCAAAGTCCAGTTTATCGAGGGTTTTATGATAAAGATCGAGCATTTCACACTGATATTCTTCAGTAAACATTACCGGCGGGTCCTGATGAAGGCCGGCAATGGTATCAGCTCCATATTCAGTCAGTAAAACTGGTTTATTAAATCGTTTATACCACTGTTTCATATCGTACTCAAGTTGTAAGGGAATCAAATCCAACTGTCCGGAATCTAAGTACCATGAGAAGTATCTGTTTACGCATACTACATCCAAATATTTGCAAATGCCTCTCTCACGTAATTCTGGCTGAATTCCTTTTTGGCCGGGCATGGAATGTAGTACTATTGTGACCATTCTTGTAGGATCAAGTTTGCGAGTTTCATCTATAATTCTCTTGAAATACTTAATAGAGTTTTTCTCCCAAGTGCTGGATTCATTTGCCAAACTCCACATAACAACACACGGATGATTTTTATCTCGTTGAATCATTTCGCGCATTACCTGCAAATGGTGCTCCATACCTTTGCCGTTTATTCTTTCTTCTGTAAAGATTGGAGGATTAGCAGGCACATCGCCTAAACCAACAGCGGGGCATTCATCAATAACAACAATACCCAAACGGTCAGCCATATTCATAATTTCTTCTGAATAAGGATAATGTGAAGTTCGAAAAGAATTGGCACCTATCCATTTCATCAAGTTGAAATCTTTAGTGTTAATTACATCATCGTGACCTTTACCGCGAATGTCAGAATCTTCGTGTTTGCCAAATCCTTTGAAATAAAAAGGTTTGCCATTGATCAGAAATTGTTTATCAGTTACTTTAATAGTTCGTATGCCGACAGGCAGACGGTAAACGTCGATTAGACTGCCATTCTCTGCAAAAGCTTTCATTTCCATTGTGTACAAATATGCATTACGGGGTTCCCAGAGCTTTGCGTTTTTGACTTCCAGGCGACCTTTGGCACCTTGTCCATGTATTACAATATGGCCATCTTTATCTAGCAGATTAATTTGAATCGAAGCAGCACTACCATTAATAATAACTTTGTAATCAATAATTCCATCGGTCTCGTTTATATCAGTTGTTACAATAACATCTGCAATATATATTTTGGGCGTCAAAATTAATCTTACTGGTCTATGAATGCCGCTATAATTATAGAAATCGCAGAAATTAACTAGAACACGATGATTTTCAGGGTGCATTTCATCTTTAGATGTCTGAATTTCGCCACGGGGAAGCGTATAATTATCAAGAGTATTATCAACTGCCAATGTTACTCGATTTGCATTGCCGAATTGGACAACTTCAGATATATCACCTTCAAAAGGTAAAAAACCGCCCCTATGTGATACAACTTCTTTGCCGTTAATCCATACGGTGGCATGATGACTTGCACTGCCTACCCTCAAGACCGTTCGGCAATCACGCCAATCTTTTGGCACAAAGAAAACTTTTTCATACCATACGTAGCCGACGTGATCCCTGATATACTTGTCCTGTGTAATGTCATTGTAGCTGGCAGGAACAGGCATCTCCATCGTATTTCCAAGAGGTTGAGAAAACCATTTTTTTACAAAACCTTCATTATTCTTATCTATTTTAAAATTCCAAATACCCGATAAATCCTTGACCTGACGAGTTTCACTTTCCCTTGGGTATAACATTTATTCACCTTTCTCTTTCATGGATTTCGAATACACATTCGAATGTTTTTACTCGTTAACGATTTTAATACGTAGGAATCAAATAATATATTAATTTACGCAAATATTTTGCAAAAATCAACAAAAATGCAAGGCTTTTCATTGTTTTCTTTTTCAACATCATAAAACATGCTTGTTGTTCTATAAATTATTGAAATATTTAAACTTATGTTTGACATATAAAGCGTTATTTTGCAGTTTTATGAAAGGTTTATATCCAATTAAATGAACATAATCAATATGGGAACTTACTCTTGCGTATACTCAAAGGTACCAATATTTAAAATACCTTGTTTATTTAACTTTGCCTTAAATAAACGGAGCATACCACTTAGGTTGAATTTAACATTTATTTGAATGTCTTTAAAATCCGGCATCTATACAGAACTAATGCTTTGAGAAATCAAACTAATGCAAAGTCTAGTTAAATATAAACCTTTGCATTTTACCAAATATATTTTGTATAAGCTTTTAATATTTGTAAATATTTTATTTGTACATTAGCCATTATTTACATAAGATCTTATGAGATAAGAAATTAAGTTATATAGTAAAAAATCCAAAATGTAGCAGTAAAAAAACTTGACATCGTCTTTACTTTAACGTAAATTGTAACGTGATATATGCAAGCGGTTGCATCTCCTGACTAAAAACACCTCTGATTTTCATCTTTGGGACCTCTAGCGTATTGTCATATGTCGAGGCCTCGTGGAAGCGTTTATATATGCCACGTATGCATATATACGCAAATTTAATTTTTCTATGCTTAAGGAGATCTTTATGCGAGTAATTAGTGTTCTAATAATCACGTTGGTTTTATTGACCGGAACTCAACTTAACGGGGCAACTTATGATATCCCCCACAATGGGATATCTGATCACTCCAGCTCGGCGATAACAGGATCGATAGCCTGGTATTTCGCAACCTATCCATCTTCGGGCAACGTTTTTAACCTTACATCAAATGCCGACTACTATATTAGTCAGCCGCTTACTATGCCGGCTGGGGTAACTCTGAATGATAGTGCAGGAAATGCCAGAATTGTTGCTGATGACGGATTGAATGATAACGTGATGATATTTTTCAATAACAATTGCACAATCACCAATCTTGAACTTTTTGCCAATAGAAAGGCACGGTTTTGCTTGCACGGAAATGGTAAGTCAGGTTTATGGTTAGAAAACTGCACATTACATCAGACTAAAAATGATTATACATCCGGCGATCCATCACCACACTTGATTTATATGCCTAATAATGCCAATTCAGCCATTGTCAATAATCTATTGAGGAGGGCTGGTTGTGATCCTAAATTAAATGGGGCAAATTGGGGCGGCGAGGCTTCTCTTATCTATGCAACGTTCAATAATATTTTGGCGTTGAATGATAATGATGCTGCGTATGCTCTGGCAGCTGGGTTTCAAATTTTTGGTTCAGCAAATGTTGGTATAACAGGCAATATCATTCAGCACACAGGTTTAAACTGGGACTATTTGGCAGATCCATCTGGTCATGTCGCAGATGGCATTACCTCATATCATAGCCCCGGCGGTGGCGGTCCTTATACTGCTCGCAGCAACACAATTCGCTATTACCGAAATCACGGCATACATTTGGCCGGCGATACTGTAAAAATAGAGAACAATAACATTTATAGTGGTTGGCATTGTGCGATTTACCTAGGTGATCAGAAATCTCCACACGAATGTTCGGTAAACTGCCGGATTACAGGTAATTATCTCAAGAACGGCAGTCAGCCGACGACAAATGAATGTATCCATCTTAACTACGTGGATAGGGCTACATTGACAATATCTGGAAATACTGGTGATGGTACAATTTACTGGGGGCCGGATTGCTAACAAATAGCAGATACCAGCAAGGCGCCTGACTATGAAGGCGCCTTGCCTTTGAATTTGGTATGACTCATTAATAAGGTATATGCAATATGGCTACATTCATAAAGGTATTTGTAATACTTTTCTTTTTTTCAAGCTGCACGAGAGCAAAAATAATATTTGTTGATGCTTCTTGTAAAAAAAGAAGTAGCACCGGACAATCTTGGGGGGATGCGTATAAAAGTCTGCAATTTGCATTGGACCATTCTTACCAAGGCGATCAAATATGGGTTAAAGCTGGGACTTATCTGCCTGAAAAAAAATATCGCGGCAGTAATGATAGGTGCAAAGCTTTCGCTCTTAAAAACGGCGTAGCCATTTATGGTGGATTCAAAGGCAATGAACGCAAGCTGAAGCAGCGACGATGGAAAACACATATTTCAGTTCTTAGTGGCGATTTAAACCTCAACTGCATAACAGATGATAATGATGTTTTTCACGTTATATTCATTCCTGCCAATAATAATCTCAACAACACTGTTATCCTAGATGGCTTTAGAATTACAGGAGGTAACGCTAATTCTCTGTCAGGAGAACACAGCAGCTATGGAGGAGGCATTTACAATGAAAAAAGCAGCCCAAGTATATGCAATTGCACATTCGTAAAAAATTCAGCCATATTTGGTGGTGCGATGTACAATTTAAATTCTGCTATAACTCTGTCGGGCTGTACCTTTGAAGACAATATCGCGTTAAGCCCCAAGGGCACCGGAGGGGGAGCAATTTATAACAAGGATGCTGCGATGTCAAATATAATCGATTGCAGCTTCAGCGGAAATTCAGCTTTCAACGGGGGAGCGATATATAATTTTTATTCAGAAAATATAACTATTCAGAATTGCCTTTTTGCCGATAACAACTCCATTAGTTCTGGCGGAGCTGTGTACAGCTCTAATACATCTATTCAAATAAACGAAAGCATTTTTTCTGAAAATTCGACTGTTTCTTGTGGAGGAGCATTATCGAATTTCAAAACCAGGGCTGGTATAAACGCCTGCCGTTTTTTAAATAATACTTCAATGGGCAGCCAATCCGAAAGCTCGCATGGAGGGGCAATTTTCAATGAAGAAAGTTTTGTCGATATTAAGGGATGCTTATTTATCTCCAACATCGCATCTCGGTATAGCTATGGAGCTGGTGGCGCAATACGTGAACTGAATAGTTCCACCCAACTTGAAGATTGTATTTTGAAATACAATCTCTCTAAGAATGATGGCGGTGCCATATTTAGCGAGAATGGAAAATTAAGTCTTTCAGATTGCTTCATTGCATGTAATTTTGCAAAGGCGGCTGATGGGGGAGCGATTTTAATTCGCAATAAACAAGTAGTAATTTCTACTAATTGCATATTCGCAGGAAATGCCGCCGCGTCCGAGGGAGGAGCCTTTTTTATCTGTGGCCAATCGAAGTTAAACATTTTAAAATCTACATTTGCAGCGAACTGTGCAAAATTTGGAGGTGGAGCCGTCAGCACTCATCAGGGAAGTAACACTGAAATAACCAAAAGCATAATTTGGGGTAATAAGGCTGATAGAGGATACCAAATAATAGTTGCAGATGCAAATTGCAGCGTAGGATATAGCGATGTACAGGGAGGATGGCCCGGCAGCGGCAATTATGATATAGCTCCTACTTTTGCCAAAACTCCCAAATCTCCCAATTGCCTTATGCAAACTGAAGAATATGATAGAGGCGATTTCCTTCTTGCCCAACCGTGATTTTGTCATAGCAGGACGCTTTGTGGCCATTTCTTTTCTACAGAGCAATCCAAGATATAATTTTACTTGTTGTTTTTATTTACACAATTAATTTGATATATTCTAAAATTTGAATATTCGGCTTTGAGTTCAGACATTTGTCTTATACCTATTCTTCCACCATTTAATATATTTCCAGTATCAAGATTTCGCTTAACTATTTTGCCGCTATCATCTATGAGATCGTTGTATCTCTTATCCTCAAAATCTATAACTATTTTACCATTCATATAAAAATCTATTTTTGGACCCCCGCTTAATCAGCAGGAGATGTATTGTATTAAAATTAAATGTTTCTGCAGAATAATCAAGTTCGTAAGAAGGATAATCCGGCCCTGAAGCCAATTGATAAAAACCTGAATTTTTTCTAAGGTTACAATGCTTACGTATCCCAACAGCTGCACAATTTGCCCAATATGAGATAAGAATTAATATCTCCTTTAGTGTAATCTTCAAATATCCCCATTCTTGGTGTCAAAGAACTATCTAAAACATCTTCACCATTAATACCTTTGGCGCTAAAAAAATAATTCCTAATCCTATCGGAGATAGAGGTCTAAAGTCGTATTCGACAATCATTGCTCGTAACTATTTTGTTATTCCAACAAACTATATGTCCTCCTGCAAACGCACCGCTGCTATCTTTAAGCTTTTCAATTAGAGAAGAATCTTCTTTTTTTAAAGATTCTAGTACACCATCATAATAATTTTTCCAGCCTAATTGTTTTTTATCTGATTTGATCCATTTTTTATATATTGAATCATGAGCTATGGAAAACATAATCATTTTATCAGATTCCCATTTTAATTTGCCTGGTCCCTCTAACGTCCATTCTTTAATACTATTTGGTTCTGTAAACAAATTTTCATAGATCAATGTAATCCTTTTTTCAAGGTCAAGGTCATGTAGAATAGTTTTATTACAAACTTCCATACCATAAGCATCAAAATCTGCAAATGCAGCAAACATAAGGTAAATTAAAGCTTTCAAGAAAAAAAATTTCATTTTTTGCTTTTCTAACAAAAATCATCTGTGCGGAATGTCACTACAGGTAAGCCAGTCACCATATAATATACAATTTTCCAAATTATCCAACGATGCGTAGAGAACCTGTATCGGATTTTTATTTCGAGACTTGAAACCATCATCTTTCTCGAAGTTTCAGATAGTGTCGGTTGAATAAGATAAATTCGAAATTATCTCCAGCAATGGTAAACCCCTTCAGTTTGTCACGTTTTGTTTTGGAGATTTTATTAAATTTTAAAATTACATTATTTGGATCAATTTTCATGTTTTTATACATGTCATCTACCTTTGCCAATGCCAAAAGACTCAAAGCTGGCAAGTTTCTTATTGGATGTTTTGTTAACATTTTTTATGGCGATGGAGGATTAAGGCAAATTTGAAATTTTATCGAAATTATCCAGTGTCTTGATTTATATTCCTTCATCAATTCTAACCTTTCGATAAATTATTTAATAAATTAATCCATATGGAAAACTTCTTTAAGCGGAATTGCAACCGGCGTATTATCAGTTTTATATTCCATGATGTCAGACATATAATTCCACCATTTTCGATTAATAGGATGATTAGGGACGTCATTAGCGATATTATTGTCTATTAATTTCATCACGGCAAAAAGCGTAAGGGTCTCCTCATCAAGAAATATACTATAATCATAAATGCCAGAATCGCTCAAGAATTTCCTAAGTTCAGGCCATATTTGATCATGTCTTTTTTTGTATTCAGCTTCATATCCAGGTTTTAATTTCATCTTCAGTGCTTGGCGTATCATTTTTTCTTCCTTAGTATTTTCCATATTCCTTAGTCGCTTCAATCATCAATTTCACAGTTTCAGGCGACACGTCTCCCTGAATAATATGAGCAGGTGCTAATAAATATCCTCCATTGGCACCAAGCGTCTGGCAGCGATTTTTAATTTCATCACGAATATTTTCTTCATTTCCTTCAGGTAAAAGCTTCTGCTGATCGACACCACCAAAAAATGAAATCGAGTCACCATATTTGTCTTTCAGCGATTTAGGATCCGAACCGGGAACATTTGGTTGTACAGGATTGTAGACATCGACACCGATTTCAATAAAATCATCTAAAAGGGGAGCAACTGCCCCATCAGAATGCATAATAATTAATAAATCAGGTTTTTCTTTTTTTAGTAATTTAAATATACGTTTATAGCGAGGTTTGAATAACTCTCTCCACATTGAAGGGGAAATTATTGTTGAATTTTGACTTCCTAAGTCTTCCCCAAACCAAATTGCATCTACACTAAGTTTTGCGAGTTGAAGAGCAATGCCGGTTGTCCATATTTCAACTTTATCATAAAGCGGATTAAGCCATTCTTCCTGCATCGCAAGTGCCATCATATGTTTTTCCAGACCGGTCAATTGCCAGGCTAACTCAAAAAGTGAAAGTTCGCAGTCCCCTATAATAAAATAATCATTGCCGTATTTTTCTATTTCCCTTGCTGCGATTGTAAAACGACCAGAAGCGTACGGATCTGGAAAATTGTAAATTTCAATCTCTTTTCGAGATGAAGCATTCTTAAGAGGAGGTTCTACAACCTCTACATACAGATCCGTAGGTTTCATCTTCATTCCGAATTCATTAAGCGTAACATTATTTTCAACCGGAATGGGCTCGAATCCCTCAGCGATTGTGCCTCCTACAATAACACAATCGCTACCTAATGCCATACGTATCGCATTGGCCGATATCCGGTAAGTAAGATCTTCATAATAAGACATCGTATATTCAGTACCTATATTGAGTTCTTTGCTAAAATACTCGATCAAAGATTTACACAAATCAAATTGAATTGGTACACGGTCTGGCTTTTTTTCTCTTGTAAGTGCAAGTTTAACTGTCTTTTTGGAATTCACTTAATTCTGCCTTTCAATAATCATAGTAATAAATTTATATTATTATAAGAGCAAAATAAGTAAGTCAACTAAAAAATGCAACCCCTTTCAAAAATAAACGATGTATTGCTTTCTGTATGTATAAAGTTGATGGCCGGAAATCTTATGGAATATTTCTCAACAACCCTAAGGTAGATTCTCTTATAATTAACTCTCCCCCAAAATGAACAATCCGATTAGGTCCATTGGGGTTAGCAATTTTGTCAAGAAGTATAGTGCCTATTAGATTTGCATAGTTTTCATGATATACATTATAAGTAGTTAAAGGAGGATTCCAGATGTCAGTTTCATTGCAGGTGGATATTGAAGCTATAGCAAGATCATCAGGTATTTTGATTTTCATTCTATGGCAAATTCTATAAATAATTGCCGTCATTTGGTCGTTTATTGCCAACAATGCTGTAACTTTTTTATCTAATATTTCATTAATGACCTTATCTAAATTGCGCATATCATGAGAGACGTGAAAAATTAGACCCTCATCAAATGATAATCCTTCTTCCTGGTATGTTTGCTTGAAAGCAGAGATTCGCGGATCACCTTCCTGGTATGTAATCAAAGCGATTCGGGAATGCTTAAGTCCTATTAAGTGTTTTAAGAGAATTTTTGCTCCTGAGAGGATATCCTCAGCGACTTGGTTTACTAATTGGTCATGATAATAACCTAAAACAACAAAAGGAACTGAAGTATTTTTAAGAGTTTCAACAGCTTCTATTGTGCCGATATAATGGCGAGAGCAAATAATGATGCCATCAATAAGCCTATCAAGCATAGATTCTACAATAGCATTTTCTTGAATAGGATCACTATGGCCTAATTCAATTTGAAGTCGATAGCCTTTTTGTTTCAAACATTCCTCTAAATTCACAGCAAAACTTTCGAAATTTTTCATAAAGGATATATCTCTTGCTACAAAGCCAATATTTTGAGACTTTTTCATAGCTATGGCTCTAGCATTGAGATTTGGACGATAGTTAAGTTTTTCACAATATTTTTTGATTCGCTCTCTTGTTGTAGAGGTAACAAGGTAACTGCGGGAGAATGCACGACTTACAGTTGAAACAGAAACGTTTAACTCCTTTGCGACATGTTCCATCGTAACGGTTTTTGCTGCTTTTACTTTATTAGTAACTTCTGTATTCATTCTAATTAGACTCAAGAGCGATTGTTCAAAAAATTCAAAAAACTTCTAAAGAAAACAATATCTATTTTTATTAAGATAGAATATCTATCTATATTACTCAGCATTATAAAATAGATCATGATGAAATGTCAACAAAAATGAAAGTTTTGCAAAGAATAATGCAAATTTGCAAAAGTATTCGGATTTTAACTTGACACTTTCGAACAAAATTTTTATAATGTTTTATGAAAGGGTTTGCATTTGCTAATTTTTAGAAATGTCCTTGTCTCAAAGGGAACTATCTTATGCCCATTACACGACCTTTTTGTTTTGTTTTGTCATTTATGTTTACTTATCTACAAATAGTTACTTCTGCATTAGCTTTTTCTGACAATAATGATACGGTAGTTTTGCTTCATATGGATCAATCAGCGGTTTATAATTATAGTCATGCAAATAGGACAGCTGTATATGATGATGATAGTTTCATTTTAGACCGTAATAATGACTTAATCTTGGGTTTTTGGGATGAAAACGATCCAAATATTGGAGCAGGAATTCATGAACCCGCTATAACAACCGGAAATTCTGGTTACTCAGCATCATCTGGCAATGAAGCTTTAACATTCGATGGGCAGCAGGGTGCTTTTGTCCCAAATGTTTATAGTCACGGAAGCAAACAACAATTTGCCTTTGAATTGTGGATTAAGCCTACGCAATTTATTGCAGGCAGTCAGACGATTATTAGTGTTACAGATGCATGGGAACTTCGTTTGGAGCCTTCGACTGATAATTCTACTGCAAGGATGATGTTTATTGTTTATGATTCTTCCCTTCAGGCATGGATTGCATACAGCGGCTACGGCTTGATTCAAAATCATTGGCATTTTATCCAGGCGGTCTATGAATACAACCGGACTTATGTCAGTATTGATGGTGTTCCAGGAGGGGCTATTGGTGTGCCGTCTATAGTGACGTATCCGTACCACCCTCATGTTTTTCTGGGTAGTATCTGGAAATTTGATAGACGCATGTATGTGGGCTTTATTGATGAATTACGAATAACTTCTAAAAATTATCTTTGTGGCCAATGGGGATATTGGTCCGGAGATATAAATAAAGATTGTTGTGTGAATCTGAGAGATTTAGCAATTTTAGGTTTAAACTGGCTATGAAAAAAATAGATAAACTGTATATATGGGCCTTGATTGTTGGAACGCTCCTGTTTTCGAGATATTGCAAAGCACAAATAATTGTTGGTCCTATAACAAATCCTCATCCGCGATTATTGATGAACAATGCGGAGTTGCAGACAATGAACGCCAGAATTGTTGGTAGGCAACAACCTTGGTACAGCTGTATGGTGTCATTCTCGAATCGCGTGAGTATTGCTTATGCCGGCTCGCCTTCTCCCTATACAGGTAATGATATTCAAGTATTTTATCCGAGAACTAAAATTGATAGTGAAAGAGCGAGAGATTTAGCATTGATGTATTATCTTGGAGGTCCTGATACCTATGCACAAAAAGCAATTAGTTATTTAAATGCATGGGCTACAGCTAATCCTACGCCGGCTTTAAATTTTGCAATAACATCCGAAAATGGATTGTTGGTGGCGAGATTTACACTTGGAATGATATGGACTTATGACCTACTCTATAATCACCCTGCAATGACTCCTCAAATTAAGAACAATTTTGAATCATGGCTGCGAATACTTGAATCAGTAATTAAGGACTGTATTCAGAATTGGGAGGATAACGATTATTATACTAAACAATATTACCAAAACCATGTTGTTGCGCATACGATGGGATTGTTAGCTATTGGCTATGCCATAGGAGATGTAAATCTCGCGCAATTTGCAATCGACCATCCAGATAATCCGCGGGATCTTGTTGAATTGATTAGAGAAGCTATTTTTATGCCCGAAGACACGCCTTGTATCAGGGACTATTCACCGGACATTTGGCCGGTACAAAAAGGTGAAATTTATGATAGGTACCGACATAAAACAGGTCCAGAAAAAGGGCTGCAATATTCTCACTTAACGACGCGGTTGTTAACTTTCTCTGCTGAAATGGCATTTCATAACGGACTTGATTTTTACAGTTATACTGCACCAACAGGGGAAAATCTTGAGCTACCGATGACATTTTTAGCTGATTTTCATCGCCTCAAGGATGCTTCCATTAAAGGCGGTTATTATTTCTCTAATGGACATGATGAATCATGGAGAATTGGAATTGCCGGAGATCCGACTAATTTTTTCGAGCTTGCTTTTAAACGTTATCCTCACAATGTGGAAATCGCAGAACTTTTGGGGTCCATAAATAGGGTTTCTATTTCTTTAGCTCAGTTAGATGAGAGTTTAGGAGATATGGTTTTGATATATGGTCAGCCCCTTTGCTGGGAAGGAAGAGTTTCAGCAGATATTAATCATGATTGTAAAGTTAATTTTCAGGATTTGACATACCTTGTACAAAGTTGGCTTAATTGCTCTGTACCATTCGCTGATAGCTGTCAAGAAGGCGACGTTAAGATATCAGATTGAAGAATAAAAAATAAAACAATATCCGTAATAAAGCAAAATTTTATAAAAATTTTAAAAAAATATTGACAATCAGCTAAGGTAATGATATCTATGAAAGGCCTTGCAAAAGATGCTTTTTTATTCTTTGGTGAAAAGCCTTTCAGGGGTTGGAATATTGCGATGTCGTTGTTGATATCGCTTAACTGTTAATCCTTTTTTCGGAGGAATGAGATGAAGAAGAAAATTATTGGAATGTTGTTTTGTGCGGTGTTTGCCGGATTTGCACAAGCAAGTGTTGACGGATCCGGAACTTTGAGTTTATGGCATATGGATAATCTAACCACAGTTGATTTTTATGCTGGTACTCCCGGTACTACTTTGGAAACACGTAGCGCTGTGGCTGATGACGATTCTATTGTTACAGGACGTAATCACGACTTGGCGTTTGGCAGTGTTAATACCGGTGGTTCCACATATTCACCTGCTTTAAGTGCTGATGGATTAGGACATACAGGTACCGCCGGCGATAGGGCTTTAGTATTTTCAGGAGCCCAAACAGCAGTTGCTCCCGGAGCTTGGCCCTCGATTGCTCCACAGAATTTCAAAATAGACTTTTATATGAATGTCGCAACTGCAAAAGTCGCAACGCTTGCAATGACTGTTAACACTTTTGAAATTCGCCAGCAGCAAAATGCAGTAACCGGCCTAAATGAGCTTATATTCTATATTTATGACACAGGTCCCACAAAAAATATTGTTTCCACTTCTTTTTCACTTAACGAATGGGATCATGTGGAGGCTTGGGTTTTAAATGGTTCTGCTCATATTGCCTTAAATGGTGTAGAGGCCAATCCATTGGGTGTGAGTGTTGGTACTCTTCAAAATCCGCTCGCAGGTCATGAAAGACTAGTCTTGGGTTCAAGATGGGACAGTTCTCCAAGTAAGGGAAGATTCTATGATGGAATGCTTGACGAAGTAAAAATAGTGCCCGAACCTGCAACTATGATTTTGCTTGGCCTTGGATTGGCTTTCTTAAGACGAAAAAACTAAAATATTACCCAAAGAGTTTTTAGAAAGCGAATTTTCTGAAAAAGTGGATGAGTGCTTTATAGTTATGGTTTTGTACGAGCAGATTAAAAGATAAAATTGAAGTTAAAATATTGTTAAAGGAGATTAGTATGGTTAGGGCTAAATCTAAAAAACTATCAAGGTATTGCGGTTTTACGCTCGTCGAATTGTTGGTGGTTATTTCTATCATCGCGATGCTTTTAGCCGTCCTTATGCCTGCATTACAGAAGGCAAGGGCTGTGGCGGTGTCTGTTATGTGCAAAACCAATCTAAAGGATATTGGTGTTATTATGAATTGTTATAGCCAGGACTATGGCTGTATCCCGCCAAGCAGTGAAAGTGGAAACCGCTGGATGTTGGCGCTTTCGAAGTACCATTACAAACGAAAAGCGAATACAATAGATGACCCGACTGGCGGTGCAAAGGCTGGCGGCATTTATGATTTCAGTCTCTTTAGATGTCCGTATGAGCAAAAAAAAACAGGAAAGACCGACGGTACCTCTCTAGTTGAACTTGGTGCCGCGGGGATTTATGGACTCAATCAATATTTCACAGGGTATTGTTTTGCCGACAACGTAGGCTCGGTGATGAAAATTCCGGGAGAAAAAAAGGAAGATATGAAATATACTAAACTTATAGATATCATATCCCCGGGAACATTTCCATTTATGGCTGACACGAGTACGGATGACCCATTCGGCATGAAGAGATCTACTGGGGCGATTGGTTGCTGGTGGTTAAGTGCCAAAGGGCCTCATCCCAACGCACTTGAGAAATACAAGTGGACTGGTGGGAAAAAAGGCGACGTTACTACGTGGTCACCAACAGGACCAGCTCCAAATCATCAAGGCAAAACAAATTATCTTATGGGAGACTTCCATGTTGCGACTATGGGGCTATGGCCATGGCGGGATAATATCGGGACAGATTTCCACCCAAAAAGAAAACCTCCAAGAGCAGGACCATGAATTTAATATTTTAAAAAGCCAAAATTTCAAGGTGTTAAAAATAAATTTTACTATTTAAGGTGTGAGGTAAAAAATGAAAAAGAAAAAAATTCTGGTTATTTTAACGATCATTTTGTCATTCTCTTATACTATGCTTAATGCAGGTCAGACGCTTGTCGGGGAATGGAATATGAACGGAAGTATTTTATCGAAAACAGTGAATGTTGGTGCAACTACAAGTTGGCCAAACGGCGGTTTCGTGAGTGAAACTCGCAATGTGATTGAAAACCCGGTTGGTGATTTAGTGTTTGGAGGCCCAAAACAAGGACAAGGTTCTGCATCTTATCCTACACAGTCAGACGATGGTGCAGGAGCTTCCGGACTTGCCGGTGATAAATGCTTGATATACATCGGAACACAACATGACTGTTCATTTGTTCCTAGGGTTCTTAATCAAATTAGCCAGGCTTTTCGAGTTGAGTTTGACTTTAAGATAAATGATCCTCCGAGTAATTGGGGTGCAAATGGGACAACTGATATAGTTGATGGTGGTTATAACAGGTTTTCTATACGCCTTATAACTGATGCGAATGCAGCTAGGATTAAGGCTCAAGCATATTGCTGGAAAGCGGATGGGACAAGTTCGGTAACTACTTCGACGGGGTATACGGTAGATTGTGTGAATTGGAACCATCTCGAATGCTGGCTTGAAAGCGGAATCTTTTATTTGAAATTGAATTCAGAAGTTGCCTTTTCAATACCATTGGCTGGAACACTTAATCCACCTGCAAATCCGGATGTGACATATAGCGGCTTGACAATTGGTGCTCGTTGGGATGGAGCTAACCGTTGGACTAGAGCTAATATTGATAATGTTAAATTATATTCTTTAGATCCCTCTTGCGGAGATTGGGGATATCTAAATACCGACTTCAATACAGATTGTGTAGTTGATTTCAAAGACATTGCTTTGTTCGCAGAGCAGTGGCTTACATGTACCAACCCTACCGGTGAAGGCTGTATTAATGCTCTGTAAGTAAATATTCAAATTATAAATAAAATCATTTATGTGGAGTTTTACAATGAAAAATTTGAAAATATTAACATTGGTCTTATTAGTGGTCATCTTCTTTTTACCTGCGTTTGCATCGGCTGCATTTACACAGGAAGTATTAGTCGGTGCTTGGGATATGTCAGGAACAACTTCGTTAAAAACAGTAAGTGTGCTTGAAAATGATCCTTGCACCGCTGCTTTTTTTGCTTCTGAATCACGAAATTATCTTCCTGATAGTAACGGAGATATAATATTTGGAACTTTTATAATCGGCACAGCAGGGTCAGCGCCTTCTTTGACAGGAGGACACCTTGTATTCTCCGGTGCAGAAAATGCTTATATTGAAAATGCCGTGTATGGAGTTCATTCGGTCGAAGTTGAATTTGATTTTACAACAAATAATATTTCGCAGGCTGCGATTATACTGGGAACGGCAGGCGG
This sequence comes from Planctomycetes bacterium GWF2_41_51, assembly GCA_001825665.1. GTDB lineage: Bacteria > Planctomycetota > Phycisphaerae > Sedimentisphaerales > UBA12454 > UBA12454. Next base: position 39,564 of record MHXZ01000119.1, on the reverse strand, counting down.
ATGGGAAGTGAGGATTGAACCTGGAGAAGTTGGCAGCTCAAATGAAGGTAAGGCTCGATTAGATTTTTATTGTTCTACAATAGTCGACAATGTAATCGTTCAGCATATGGCTTCATCAAATTGGACTGTTACGACAGGTGCAAATCATCATGTGAAAATATCTGTTAAAGAAGATTCTGCTAGTATCGAATTGGACTCCGTTGTCTCTGGTTCGGCAAAGCTGGATGGTGGAATGCTTTTACCAGCTAACCCGCATTTGCATCTTGGATCAAAATGGAATGGCGGAGAAAGCTATTTTTCTGGTACTATCGACAATATATCTGTAAAAAAATATGAAGCTCCTCTAATAGGCGATTGGCCGATGCTTAGCAGCACATTGACAAATAAAGATGTAAATGTACCGGTTGATTTTATTAATCCAAATAACACAGTCAGAGAAAACCGGTCTGTACTCGCAGACGCAAATGGAGATGTCGTATTAGGTAAATGGGTGCAAGGCAATCTTGCTTTCCTTGACAATCCCGGAGCATATGATGATATGCTCGATTTTACAGGTCTTCAAATGGCTTACATTCCTGAAATATTTGAAAATCGAACATCTTTCCAAATTGATTTCGATTATAAGCCGATGAATCTTTTTTTTAGCGATTCCAGTCAGACAATCCTGCATGTTCCAGATTGCATAGAAGTTAGGACTGAACCCGGAACAGGACTCTATGCCGGCAAGTACCGCCTTATGTTTCCGGCGTTTACCAATCTAAATGGTGTTCTTACTGCTCGTACTCCGCGATCGGAATACATAATTGAAGAGGGTAAGTGGTACCACGTTTCTTGTTGGGTTGATAAAAGTCGCGCCTATATAAGTGTTGATGGGATTATAGATGATTTGATGGGCGGAGGCCTCGAGCGAGGTCTGAATCCGGCCATTTACGGTAACTTGTTTATGGGTGCTAAATGGAATGCTTCCGGCCGATTTATGTATGGTCAATTGAAAAATATCAAACTGACTGAATTTGACGAATGGTGTGGCGCTTGGGGTTTCGTTGCTTCTGACCTTAATTACGATTGTAAGGTCGATTTCAAGGATTTGGCAATTATTGCAGAGTCCTGGATGAAATGCACTGATCCGCAGGGTGTTGGATGCGTTAGTATATAAAGAAATTTATCTACATAGAAGTAAAATAAAAAGTTTATTCAAAACAGAAGACTTTATCTCCGGATATCCGGAGATAAAGTCTTAATGGCGACTGAAAATTGAATTCTATCATACCTAATTACTAAAAAAATGGAGTTACAATTAAGAAGTCTATACTTAGAAAAATGCACAAGATAAGGAAATAAATATTTATCAATAAAAGAAAAGGATATCTTATGAGATTCTCTATCATTATTTTAATTGGCTCGTTTTTAGCTGCAAATGTGGTTATTGCTTCAGATAGAATCGAAATTCCTCCTCTAAATCCCAGCCACCCTCGTCTTTTATTAAAACAAAACGACCTGTCACTGATTAAGCAACGTGTAATGAAAAAAGAAGAACCATGGTTTAACACTTGGAAAAATCTTGAGCAACATCTTCAACAGCAGATAAAAACTAATCGAAAAGCGGGGCCATATGTTGGGCCGAATTCGTTCAAATTTTTCGAAGCGTGTACAAAAGACAGTGGTTATGCACGAGATTTAGCAATGGCATATTGGATTAGTGGCGATGAAATCTATTCAGTGAAATCTTTAGAAATGCTGACAGGATGGGCTCAAAATGAACCTCTGCCTTCTTCGACTTTCGATCCTGAAGTAGAGTACCCGAATACGGGTATGGAAGTTGCCAGATCCGCTCTTCCTTTTATTTGGACATACGATTTATTATACAACTATCCAAAATTCACATCGGAGCAAAAAAAAGCTGTCGAAAAATGGTTTCGTTTATTATTAACTCATATCGAAACAGGAGCGAAACGCTGGAAGGATAATGATTTTTTCGATAAGCAGTATTATCAAAATCACATTGCGGCAGATGCTATGGGAACATTAGCAATCGCTTATGCTCTTGGCGATGAAAAACTTATTCGGTATGCACTTGATTCGAATGAAAATCCTCGAGATGTATTAGACGTAATTGAAGGATGTATATTAATGAAAAATCAAAAACCATATTATCGTGAACCAGCCCAATTTAAGGTGCATGATGGTGAAATAATTGATCGATACCGGCATTTTAAAATTGGCGGGCAATACAAAGGTTATGTAACAAAACCAAATCGCGGATTACAATATTGCGGTTTGACACTTTTATTGATGACAACCTCCGCTGAAATTGCGTATCAAAATGGCGTAGATGTTTTTAGTTATATAGCACCAACAGGAGAAAATCTTGAATTGTGTTTTGATTTCTATGCGGATTTTTATCGTCTAAAAGATGATAATTTAAAGGATGGTTTTTATATTGGCGAAAAAGAACGTATCGGAGAAGGCGGGGACGATCCTTCGGTTTATGAACTGGGATTCAAGCATTATCCTGCAAATAAGTCGATTCAAATGCTGCTTTGTTCGATGGATCGCACAAGACATGAGATTTGGATATTGGGACGACCTGGGCTTTATTTTGGCCAGCCAATTAATTGCAAATGAGCAGTAATTTAATTAAGAAAACTTTTGATGCTGAATAAAAAGAGTTGGCGATAATTGAGATATAAACATCATTCGTGATAAAAAGATGATCGTAGATTTAATTTAGAAAGTTTTTTGTTAAATGGAACAATCTTCAAAATATATATATGATTTTACCTTTGCTGATTACTATATAATGATTGGTTATTTAGTACTGTTAATCAGTGTGGGATTTATTCTTAAAAAAAAGGTTAGCAATGTTAAAGACTATTATATTGGAGGCAATAATATCCCTTGGTGGATGGCAGGAGCAAGCTGTTTTATGATGTCATTCAGTGCCTGGACTTTCACAGGAGCAGCGGGATTTGCTTACAATAACGGTATTGTAATTATTCTCCTCTTTTTATTTAATGTGATTGCCTTTATTTTTTGCGCATTTTTTGTTGCTGCTAAATGTCGTCAAACCAGAAAAATATCTTATCTTGAAATTGTTAGAAGCAGATTTGGAAGGGCCACGGAGCAATTCTTTTTATGGATTCAGGTTCCGACGATGCTTTTTGGTGGGGCGATATGGTTAGTTGGATTAGCGACATTTGTTTCAGTAGCATTTGGTATCCCCATACAGGTTACCATAGTTATTTCCGGAATTGTTGTGCTTATTTATTCAACCTTAAGTGGTTCTTGGGGAATAATGACCGCAGATTTTCTTCATTCTTTAGTTTTGTTGGTTTTGAGCATAGTGATTTCGATTCTCACACTTATCAAAATTGGAGGATTGCAAGATTTTGTTACAAAGGTCGATCCCGAGAAATTAAAGTTATTTTCCGAGCAACATAATGTGATATGGGTGGTTGCCTATTTTTTTCAAATCTTTTTGATTTTCAATTCAATTCAATATGCGCCTCGATTTCTTGCTGTTAAAGATGGGCTTAGTGCTCGTAAAGCAGCTTTGACCGCTGCTCTTTTGTTTTTTATTGGTCCGATTATCTGGTTTTTTCCTCCAATAGCAGCGACTTATTTATTTCCTGATATTGGAAAAATCGTACCTCAACTTTCACATCCTCAGGATGCAGCTTATGTGTTAATTGGCCTGGAAGTTCTACCAAAGGGACTGGCGGGCTTATTAATTATGATGATTTTTGTTGCGACTCTTTCCAGTATGGATGCTGCTATTAATCAAAATGCTGCGCTTATATCCATGAATCTTTATAAACCATTGTTTCGTCCAAAGGCAAGTGAAAGAGAGCAATTTAATGCTGCAAGAATAATTAACATATTATTAGGCTTCTGTGTGATAGTCTTGGCATCATTTTTTGCAAAACAAAAAGAATTTGCACTTTTTGACTTAATGCTTTTTCTTTTGGCTAGTATTGGTCTTCCTGTTGCGGTCCCGTTTGTGTTGATTTACTGGGTTAAAAAGACCTCACGAAATGCAGCTATCATTTCTACGCTTGGAGGAATTTTGTTTAGTTTTTTAACAGAGCACTATATCTTTTTTAGCAATAAAGAAAGCTGTATCATCTGCGAATATTTGAGATTTTTTGGAATAAATAGTTTTGACTTACATTACGAATGGCCATTCGCCTTGCGAGTTTTTGGTACAATAGGAGTCTCAACAGCACTATTTTTTGTAACTCGATTTGTTTGGAAAAAAAATTCGGAAGAGTACCAACAAAAGGTTGATGAGTTTTATAATATTATGAACAAACCAATAGATGTTGATAAGGAGTCATCCGGTTCAGGGGCAATGCAACATTTTATGATCGTAGGTATTCTTTCGCTGGTTGCTGGTGTTGGAATATTGGTTTTATTATTTTTCACCAATCGTTGGCTCGATCGTTTTGCGATTTTGTTAACTGGACTAATGATTTTCATGGCCGGATTGGTAATGTTACTCATTGCTCGATATAAAAAGGCTCATTGAAATTATATTTTTAAATCTTTTAAAATTAAACTCGAGATTTAATATAAAATAAAAAGTGTGAAATTTGTTTGATATGGAAAGTGAGATTCATAATGTCAGGAACTCCAAAACAAAACAGAAGTTTACGATTCAAAAATGAACTTGATTTCGAGATCAGCCCATTCACCGGGATGAAACGTCAACATTGGCTGGAAGCTGCACATTTTCTAATAGATGGTGTTTTCAGTAATATAGGAAACATCAATGATCCTATCGATTTGCCCAAACAGAATAAAATTAGCTATCCCCAATCAACGGATCCATCGCATCGTTTTCAGGCAGCCGAATTCGAAGGATTGGCTCGTACGTTCATGGCAGCCTGTCCTTTGATAATGGAAGATACTTCCATTGAATCTAACGGTATCAACTTGCGTGATTATTATTCCGGCATGATTCTAAAAGCTGCTGACCCTAAATCGCCGCGCTTCTTGGGACGAATATCAGATTTTATAAAAAAACATGGACGATCGCATTATCAACATACCGTTGAAGGAGGCGGATTGGTAATCAGCCTTATGAATTGTAGGGAGCAAATATGGAACCAATATAAACAATCGGAAAAACAAATGGTGGCAGATTTGATATCCGACTATGCCCATAATTTGACAATAGCAGCAAATTGGCGTCTTTTCAACATACTCATGCTGACGTTCTTAAAAGTCAACGGTTTTAAGATTGATGAAGCTGTCTTAAAGGATCATTTACAGCATATCCTCAGTTGCTATGCAGGCAATGGATGGTATGTTGATGATGAGAATTTCGATTTCTATAATGCCTGGGGTTTTCATTTCTATGGCCCAATTTGGTGCAATTGGTATGGATACGATAACGAGCCAGAAATTGCTAAAATCATCGAAGAACGTAATCATGAATTTATTGAAACCTGGCCGCGATTCTTTGCCCGCGATGGAAAACAACTTATGTGGGGACGTAGTGTTATTTATCGCTTTGCCGCTTCGACGGCATTTGGAGCTCATTTTCTGCTGCAAAATACAGTTTTTGATCCCGGATTTGGTCGAAGAATTTCTTCTGCAAATATGATGCAATTCCTCAACCGAGATGACATTTATGTCAATGGTCTGCCCTGTTTGGGATATTATGGTCCATTTGAACCACTGATTCAATTCTACAGTTGCGCAGCCAGCCCATTTTGGATAGCAAAGCTTTTTGTAGCATTAACATTGCCTAAAGATTCACCCTTCTGGACAGTAAAGGAAAATGAAGGTTTTTGGTCAGAATTGGGCGACCATACCGAAACTCTAGAACTTCCGGGTCCGGGAATACAAATAGCAAATCATGGAAAGATCGGCACAACTGAGATACGCACATCAAAAGTATCTATCCATGATACATACTATAATCAGTTGCAATTTAATCCGCATTTTCTGTTGGAAACAGAATCAAAGGATGGGACAAACGCGGCAAATTATTCAGTTCGGGAATTAAGCATCGGAAATGAGCGAACTCCTCTTATCGGCGTAGGTTTAGACTTTCGTATTCCAGTAAATATCGCATTTAATAAGATTGAGGATGGTATTCTTTATCGACAGCTAAATACTCAACCTGTTGGACTGGGTGATCCGGCAAAAGGTGGTAGAATCAATCGAGGGCCTGAACGAATTGACTTGGCAGATATTATTATTCCAAACGGTGTTATTCGTGTTGACCGAATACGCGTACCATATCGAAACGCATTGCAATTGGGTCATTTTGCGTTGCCGCATCTTAATGGAAAAGCCCCAGAAATTTCACATTATGAAGTCGATGGAAATCAAGCCATCGCAGCAAAAATCGAAGGACGGCAAATTTTGATGATAGCAATTTATGGCTGGGATAAATTAAGTTTTATAAGGCATACGAATCTGAATCCAGAGGCTAAAGAAAGCACAGTAATTTATGCGGAACGAATTCGCGAAAAAGACTATTGTGGTATGGAAATCATGATTACAGTAATGTTGCATCGGTTGGATAACGGGCATTGGGTACGAGATGATTTAATCCCAATTCGTTCATTTAAGATTATCCCCTTTGCACCTTCCGGCAATGCCTGTGGAGTAAAGCTCAAACTCAGAAATGAACGTGAATATTTGATTGATTATGGAAATGCAGACGGTAGACGGATTATTTAAAATTAAACAATTATGATATCGGAAAGGGTACTTTTAAAATGGAAAAACCTCTAAATGAATTAGATAATATACTTGAATATATTGAAACTAATATTGAAACAAGGCATATCTGCTATGCAGAGCAACAGCTTGCCAAAGCGTTAAACTATCAGCGTCCTGACATAATGCCTTTAAAGATTCAATATCCAATTACAGATTTTCAACCTTTCACATTTGAAGAGATTCATGAAGATATTGGCAAAATGATGTATAATGAATTGATCGGCATACTTAATTCGATCATTTTAAAGGATTATGGACTGCCTATGATAAGAGCCAATTATGGTGTCGGTACTCTGGCTTCTCTTTTTGGTGTTGAGTCTAAAATTGTTGATAATAATATGCCATGGGTGTGCCACGTCAATTCAATCGAAAAGGTAAAGGCTATTATTAAAAAAGGATCGCCGAAATTGGATTGCGGTTTTGGGCAAAAACTGATTGATACGCAACGGTTTTATATAGAAAAACTTAGTCACTACCCCAAATGTTCACAGGCCATAAAGGTATATCATCCTGATTTGCAAGGTCCTTTAGATACTGCTCATATGATAGTAGGATCAGATATATACATCGAATTATATCAAAACCCTGGTATTATCAAAGATTTGTTAGAACTTGTTACTGAAACATATATCAGGCTCATGAGAGAGTTGAAAAAAAACTCGACCGATGAAAACGATGAGTATTTCTATCATTGGCAAACGCTTTACAAAGGTAAAATCCTTCTAAGGGATGATACTGCGGTCAACATATCCAAAGAAATGTATGAGGAATTTTCAAGACCTTATAATGATGCAATATGTGAAGCTTTTGGTTCCGGAGCCGTTCATTACTGTGGCAAACATGTTCCATGGATTGAAAGCATGCTTTCAATACCAAATTGTACAGGTTTGAACATTATTCCATTACCTAACCAACAATATGGTGAAGAATTTCTGCAGGAAATAATGACTTTTCTAAGACCCCAAAAATTGTATTTAGCTTTTTATCATATGGATGAAGATGAAATCTTTAATTTGAACATGGATAAATTTAATACCGGTTTTTCTTTGGTAACAAAAGCCGATTCAGAGGAAGAGGCCAAAAGAATAATGGACAAATATAATGTTTTTATGCTTAGAGCAGTAAGATTGAATAGTTAACAACAATTGTGGAAAGGAATTTTTGATGCTTTACCCTAAAGAGAATCATTGTCGTGAGATGAAAGAACTGAATGGTTTTTGGGATTATAAATTTGACTGGACAGAATCTGGTCAAAAAGAAGAATGGTACAAGGTTTTTAAAAAAGATGGCCAATTGCCTGTACCATCAAGTTGGAACGAGCTTTTTGCCGATGATGAGAGCAAACATTTTCTCGGTACTTGCTGGTATCAAACAACCACCTTCGTTCCAGAATCATGGCAAGGGAAAAATATTTGGATTTGGGTGGGTTCAGTTAGTTATCGTGCCAAGGTTTGGATTAATGGAAAGTATGTTGGAAGTTATGAAGGCTGTCATTTGCCATTCCAATTTACTTGCCAACAATATATCAAATATGGTCAGGAAAATTGTATAACGATTGCAGTGAATGCTGAACTAAATAAAAATACTATCCCTCCAGGAAATTTAAATCAAGGTATAAAAGGTTTCAAAACGATGCCTAAAGCAACCAATCGGCCTGATGTCGGATTTGACTTTTTTCCATTCGGAGGCATACATCGACCTGTGCGGCTATATACAACTTCAGAAGATTACATTGAAGATGTGACTGTCGTAACGGACTATCAAGGGAAAACTGGAAAAGTTGATATAACTGTCAATATAAGTAACAAGAAAGCAGATACACTGAAGATTTCTGTCGGGGAATATGGAAAAACTATAAACATAAACAACAAAAACGCTCTTAAAGCAACAATTGAGATACCAAATGTTGAGCTTTGGTCAACTCAAAAGCCTCATCTTTATGCGTGTAATATTAAACTACTTGAAAATGAAAAGCTTTTGGACGAATATGTACTTTCTGTAGGTGTCAGAACTGTCCAAGTAAAAGGAACTCAAATCTTATTAAATGGCAAGCCAATCTATTTAAAAGGCTTTGGCAAACATGAAGATTTTCATCTAATTGGCAGAGGTCTCAACCACGCTGTTATCAAACGAGATTATGAATTGATGAAATGGATCGGTGCAAATTCTTTCAGGACTTCGCATTATCCCTATTCCGAGGAGATGCTGGAATATGCGGATCGCGAAGGTTTTCTTGTTATTGCAGAAACCGCGGCCGTTGAAATACGATTCAAATATAACATGGATAAACTACTTGAAAATCATAAAAAAGCAATTCGGGATTTGATGAAAAGAGATAAAAATCATCCTTCGATCATTATGTGGAGTGTTGCAAATGAGCCGGGTTCTGAAGCAAAAGAATCTCGAAAATATTTCAAAGAAATTATGAGGTTTGCAAAATCGTTTGATTCAACTAGACCTTTCACTATAGTTTCTTGTGACGGTGAATGGATACCGCGAGGCAAGTGTAATATTATGGATCTTTGTGACGTTATATGTCTCAATAGATATTATGCATGGTATGCTGCACCGGCTTATATTAAAGAATCTATTCAGGCTTTTAGCGAAGAACTAGACGACATTTATAATGAATATAAAAAACCAATAATGCTTACAGAATTCGGAGCCGATGCAGTAGCCGGACTTCATTCAATGCCGGAAATGATATATAGTGAAGAATTCCAAGCCAAAATAATAGAAGAAAAAATCAAAATCATGCGATCAAAAAAATTTATGGTAGGAGAGCATATCTGGAATTTTGCAGACTTCTTAACTGGGCAAAGCGCAATGAGAGTCTGTGGAAATAAAAAAGGCGTGTTTACCCGCGATCGTCAACCTAAATTAGCTGCTCATGTAGTAAGACAACTTTGGAGAAATAAGTAGGAATACCTTTAAACTTCATAAACGGAGGCGGTGCAATTCATAACCAAAAAGTGATGAATATTTGCTGATGAATAAGCTATTTTTTAAAAGTTTAATTATCATAATCTGTTTTAGTGCGGGAAGTTTGGCTGTAATAACGGTTCCGAAAATTACAAATGTTCATCCCCGAATGTATTGCACCCAGACAGATATTAACGATATCCAGGCAAAAATAGCTGCTCAGCAGGAGCCGTGGTATGAAGCTTGGATTGATTTAAAAAATTTAGCTGATAGTTATCTTGGTTACTCGCCTAATCCCTATAGTGGCCAAAACTCACTTAATTTTTACGAAAATGCAAAGAGGGATGGGGGATATTGCCGAGATTTGGCATTAGCTTATCAAATTACCGGTAATAATCTTTATGCTGACAAAGCCCAAGACTTTATTCTGGCCTGGGCACAGGCTATACCTATACCCGCTTCTAACTTCGATCCCAATATTTGGTATCCAAACAGCGGGATGGAAGTAGGAAGAAGCACTATGCCTTTTCAGTGGGCTTATGATCTTATCTATAACTACAGTGGTTTTGCATCATCTGAAAAAGCGGAGGTGGCTAATTGGTTCAGGGTTCTCGAAAGGGTAATTAAAGAAGGAATTAACCGCTGGGAAAAAAATGACTATTTCGGACGTCAGTATTATCAAAATCATCTTGCGGCCCATTGTCTTGGACTTGTTGATATCGCTTACGCACTCGGAGACGAGCAGTTATCGCAATATGCGGTTGATAGTAATGAAAATCCGCGAGACATGATAGAATTAATTTCCGGTTGTATATTGATGCCAGATGATACCCCCTTCGGCAATCCAACCTTTCCGCAAGCCGGAGAAATTATAGATCGCTATAGACATGTACAACATAAAGGAATGGTTTATTGTCATTTGACTATGACGCTTTTAACGCTTACGGCAGAAATACTATATAATAACGGAATTGATTGTTATTCCTATTATGCTTCAGGCGGTGAAAATCTAAGTTTGCCTTTTGATTTTTATGTCGATTTCTTTAAATTACGGGATAGCTGCGTCAAGGGTGGTTATTATTGCGGCGAAAGCGTGTATTTTGATATGGCAGGTATTTGTGAGCTTGGATTATACCATTATCCTCAAAGTACTACATTGGTGGAATTGCTTCAGACTATACCTCGAGCGAAAATTCGAGAACAGTATCTTGGAAGTCCTGTACTGATTTATGGAGTAGAAATTGAATCCTACGATGGTGTAATAGCAAATTGGAAAATGAATGATGTTAGCCAAACTTATAGTGAAACTTCTTTGATGCGTAATGCTATACTCGATTCTGATAATGATAAAGACAGAAATCACCACCTTATTCTTGGGCGATATAATGACAGTGGGAGAGACGGCACTAATGGAGAATACGAACCTTCATTGACCATCAATGGAAGTGGAGCGAGCGGTATGCCAAGTGACTATGCTCTTGAGTTTAACGGCATAAATCAATCAGCATATAGTCCCTATACCTGGCCTGATGTGAATAATGTATACATTGAATGTGATGTGAAACCTGTTTTGATGTCCGGAGCACAAACCATAATTTACACAACTAACAGCTTTGAGCTACGTCTTGTACCTTCCGGTGATGGGCAAAAGGCAAAAATTGATTTTCATGTATGGTATCCGAACGGTTTTGCTACGGCTTCATCGTCAGAAATTCTGTATCCCAACCATTGGAGTCACATAAGAGCCAAAGCAATACCTGGCTTCTCTATTATAGAGGTTGACGGCCAGTCAGGAATTGCAGGCCATCCTCTAATGGTTGGCACAAGTTATAATGGTCACATTAATGTCGGAACAACTCATGCATTTAATACAAGGTTTTTTGGCGGTCACCTTGACAATTTGATCATCACCACAGGTTCAGGGTGTGGTTTATACGGTTATCTTAGAGCGGATTTGAATAAAGATTGTTATGTTAATTTTATAGATTTGCTGAAAATTGGGAGGGAAAATAAATATGTTTGGATTAGGTATTGCTGATATCGTTGTAATCATCGCATATTTTGTGGTTGTACTGATTATTGGTTTTCGTGCAATGAAACATATCAAAAATCAGGAGGATTATTTTCTTGGCGGTCGACGTTTCGGCAAGTTGATTCAGACTTTTTCAGCTTTTGGCCAGGGTACTTCTTCAGAAACCGCGATAGGGACAATTACCACTACTTATAATAACGGTGTTTCGGGTATATGGAGCAATCTTACCATGATATGGTCTACACCAATATATTGGCTAACATCACCATGGTACCGCAGAATGCGTGTTATAACATTAGGAGATTTTTTTGAAGAACGCTATGGTTCAAAACTAATGGCTGGATTTTATTCAGTCGTTGCTTCATTTGTTCTGGTCGCGGTTGTGGCAATTGGACTAAGATGTATGAGTGTCACTGTATTGGGATTGACGCAAAAACATATTGCTGACTTGACCCCGGTCGAAAAAATTGAATATGATAAAGCACAGGAATTAGAAAATCTTCATAAGTTTAAGATGGAAGGGAATTTTACAAGGATACAAGAAGAAAGAATAATTGTACTTGAGCTTCAACATCCGCGGAAAGAATTTTCTTATATAAACGAAAATTTATTAATAGGTCTGATTTCCTTGTGCATCTTTATTTACTGTGTAGCAGGAGGATTGGAGGCTGCGTTTTATTCTGATTTATTACAAGGTATTCTTATCATTGTCCTTTCTGTGATATTGATTCCTTTTGGTTTTAATAAAATTAGTATAATGTTCGGGAATGCCGGATTAATGGCAACCATAAATAGAATTCATGAGATTTTACCTGAATCTTATTTCGATATATTTGGTTCAGCAGAAGTTCTTGATTTCACATGGTTTTACATTGCCGCTGTTTCAATTCTCTTAACACTAAATGTAGCGGTGCAAGCGAACCAAATGAATGCTATTGGTTCGGCAAAAGATGAACTTACAGCACGTTTTGGTTTTGTTTCAGGTAGTTTTATCAAAAGACTTTGCACTCTCTTATGGGGAATATTTGGAATACTCGCGATAGTTTTGTATGGTAGCCACATAAAAAATTCAGATTTGGTTTGGGGATATGCATGCAAACATCTTTTAGGAAGTCTGAATCTCGGACTTATAGGTTTAATGATAGCATGCCTTGCGGCTGCTTTGATGGCAAGTGCTTCTATGATGATGCTTACAGCTTCAGGCCTTTTGACTCATAATTTATGCAGGCCTTTATTTCCAAATTTGGATGAAGGGCATTATGTACTAATCGGCAGGATAATGGGAGCAGTTATTTTGATAAGTGGCGCACTGCTGGCAACGTGGTTCGATAATATCCTGGAAATGCTAAAGTTCATATGGGAGTTCACTGCTATTCCCGCCGCGGCATTTTGGGGTGGGATGAAGTGGCGAAAAGCAAATCGTATAGGTGCATGGAGTTCTATGATCATAACTATGCTTACAATAACAATTTTGCCTATTTTGCTTCCTATAGCAGTTCCAGGCTTGAAAGCAAATAAATATTTATTGAAGCAGACAAACCCTGCACCGATTACCCGTATCTATACAGCACGAGTTATGGATGTGGAAAAACGCAATAATCAAATTCAGGCATGGGATAGACTAAATCAATTTGGAAAAGCACAAGGCGCAAGACCGGTTCCGATTACAATCGGTCAGAAAATAACAGTCACTTTTCAACCCCCAAAAAAATCTATTTTCTGGTCAAAAGGCATAAAAGAAAGTAATGGCTCAATTAGCGGTAATGGACTCTTATATGTTGAGATGGTCGCTATTGATTATTTTTATGATTTATCTAAAAATCCTCATGCTTTGAATGAAACAATACGCACTTTGTTAAGGATAATATTGCCATTTTCAACACTGATCATCGTTTCTTTGTTCACGACGATGGATGATAAAACAATACTTGATCGTTTTTATGTGAAAATGCGCACTCCCGTGCTAATAGATAAAGAAAAGGACCGAGTTGAAATCGAAAAATCGTTCTTAAATCCTCAACGATTTAAAGAAAACTTATTATTTCCAAACTCGAATTTTGAATTATTTAAATGGAAAAAAGTCGATGTTATGGGCTTTTCTTTATCCGTAGCCGGTGTATTTGGAATTTTAGTAATGCTTTATTTATTGCTGCATATTGGTTCATAATTATGAAATACAATACGCCCTTTGCAAATATTTGTAGCATAATTGGAGCTATATTGGAATCTCTTTTTTTAAAAAAGCAATTTTTTCATGGAAAACCTCCGAGGAAAGGTTCTCCTTGCGTTTTTTAGTGAAGAAACAACAATTTTCGTAAGAATTCCTTTTCCCAAGGATTTTATATTTTTGAAGATTTTATATGTATTTTATCTTGATTGTAAAAGAAAATAGATTATAATTTATGCAAGCAATTGCATTTATTCGAGTTTGGGATCTGACATTAAAAATATTTGTATATTTTGAATCGTGGCTTACGGCTCAAATTCTGTGAAACCGGATACGTCAATATGAATGAATTTAATGGCTAAGGCGTGTGGTACAATATATACGGCTCATTAAATTATGCCTTCATTATACAGCTTAATTCTTGAAAAAACAAGCATTTATGATAAATTCTACCAATGGAAAATACAGCCAATCAAACAACTGCTAACAAATGGTTAAATGTACCAATCATTGCAATAATCACTCGGCTTTTGTGCCGGGAATTGACACTTCAGAATGAATATCTTCGCACTGAGAATAAGATTCTAAAATCTAAAATTAAAAAACGATTAAGTTTTACCGATGACGAACGAAAAATTCTGGTTGAAGCGGCAATTTCAATGAAAGAGATTGGATGTAGTAGGTTTGTTAGCATTATTATGAGAGATTGAATTCTTTAGGTAAATAGAAAAGAATATGCGACCACTCTTATCCCAACTCTGCGGCGCCGAAAAATCCGCGCTGCATCATGCGCTGCAGCATAGCGCCGCGAGGGCTCGCAATTGAAATTGGATTTAAGCCTAAATTTTACAAAGGCTTGCGAAAGCTTGCGACGATGTGCGAGGGTATGCGAAGTGGTATCTAATGGGCCATACATGACTCGGATTGATGTTTACAAGTATCTGCAAATAAAGAGATTATAATTTTAGCCAATTTGTAAAGTTGTCCCGTTCGGGGAGATTGTCCGCTATTGAAAAGATTGGCGGACTTTTTTTGCGCTAAATGAGGAATTTTATAGCCTGCCTAACTATCGGATACTGTCAATAATCTTTCGCACATTTTTTTATAAGCTCTTAATCTGGTCATAATCTTCATATACTCAACCCTTAAGGGGTGACTCTCGGATCTGTTGACTAATTGGCTGAATTATCCTGTTCCATGTGGGATATATCTAACATTTTTTGACTACTCTTTAAGCTATAGTGAATGATGCTAAGACGGGCTCAAAATTCGTTGCGCACACTGGCTCCATTTTTCGATGTTATTTACCACAATTATGAAAGCCATATCTATTGATGACAAAAAATGTTAAGAACTAATTTGATTATTGTTAAAAAAAATGTTGACAAAGAGCAAGTTAAATGCTAATATAACTCATACCAACAAGTTAGGCACAAGTAAAATATGATAAAAGTACAAGCAAAGGGTGTTAAAGGAATAAATTATGGGACGCATTAAAGAATCAGGATCATTTGATGATTCCATTGGATTAAAATGGCAGGCTGTCAAAAAATTTGTTCTATCTGAAGTGGCAATGGGAAAATATACACAGGGAGATGTTTTGCCTAGTGAAAGCTATCTATGCCAGCATGTCGGTGTTTCAAGAAATACGATTCGTCAAGCCTTTGATGAATTAGAAAAAGAGGGATATATAAACAGAGTTCAGGGAAAAGGAACTTTTTTAGCAAAGTTTCATTCAGGTAAAGCAGCCCAGAAAACACAGATGTTTGCTTTGATAATCCCTGATATTGTTAGAACTTTGTATCCTTCTTTGGTGCAGGGTTTTGATCATGAACAATCTATTAGAAGCTATCAAACTGTAATATGTCAAACTTATAACGATGTTAATAAGCAAGGTAATATAATTCTTCAACTGCTTAATCGCGGAATTGACGGATTAGCGATAGTTCCGCCGACTATGTTGAGCACTCCAGTTTTTCAAATTGAACAGTTGATTAACGCCAATATTCCAGTTGTTGCTTGTCACCGCTCTATTGCAGGTATAAATATTCCAACTCTTACCTGGGATAGAGAGGGTGTGGGAAAATTGGCCGGAAAAATTTTGCTTGAGCAGGGTCATAGAAGAATAGCTTATTTTGGTGTGAGTAAATATTCAGTTACAGAAGCGCATGTAAAAGGATTAAAAGCTGTTTTGAATGATGCCGGAATTTCATTGCAGGAGAATCTGATTATTTATGAGCCTGCATCAGATACTGAAGAGCTTGAGAATAAAAAAATTAGCATGTTTATTGATTTGCTCGGCACTAAGGAAAGACCAACCGCAGTATTTTGCAATGATGATACTGAAGCTGAAAGAGTTTATTGGATTGCTAATAAGATAGGTATGAAAGTTCCGCAGGATCTGTCTATTATCGGTTTCGGCAATAATCATCGTGATACAATTTTCCGCAAAAATCTTACATCAGTAGTAGTTGACGAGTATTCATTAGGTAAAAAGGCAGCGTTAATTTTGCACGAAACAAGAGCTGGTAAGCTTCTGATGCATAATGATCAAACATTTATGATCGATTTAAATATTCATGTCGGCACAACAGTAAGCAGGCCCAACTGTTAAGGAGATATTCCAATGGTAGAAAAGAAGGGGTTTACATTAGTTGAGTTATTAGTCGTTATTTCGATTATTGCAATATTGCTCGCTGTATTGATGCCGGCATTATCAAAGGCTCGTAATCAGGCAAAAATGGTGATTTGCGCTACTAATATGCGGAGCATTCTCAACGCGGTTAATCTCTGGATGGCCGATAACGGCAACAACAGGTATCCTCCTTCAACGCAAGGATTTGCAAAATCAATAACTAAACGTACTGAAGCAGGTTGGTGGACAGTTCCGTGCCGATTGAAATATTATTATGGAACTCCCAAATCATTGAACGGCGGTTCAGTTATTGAAGTTCTCGGCTCATATATGAAAAGTGCGAAATACTTTAATTGTCCGCTTGTAAATAATAATGTCGAATGGGAAGATGAGTTTCTTGAAATGTACAGTAGCCAAAGGGTTATGTTCCTGGACAGCAGTTATATGTACTTGTGGAACTACAGGAATTTTATCGAAAATGAAGAAGCGAATCCTACCAAGCCATATATCGGCAAGGGATTCAATCCGACTTATGGTAATGATACGCTAATGCTGACAGATTTCTTTATGGCAGGAGAACAATATAATATTGCAAAGTACGGCAACAATTTATGGATGTCAGCCCATCCACTCCCAAAAGGCCGTCTGAATGATTTTCTTGGAACAGAAGCATTTACAGAACCTTTTGATCAAAAGATTAAATTATATATGACCAATTCAACTCAAATTCCATCAGTATATATTAATAATGGTTATCTTGACGGACATATTCAGAAATTTAATGTGAGAAATGACTGTGAACAAATAATGCTAAATGATAATGGGACAGTAAGGGGGGAGCGTTACTATCTGCCCAGGAAATGGCGCTAAATTTAAGAGCATAAGAGCACAATTGTAAAAGTGAAGTCAATTGAAAATAATGGAATTATTTTGTTTGTTACAAATTTATTAATTTTAATTTTGGAGGAAAGAAATGAAGAAGCAAATTTATTTATTGTTTTTTGTAGTCTTTCTATCAGGTGTTTCAAATGCGACTATGCTGGTGCATTATACGTTTGATGAAGCCACCGGTGCAACGACCGTGGCCGATACGGCCGGATCGTATAACGGGACACTTGGGTCATACCAGTCGGGCACCAACACCGGCTTGTACGCAACAGGTCTTGCCGGCAAATACGGGAATGCTGCGGGATTCTACAGTTCAAACGGTTCGAGTGCCGGCGGATGGACACTTGCAGATGCGACACCGTTGCTTAGCAGCAGTTTTACAGTGAGCTTCTGGATCAATACCGAGAGGTGGCTCAATAGTGCCTGGTTTACTTATGTAAACCAGGCAAGCGGGTTAAAAATGATAGTTTATTCGGAGACCACAGGCACCGGCGCCACAGGGTTAAGCGCTAAGATCGGTGATTACAGCTCCACCGATTCGATTACAGTAGTCAACAGGCTTGCATTGGGTACTACTGGCACATCAAACGAGTGGCTTCATGTTGCTGCTGTTGTCACCAATCTATCCGATCTTACATTGTATGTCGATGGTGTATCGTACGCATCCAGTACATCAACAGCAGGCTATGGCTTCGGGACGGCCGGGATGGACGGTTTAAAACTTGGCGGCCGTTTTGGTGCTAATGGAACCAACAACAAATATGTGAACGGCTTGATGGATGATTTTGCGATTATTGACAGTGCATTAAATGCAGAACAGATTTTGGCCATTTACAATTCGAGCATACCAATTCCAGAACCAATTACATTTATTTTATTATCGGCAGGTTTAGGCATTGTTCGTATCGGACGTAAAAAATAATATAGGAATTTTAACAGGAGTTTAAGATTATGAAAAAAACAGTGAAAATTTTAATGATTGTGCTGCTTGTATCATCTCTTTCGACAGTCAAAGCCGCTACGCTTGCTTATTGGGAGTTTGACGATAAGATACCTAAACAGGAAACTGTTCAGGGTGAAAGAATTGTTGACAGCAGCGGAAACGGAAGGGACATTTTTGTATCATCTACAGACACCCATTTACCGGATTTTTGGCCGGGTGACCCGAATTACGGTTCGGTGGCAGCACTTAATAAGGCTGTTTCTGATAAGGTTATTTTTGAACCGGGCCATAATTTCGGTGATGGCGGGCCTGTAGCAGGCACTGCATTTGATTTCGGTTACAGTGATAGTTTTACAATGGAAGCTTTGATACGCTGTCCGATAACTAATGATACATCCAACAGAGTTTGCGCGATTCTATCGAAAATCGGCAGCGGCGGTTCAGCTTCACCACAATGGTGGTGGCGTGTTAAAGAAACCGGCTTTTTGGAATTTATGCTTCAAGATGATGCCCCAGCAAGTGCCAATATCCTTTGCAACAGTATTAATATTGATGATGGTAAGTGGCATCATGTTGCTGTAATCAGAAATGTTGCAGAAGGCCAATTAAAAATGTATATCGATTACGTTGAAGTAGCTACCAAAGTTGATGGCACTTTTGGCAGTTTCGCAAATGACGGATTGGTAAATATCGGCCAATTTGCTGGCGCCGATAACCGTGATTTTTACGGCAGCATAGATTTTATTCGCATCAGCGATGTTGCGTTGACGCCGGATCAATTTATTCAGCGAAACAGAATATTTTTCGCAACAAATCCGAATCCTGCAAACAATGCAATTGATATGGCTGTTCCTTCAGTATCTTTAGGCTGGAGTCCTTTATCGGGGACAGGTATCACGGTTGATTCCCAGGTTTTGCAGGTTGCAACAGATGATGCTTTTGCAAATATTATTCAGACATTTAATTTAAGTGGAACGGCAAACAATGCTGTTTTGACGCCTGTAGCCAAAAGCAGGACTTACTATTGGCGAGTTAATACTTCAGGTACCAAAGACAGTGTGCCTTTCAGTTGGACAGGCTCGCAATGGAAATTTCAAACCCAAGACCTCGTAACAGATGTCGCAGGTTATTGGGCATTTAACAATGAATCGCCCGGCACAGTTATTGAACCTAATGATAAGGTTGTTGATTCGAGTGGGAACGGAAGAAATGTTAAGGCAGTCAAGCTTGCAACAGATTCCAATGCTATATATGACAATCCTAATGCAAATTATGGTTCAGGCGCATCATTGAAGACGCTCAACCAGGCAAGATTTGATTTAGTGCCGGGTCATACTTACGGCGATGGTTCAGTCGCAGGCAGCGGCATCGCAATACCGTCAACCAACGGAAATTTGACTATCGAAGCGGTTGTGAACCCAATATATACAACACAGACCGGCTGTGCGATATTTGCGTATTTGCCATTGGCTGAAGACGATTACTGGTACGGCAGTGATACCGCGTCATATTACTTAAGGGTTAACGGAACAACAGGTTGTCTTAGATTTACATTCGATGAGAGAAAAGAAGGCACTACAATTATAGGCGGTACTGCAACAGGAGTAACAAGCGTATTCGGCGGCTGGCATCACGTTGCTGCTGTTCGTGATGTATCTGCCCAGAAATTGCGAGTGTACATCGACGGCGTACTTGACAAAGAAGTCGCGGATATAACTTCGACGACTGCGAACGTTTCACCAACAGGTTATAGCTGTGTGGCAGGTTTCCATAGTTATCCTGCAAGTCGCGCATTTAACGGCAATATAGATTTTGTAAAGGTTACACGTGCGGCTTTGTCACCGGCACAATTTGTACAGGCATTTGCTTTACCGACAAATCCTAATCCCGTTGATGGTGCAACAGGTGTTCCGATTAATTATACTTTGACATGGACACCCATCACAGGCGCAACGATTACAAGTCAAACTGTAAAAATTGCGACCGATCCGTATATGCAGAACGTCGTTCGTACTATCATAGCTAGCGGTAATTCCGCAAATGTTACAGGTCTTAGCAACAATACGACTTATTATTGGAGAGTTGATACTGTTGGTTCAGATACGAATGGTCCATTCAACAGACAAGGTACTATCTGGTCATTCAGTTCTCCTTCATGTCTGATAACGGTCGAAATGGGCAACCTCTACAATGCAGATTGCATTATTGATTTCAAAGATTTTGCAATCATGGCGAACAACTGGTTAGCCTCGGAATTTGAATAAAAATGTTAAAATGGAAAGGTGCAGGGGAATTTATTTCTCCTGCATCTTTTTCTTGAGCTTTTAATATTACAGCCAAATAATTTTATTAATTTAACTACTTGTTTGGAGAAGTAGCATGAAAGTAATTACAAAAATATTTCTTGGATTGTTGATTTTACTTTTATTAGCCGGAAACATATTTGCGCAGGAATTCGAGGGTGTTCAAATGAACCTGGGTAATTTACCATTTCTATCAGATGCGCAAACACGGTCCATAAGTCCGGAAAACTTAACCGGCGAAAAAGGCAAAGGCGGAATGACGCCGCTAGGAAAAGGTGTGAACTCAAACGCGGCAAAAGAATTGGGTATTGGCTGGAAAGTCAATCCGAACGTTCGCATCAATCCTAACGATACTTTTGTCATGGCGGAAATAAAAGGCCCCGGCGCGATTCAGCATATTTGGATGACGCCGACAAAAAATAATAAACTTAATATCATTCGCGTTTACTGGGACGATGAAAAAACGCCTTCAATTGAATGTCCGGTCGGCGATTTTTTCGCCACTGGTCTTGGCGGATATATGACATTTTCATCTCTGGCTGTTTGCGTTAATCCCGGCAGCGGATTCAATTGCTATTGGCAAATGCCTTTCCGCAAAAGCGCAAAGATTACAATGACAAACACAAACCCCGAGACAATGACATTATATTACCAAATTGATTATGTGCTTACAAAAGTTCCGAAAAACGCCGCATACCTGCACGCGCAATACAGCAGCGTCAGTCCAATTAAGCTTAAAGATGTTTATACAATCGTTGATGGCATCAAAGGCAAAGGCCAATATGTCGGAACGTATATGTGCTGGGAAACTAAACGCGCGGGATGGTGGGGCGAAGGCGAAATAAAATTCTATATGGACGGCGACAAAGAATTTCCGACAATCTGCGGCACAGGCACTGAAGATTATTTCTGCGGCTCATACAATTTCGAAGGGCCAACCGCAGGCAAAGACGGCAAAAAAGAATATAAAGTTTTCAACACGCCTTACGCCGGAGTGAATCAAATCATTTATCCTGAAGGCAAAAATCTTGAAGACGGCGAAATCGCAGGCGTTAAATTCGGCATGTACCGCTGGCACATCACAGATCCGATTCGCTTCGAAAAAGATTTGAAGATTACAATTCAGGCTCTGGGCTGGAAAAAGGGCGGCATTTATCAGCCTCTTGAAGATAATATTTCTTCAGTTGCTTACTGGTATCAGACGGAACCGCACCACTCAAACTGACCGATTAGCGTTTGAGATTGCCACGGCTATCTGATAGCCTCGCAATGACATACAAACGCAAATTAAAATGGAAAAATAAAAATGACAAAGCAAAATTCAAAAATAGAATTGCTGACGTTCTTTTATAGCCGGGTTCTTTGGGTGGCAAATTGCTTAAGCTTCCGAAAAACTGGCAAACTCAAGGAATTGAACATTTTAAATTTTTCATTTTCTATTTTTTATTTTTTATTTTTTGGTTTCAAAAACTATCTTATTTGCGCTGTAGTAATGTATTTTATATTATTTATTACTGTTCCATTTGCCGCCGCTGAAGTTTTGTTTCAGAATGTTCCTTTTGCGCAGGGAACGCTCAGCTATCATACATTTAGAATACCTGCATTAATCCAGGCTCCTGACGGTACAATTTTAGCTTTTGCCGAAGGAAGAAAAAATAGCGGTTCAGATACAGGCAATATTGATTTGGTTTTACGAAGAAGTTTTGATGGCGGAAACACCTGGCAGTCTCTGCAAATTATATGGGACGATGGCGGCAATACTTGTGGAAATCCGACTCCGGTAGTTGATGAGTCTAATGGCAGAATATGGTTGTTTATGACGCATAATCTTGGACAGGATACATTAGGAGAAATAAACGACGGAACTAGTGACGGCGTAAGAACAATATGGTCTTGCTACAGTGATGATAACGGCGCCACCTGGTCAACTCCCGTTAATCGCTTCAATGAAGTTCAGCCTGCAGATACCCGCTGGGATGCGACAGGCCCGGGAAATGGAATTCAAATTAAGCAGGGCGCTCATATCGGAAGATTGGTAATCCCCGCCATCTGCAGAAACATCCAAAGCGACAATCACGGCGCGACCTGGACTCAAAGCGGCTATCTGGGCGTTGGCGGAGGTGAAGGAGCTGTTGTAGAAATCGGTTCAGGTACATTAATGCGAAATGACAGGGCAACAAGTCCTTATAAAGGATATTATAGCCGGCTTGTCAGTTACAGCTATAATCAGGGGTCGACCTGGTCGGCATGGCAAATCAGACAAGATTTGGCTGACCCGATTTGCCAGGGCAGTATAATTAGTTGCGACCCGACAGCAAGTCAGCGAATTTTATTGTTTTCAAATGCTGCTGATACTACACGTATAAAAATGACAGTGAAGATGAGTTTTGATGACGGATATACCTGGCCGAGAAGCAAATTAATTTTTGCAAAACATTCTGCATATTCATCATTAGCTCTATTTGCTGATGGTTCTGTTGGCCTGTTTTATGAAAATGGCGATGATATGCCTTATCGTAGAATGACTTTCGCTAAATTTTCACTTGATTGGCTTAAAGACCGTTCGATATTTTTCTGGGATTTTGAGGAATATCAAAACGGTCAGATAATTCCAACAGGTTCCAATGCGGTTGAAGATTTGCGAGGCTATGGTTTTAATGGCACAGCAACCGCTTCATTAAATGTAGTAAGTGGAGGCTGCGGAGAATCCGCGGTACATTTTGATGGAAGCGGCAAGGCTTTAAAAATTACCGATTCAGCATCAAAAGATATTCTTGATTTTGATGCAAATGAAGACTTCGTTATCAGTGTGATATTTCGTACAACATCTCATAGCAGCGGAGGCTCTTCAGGTGCCGGTGCGTTAATCGCAAAAGACGTTGGCTCCAATAGTCAATCGTGGTGGCTTAGAGTTCAGGATGGAAAACTAAGATTCCTCGAAGATAATGGTACAACCAGTTCTTCTGTTGTGAGCGGCTATAATGTAAATGATGGCTTATGGCACGAGGCTCTTGCCGTTCATAAAGGTTCAGCAGGCGTTATAGAGCTTTATGTAGATGGCGTGCTTTCGGCGCAATATGGGGCTGTCAGCGGTTCTTTTGCCAACAGCAATGATGTGACAATCGGCTGTTTTAATAGCGGCTCGTCCGCATTTTCAGGCGATATTGACAAGGTTGCGGTATATAGAGCCTTGCCGCAGAATATTTTGACAATTAGCAAGGGTGATTTAAATTGTGATTCCATCGTAGATTTTTCAGATTTAAATATTTTAATTAATAATTGGCTCCACAGTGATTGAAAGGCAAAATGATTATGTATATTGAAGGTTTGATTGCCGCTCCATTTACGGCACTGAATAATGATTGCAGTATTAATCTTGATGCGATTGAGAAATTGGCAGATTTCTATACGGCTAATAATTTAGCAGGGGTATTTATTTGCGGAACAACAGGTGAAAGCATGTCATTGACGCTTGCAGAAAGACTTGAGATTGCAGAGCGATGGTGCAAAACGGCAAATAAAAAATTGAAAGTCATTGTTCATGTCGGTGAGAACAGTATTGAAGCTTGTAAAAAAATGTCAGCTCATGCCCAAAAATCTCACGCTTATGCTATTGGTGCTATCGCACCAAGTTTTTTCAGACCTGCGTGTGTGGACGACTTGGTTGAATGTTGCAGTCAAATCGCTTCAAGCGCTCCTGAACTGCCATTCTATTATTATCATATGCCTTCTATGACCGGTGTTAATTTTGCAATGATCGATTTCCTTCGAAAAGCTGCTGATAAAATTCCAAATCTTGCGGGCATCAAATATACGTATGAAGATT
The DNA here is from genome assembly GCA_001825665.1 of Planctomycetes bacterium GWF2_41_51. GTDB lineage: Bacteria > Planctomycetota > Phycisphaerae > Sedimentisphaerales > UBA12454 > UBA12454. Next base: position 15,110 of record MHXZ01000119.1, on the reverse strand, counting down.
TGATGGATTATTATCTTTGTCGCAGCTTTGAAAACGGCAGATTCGACATTTTGTTTGGTCGTGATGAAATTCTTTTATGCGGACTTGCACTTGGCGCAAAGGGCGCCGTCGGCAGCACTTATAATTTTGCTTCCGGACTTTATCATCAATTAATAAATGAATTTAAACGCGGCAATATCGAAAAAGCACGTTCTTTGCAGCAGAAATCGATGGAAATGATTAAAGTGCTGGCATCCGCGGGCTGTTCATTTTTGGCAATCAGTAAAGCATTGATGAAGGAGGTTTCAATTGATTGCGGTCCGGTTCGTCTGCCTTTGACAAAAGTTACCGATAGACAATATGAATCAGTTATAAAAAAACTTGAACAAATTGGTTTTTTTGAATCATGTACCAGTCAAGCTTCCCCCTTAAAGCAGAAAACCAAGATTGATTGTCCCATAAGCGAGATAAAGGTTTAATTTTTTTTTTGAAAAAGGGATTTTTAATGAAACTAAATAAATTATTTTTTTTTATCTTACTGTTTTTTATTTATCCAATCAATGCCAATGATACAAATCAAGTAGTTTATCAGGATTTATTTGTCGGCGGACAAGATGGATATCATACATATCGAATTCCTGCGATTTTGACTACATTGAAAGGAACGGTTCTCGTCTTTTGTGAAGGACGCAAAAATCACGGCGGCGATGCCGGCGACATTGACCTGCTCTTAAAACGTTCAACCGATGGAGGCAAAACATTCAGCTCGCAAATGATTATCTGGGACGATGCCAATAATACTTGCGGAAATCCATGTCCTGTTCAGGATGAGCAGACCGGAACAATTTGGCTTCTGTCAACCTGGAATCTCGGGGATGATAAAGAAAGAAAAATAGCGGAGGGAAATAGTGTCAATACCCGCAGAGTGTTTATTTTGAAATCTGATGACGACGGCGCGACGTGGTCTTCTACGAAAGAAATTACATCTACAGCAAAAAATAAACAATGGAAATGGTACGCAACCGGCCCTGGCATTGGGATTCAGTTAAAATATGGGAAAAATAAAGGCAGATTAATTATTCCCTGCGATCATTCTATCGCACTTCGTTATCCGGAAAAAAGTTTCACGGGCGGCTCGCACACGATTTACAGTGATGATAATGGCCAAAATTGGAAAATCAGTGAATGGATTTATCCAAATTGCGGTGAAAGTCAGGTCATCGAATTAATTGACGGCACAGTTTTGATGGACATTCGAAATCACCAGTATAGGGGCAAAAGAGCGCAGGCCTTAAGTTATGATGGCGGCCATAGCTGGACAAAAATTGATTTCCAAACTGATTTAATTGAACCTTTATGCCAGGCAAGTATTTTTCGATTCGCACCATACAAAGGATTCGATAAAAGCATAATTCTTTTTTCCAATCCGCACAGTGCAACGCAAAGAGTTAATATGACCGTCCAGGCAAGTCTTGATGAATGTAAAACATGGAAATATTCAAAATCATTATACCAAGGCCCAACCGCATATTCTTGTCTTGCTCGCTTGCCTGACAACCGGATTGCCTGTATGTATGAAGCTGGCGTAAAAAAACCTTACGAAAAAATTGTTTTGGTGTCGTTTACGCTAAATTGGCTCACAAATGGCAAAATAAAATAATTCGTCTATATATCGCGAAAGGATTTCTATGAAATATATAATGGCTTTAAGTGCATTGTTGCTAATTTTCTCACAATCAGTTGTTTTGTCGCAGGGGGATCTTTCTACTGGCGGTCTGAATGATATCTATATGCTTTCCAATGCTCAGACTCGTTCCATTTCGGCTGAAAATCCAACCGGTCAGCCGGGCAATGGCGCAAAAGCAGCGCCTGATGAAAAAAGTCCTTCATCGTGGCTTGGTCAGGGCTGGAAAGTGAGTCCCTGTGTTGATTTGAAATCGCGACAGACTTTTAATATGGCCAAAATAGAAGGTCCTGCGATAATTCAGCATATATGGATTACCGCTCGCAAAGAATTCTATCGTGATATAGTCATTCGCTTTTATTGGGATAATGAAGAGGATCCATCGGTGGAAGTACCGCTTGGTGATTTCTTTGCTATTGCTCATGGAGTGAGGTATCCTGTCAACTCAATTCCTGTAGCGGTAAATCCTGATGGCGGTTTTAATACTTATTGGCCGATGCCTTTCAGGACGTCATGTAAAATAACAGTGGAGAATCAGAGTGACCGGGACATGAGAGGCTTTTTCTATCAGGTCACTTATTCAGTTCAGCAGGTATCGGACGATGCTGCCTATTTTCATTCGCAATGGCGACGGACAAGAACAACGGATTATGTTAAACCAGAACATATAATTGTTGATAATATCAAAGGCAAAGGCCAGTATGTCGGAACTTTTTTGGCGTGGGTACAGATGTCTGACGAATGGTGGGGCGAAGGCGAAGTTAAGTTTTATTTGGATGGCGACAGTAATTTTCCGACTATCTGTGGTACCGGCACTGAAGATTATTTTGGCGGAGCGTGGTGTTTCGGTGATTCATATTTGAATGGTGTACTTAGCGGAGGTCAGAATTATTCTACTGCATTTTTAGGTTATCCCTATAGAGATAACCGCCCCGGCTTGACTCCGAAACACTCACTTTACAGATGGCATCTGCTTGACCCGATTAGATTCAACAAAGAATTAAAAGTTACCATACAGGCTTTAGGCTGGTATCGTACCGGCGGTAAATTTGAACCGTTGACGGATGACATTAGTTCGACTGCATATTGGTATCAGACTGAACCGCATACTAAATTTCCTCCGATGATGAGCCGAAAAGACAGGATACCGCGATAAAATGGTATTGGGATATAAAAAAGGTTAATAATGAAAAATAAGAAATTTTCTATATTAATAATTTTACTTTGCAGCAACTTTGTCTTTGCCGCACCTGATAAATTGAGTTGGCTCAATTGGTCGCAGTTGCCGATTTTGCCGCCAACTTCAGACCAGAATGAATCTTTTGGCGTTGCAGGGCCGTTCGCAGGTATTCACAATGATGCATTAATTATCGCAGGTGGTGCCAATTTCGCCAAACCTTATGACCAGGCACAAAAAACCTGGCATGATGATATTTTTGTTCTTGAAAAAAATAGCAAAAATTGGCAGCCTGCCGGCAAACTTAATAATCCGATAGCTTATGGCGCTTCTGTTTCGACAAAATATGGATTGCTCTGCTTAGGCGGAAACGATGCTAATCAAACTTTTGATGATGTTTTCCTGCTGAAATGGGATTCGAAAAATAAGAAAATTGAAAAAGTAGATTTACCTTCCTTGCCTCTGCCTTGTTCTAATATGGCAGCTGCGGCAATTGATGATGTTATTTACGTTGCAGGCGGACAGCGAACAACCAGTCCCTTTTCAGCAATGAAAAATTTATGGTCACTGGATTTATCGATGATAATCAGTGGTGGAAGCGCGAACTGGAAACAACTGCCGGTCTGGCCGGGTGAGCAGAGAGCATTTAATATAACCGCCTCGCAGCATAATGGTAAGGAATATTGTATTTATGTAATTGGCGGCAGATATCAGAAATCTCCGGAAGATTCAAACACGATTACGCTAAATGATGTCTATGAATTCAGTCCTTCGAAATACAAAGCTGGTCAATCGCCCTGGAAAAAATGCTCCGATTCACCAGTAACAATTAATGCAGTGTCTTCTATAGACGTTGGTCAAAGTCATATTTTAATTTTCGGCGCCGCTGTTAGTCCTGACTCTGCGGATTCAAATGATAAAGGATGTTTTTCGCGAGATGTTCTCGCATATCATACGATCACAGACAGCTTTACTTCTATTGGAAAGATGCCTCTAAGTCAGGTTACCACGACTGCTGTAAAATGGGGAAATAATATTGTAATTCCTTCAGGAGAGATTTGTCCCCGAATTCGCACCCCGCAGATATGGCAGGCTGAACTCGTGAAAAAATCAACCGTTTTTGGAAAGATAAATTTCTTTGCTCTGATTATTTATCTTACTGGTATGCTGGTTGTTGGTGTATACTTTATGCGACGCAACAAATCGACAGATGATTTCTTCCGTGGCGGAAAACGTGTGCCGTCATGGGTTGCGGGTTTGAGCATTTTTGCGACTCTTCTAAGTTCAATTACATTCATCGCAATCCCCGCAAAAGTTTATTGTACCGACTGGACTTTCCTTGCCATAAATCTTATCGGAATTCCAATTGCGCCTTTCATTTTGATTTGCGTCGTTCCGCATTTTATTAAAATAGATGCAACAAGCGCGTATGAATATCTTGAGAAAAGATTCAATATAGCAGTTAGACTTTTTGCGGCATTTTCGTTCATTTTATTTCATATTGCCAGAATGGCCATCGTTATGTTTTTGCCCGCACTGGCACTATCGGCAATGACTAATATGAGTGTTAATACCTGCATTTTATTGACAGGAGTTTTAACTGTCATTTATTGTGCTATGGGCGGACTTGAAGCAGTAGCATGGACAGATGCAGTGCAGAGTCTTGTTTTATTGGGAGGTGCCGGTCTTTGTCTTTTCATTATGCTCCATGGTCTTAATGGAGGTATCTCTGAATTTATTTCTGTTGCTTCGGCTAACGCGAAATTTCATACCATTAATTGGGATTGGTCATCAACGAGCTTATATACATCAGCTTTCTGGGTTATGATTGTTGGAGGAATCGGGCAGAATCTTGTGCCTTATGTTTCAGATCAGGCGATAGTACAGCGTTATATGTCGGTTTCGAGTGCTAAAAAAGTCAAAGATTCTTTTATTACAAGCATTGTGGCTGGATTATTTGCCACATTGTTATTTTTCTGTATTGGCACAGCTTTATATGTATTTTATAAACAAAATCCGCAGGATCTTGATCCGTCTTTTCAAAATGATGCGATCTTTCCGCTATTTATTACAAGCAAGTTGCCCGCAGGAATAGCGGGTATCGTAGTTGCCGGTATTTTTGCAGCAGCACAATCCACAGTATCAGGCAGTATTCACAGCATTTCAACTGTTGTGGTAACTGATGTTTTCAAAAGATTTTCTCTGTTGAAAACTGAAAAAGCTTATTTAAATCTCGCTAGGTTATGTGTTCTTCTCTTTGGTATTTTAGGAACAGCACTCGCTTTGCTCTTTGCAAGTGCGGATATAAAATCAATTTGGGAATCGTTTATGTCTGTTCTTGGTTTATTCGGCGGCTCAATGTGCGGTTTGTTCCTTTTGGGCATCTTTACCAAAAGGATCGGCGGAACAGCAGCCATAATGGGCGCTTTTATTGGAGCCGCTGTGCTGTTTTGGGTAAATAATTATACTAAAACATATTTAGTTTTATATGCGAGTATTGGAATTGCATCTTGTTTTATATCAGGTTATTTAATTTCTTTTATTTTTCCACAAAAGCAAAAAGATTTATCACAAGTTGTGTTACATCAGGAAACAAGTAAATGATTAATAAAGGTTTTTGTAAAGATTTTAAATGGGGCGTTGCAACAGCAGCTTATCAAATCGAAGGTGCTCCGAATGAAGATGGCAAGGGGCTGTCTATCTGGGATATGAAATGTAAAAGGCCCGGCGTTATATTTGAAAACCAGGTTGGAGACATAGCTTGTGACCATTATCACAAATACAAAGAAGATATCAAAATTATGCATGACTTGGGAATACGAAATTATCGTATGTCTATTTCGTGGACGAGAATTTTACCGAAGGGAACAGGAAGCGTTAATCAAAAGGGATTGCAGTTTTATAATAATCTTATAGATGAGTTGTTAAAAAATAATATTGAGCCATTCGTTACAATCTTTCATTGGGATTATCCTCAAAGTCTTTTCGAAAAGGGGGGCTGGCTCAATTCCGAAAGCTCGAACTGGTTTGCAGATTATACGAAAATTTTGATGGACAGTTTTTCGGACAAAGTGAAAAGCTGGATCACTCTCAATGAACCGCAGTGTTTTATTCATTGGGGACATAACTCAACCGAACATGCGCCCGGTATTAAACTGGCTTGTCCGGAAGTGCTTCTTGCCGCTCATAATGTCCTGTTAAGTCACGGCAAAGCTGTGCAGACCATTCGCAGTTATTCTAAACAGCCCGCAACCATTGGCTATGCTCCCGTTGGTGAACTATCGGTTCCTTTTGACGAACAAAGGGATAAGGATATCGAAGTGGCCAAAAAAGAAACTTTCAGCGTTAAACCTTTGAATTGTTATAACTCCTCCTGGTGGATAGATCCTGTTATATTTGGAAAATATCCGCAGGAAGGTCTGGATGCTTATGGTTTTGCTGTCCCAAACTTTAATGATAATGATATGAAGATTATCAGTCAGCCGATCGATTATCTCGGCCTGAATATTTATTTTGCAAAGCAGGTCAGTATGGATGATACCGGCAAAACAATTGAAATACCGCGTGAACCCGGCCACTGGTTTACTCCGATGGGCTGGCCCACAGAACCAAAATCATTATATTGGGGCCCGAAATTTTTCCAGCAAAGATATAATAAACCGATTATGATTACTGAAAACGGCACTGCTATTATAGATTGTGTTTCGCAGGATAAAAAGATACACGATCCGCAGAGAGTCGAATATTTGCGCAGATATTTAACGCAGCTAAAGAAGGCCGCAAATGAAGGTATTGATGTCCGCGGTTATTTTCTCTGGTCTTTAATGGATAATTTTGAATGGGCTTATGGTTTTAGCAAAAGATTCGGAATTGTTTATACTGATTTTACAACGCAGCAAAGAATCATAAAAGATTCAGGCTATTGGTATAAAAATGTTATTGAAACAAACGGAAAATCATTATGAATATCCAGCCCGTAAGACCTAAATGGAAAAGTCAAATAACCGATCGTCAGCGGTTTATTAATCAGATGCACTATAAACCCATAGACCGCTGTTTCAATATGGAATTTGGTTACTGGAAAGAAAATTATAATCTTTGGCCGATTTTCAAAAACAATGGTATTACAAATAACGCCGAAGCTGATTTGTTCTTTAACTTTGATAAATTTGAAATAGTATCAGGAGTAGACTGGCTAAATCCGCCTTTTGAGCAAAAAGTCATTGAAATAAAAGGAAATAAAAAAAATCTGCAAAATTCTGACGGACTTCTTGCGGAAGTACCCGTTGATGGCCATGATACTATTCCGCATTTTCTTCAAAGTCCTGTTAAAACACCGGATGATTGGAAAAAAATCAAGCAGGAAAGATTGATTATAAATGATGCGAGAAAACTGGACGTTGAGGAATTAATAAAAAAACACCCTCCAGGCAGAGATTATCCTTTGGGAATATATTGCGGCTCAATGATTGGCAAAATCCGTAATATGCTTACCTTTGAAGGTCTTGCTTACGCCTGTTTCGATTATCCCGATATGGTGGAGGATATGGTAGAAACAAGCTGCCAATTGCTTGAGAATGTGCTTGACCAGGTTCTCGGAAAAATCGATTTTGATTTCGCAAGCGGCTGGGAAGATATTTGCTTTAAATCGGGTCCGATCGTTTCATTGGATTTCTTTAAAAATGTGGTTGTTCCTCGTTATAAAAGAATCAGCAGCAAACTTCATCAGCACAATATTGATATATGGTACACTGATTGTGATGGGGATGTAAGACCGATACTGCCAATGCTGCTCGAAAGCGGAATAACTTGTCTGTTTCCGTTCGAAGTAAATTGCTGCACCCATCCCGGCAGACTTCTTGACGAATATGGTAAAGAATTAAGAATTATGGGCGGGTTTGACAAAATGGCTTTAGGAGAGGGCCCACAGGCAATAAAGAAATATATGGAATCGCTCGTGTCTTATGTGGAAAGAGGCGGCTATATACCTTTTTGCGACCACAGGTGCCCGCCTAATATAAAACAGCAGGATTATCTTTATTATCTCGACTTAAAAGAAAAAATGTTTGGAATATCTGATTAATATTTTGATACCTGAAAAAAAACCCGAATTTTCAAATTTAACTGTTCACGATTTTAGTGTTGCGAACAAAAGCTGAATTTTATGCTGCCTGTTTTAAAAGAATTACTGATATATCTGGAAGATAATATAAATGAGCAGAGAATATTGAATGCTGAAAAGCTGCATTGCGATACTCTAACTTACAAAACAGTTGAAAGCCTGCCAATAATTACGGCATATCCGTATCCGAAGGAAGCTGAATTTCAGCCGTTTCCTCATCGTGAGATTTTTGATAATCCGGAAAAAATGCTGTTTAATCAATTTGTAAGCTCGTTCGGCAGTATATATTTGAGTCAAAAAATTGGTGATGATTTGCCGATTACTATAAGACCAGATTTTGGCTGTGTGCTGGTAGCATCCATATTTGGAGCTAAGGTCGAACAGGTGGAAGATAATCCGCCATGGATAAGACATAGCGGAGAAAAAATCAGCTATGAGCAAATAATTCAAACGCCGGCAGGAGATTTCAACAGCGGTCTGATCGCGAAAGTTACGGACAGGTATAAATTTTATAATGATGTTTTAATTGAATACCCGAAACTTTTAAAACTGACAAATATTGTTTTGCCCGATTTGCAGGGTCCTTTCGATAATCTTGAATTAATTTGCGGCAGTAGTATCTTTTTAGATATGTATTCTCATCGTGAACTGTTTTTAAAAGCTATGGAAAAGATAACGTCGACTCAAATTGAGCTTGCCAAATACTTCAGGAGATATGTCAATAATAGAATTGAAGGTTTCAGCTTTCAACATGGATTTGCATTAAAAGGAGGAATATTAATCCGCAATGATACATCAATTATGGTAAGTCCGCAAATGTATGATGAACTTATAGCGCCTTTCGATGAAAAGATTTTACAAATTTTCGGCGGCGGAATCCACTCCTGTGGCAATGTGAACAATGCAGTAAAACATATGTTCCTTAAATCTGCCCAATGTTTTGATTTCGGTCAATCTGAACTTAACAATATCGAAAATATTTATAAATTTGCGTCTGAAAAAAAAATCGGATTGACTCGTATAGCTTGTTCAGAGCAGGAATTGCTCAATGGCGGAATTCAAAAAAAATATCCAAGCGGAATCAGTCTGATTTTCAGAGCAGAATCATTTGAACATGCTGAAAAAATTATTATCGAATATAAGCAGTCACATATAAATGTGATCAAGCAGAAAAAATAAAAGGCCTTTTTAAATTGTTAAATATACAAATGGCACAGCCACCGCGGTGAGGGTTTATCTATGTAATAACCAAATTGATAATCTTTTTTTAAAGGAAAAAAAAATGAAATCGAATGTCTTAAAGTTCAGTTGGTGTTTATTGTTGTTTTTGGTTTGCCTGGCAGAGGCATATACAGCGCCCTATAATGCAGTAACTGTCTTTGAACCTGATAGCACGTACTGCTATAGAATTCCTTCTATTGTACGTACAAACAATGGTACGCTTCTTGCTTTTGCCGAAGGCAGAGAGATGGATTGCAGCGATATGGGCGATGTAGATATTGTTGTCAAACGCAGCACAAACAATGGCCAAAGCTGGGGTCCCACAATTTTGATCGACAGTTACGGTGCAAACAGGCTTCACAATCCTTGCCCTGTTGTTGACAAAAATACCGGACGGATATATGTGATATATTGTGTTAACGGTAGCGTTATCGCTTATAAATATAGTACTGATAATGGGAGCAGCTGGACTAATTATACAGAAATTGGTTCCTATCCCACGGATGTTGACCTTACAAATGGAAGTATCGGTACTGGGCCATGCAATGGCATTCAGTTACGCAGCGGTCCCTATGAAGACAGACTCGTGATTCCATATCGTTATAGAACAACCACTGGAGCAAAAAAAATCAGATTGCTTTATAGCGACAATGGCAGCACCTGGAATCATTCGACAGGCAGACTCATGAGTACCGGTGATTATGGTATTAATGAAGTATCGGTTGCAGAAATGGCTAACGGCGATATTTATTTCAATATGAGAAACATAGATTCTGATGCCAATGAGGATACCTCCCTGCGCTATCGGATTGTATCATGGACGACTGGAGATTTTTTTACTAACTTAGATGATTACACGCCTTTGGAATTAGATACAATGTTGCCTGAACCAACTTTCCAGGGGAATAGCGGCCCTGTTATAGGCTGTCAGGGTTCGCTATTAATGCTTCCGAATAATCATTTGGTTTTTGCCAATCCTGCTCATAAATCCAGTAGAAGATACCTTACAATTCGCAGCAGTTTTGATGAAGGTGGCGGCTGGGCTCATAATAAGGTACTTAGCACAGATTACAGTGCCTATTCCGATATGGTATATTTGGAAAATGGCTATATGGGAGTATTATACGAAACCGGTTCAAGTAACGGCACAATAGCATACAGTCGTTTTGGTCTTAACTGGCTTACCGAACCGGAAATAGCAGTCTGGACGTTAGAAGGAACTGTTGGACAGATTGTCCAGCCTGGAACAACTATTTTTAATCGGATATGTTATGGTTTCCATGGCACAGTAACAGGCCAAATGCCGTATGTCGCTGGACCAGCTTCAGGAGATGAGGCCCTTCGATTTGGTTACACGACTACCGGTGATAATTCTACTTCAGATTATATTACAGTATACGACAACACCACCAATAATGGTTTGGATTTTGACGCTGGCGAAAAGTTTGAGATCACTGCCTGCATTAAAACTTCCAATCACCGCAGCGGCGGCGCGGCTTCTTCTGGAGCGATTATTTCCAAAGACAGTGATTCTTCCCCAAACCAGCAATGGTGGTTGAGAGTGGAAGATGCGCGTATCAAATTTTTAATTCTCGATGACACCGGTCATCAGTCGTATGTAACAAGTTCAATTACAATTCCCAGCAATTCCTGGGTAACTGTTAGAGCTTGTAGAGATACAGTTGCTGATCAACTGAAAATTTATATTGATGGGACGCTTAGAGGCACTGCCACAGATACTACAACGACAAGTTTAAGAAATGGCGCCAACGTAAGGATTGGTAATTTTAATAATTACGCAAGACAATTTAAAGGCGATATAAGCTATCTTAGCATTTTGCGCTATGAATAATGAAATAGTCGTTCGGTTACTACCTTCTTTTAGGTAGTAACCGAACATAAAACGTATCATCTCGGCCATTTATTTTGGGTTCTGGTAGTTTAGGGAATGTATTGTACGGCCGTGTAGTACAAATATATGTAGCTCATTAAATTATGCCTTCATTATACGTTTTAATTCTTGGAAAATCAAGAAGTTGCGGTAAATTTTGCCGATGGAAAATACAACGAATCAAACAACTGTTAATAGGTGGCTTAATGTATCAATAATCGCAACGACTCGTTCTATGCCGGGATTGACACTTCGGAATGAATATCTTCGACAAGAGAAAACAATTCAATAATTTAAGGTTGTTATGAAAACTCGTACAATGACAATGCTGTTGGTAATGCTTGCCGGCTGGATCAACAGACATCAGCAGGATATGTTAGAATACCTCAAAGCAGAAAATGCAATCCTAAAAGAAAAAATCGGCAAAAAGCGGATTATTCTTTCTGATGAGCAACGAAGAAAGTTAGCTGTCCTAGCAAAGAAAATTGGTCGTAAAGGATTAGATGAAATATGCGGTGTATTTTCCCCGGAAACGCTTTTAAAATGGCATCGAATGCTTATTGCAAGAAAGTATGATGGATCACAAAGCCCTAGAATAGGCCGTCCACGAATATCGGAAGAACTTCGCAACTTTATAATTAAGATGGCTAAAAAGAATCGAGGTTGGGGTTATATACGCATCCAGGGGGTATTGAAATATCTTGGCTTCAAAATTTGCCATTCTACTATAGCAAACATTTTGAAAAAAGAAGGATTGGAACCACAGCCTGACAGACAGAAGAAAACAACTTGGGCAGAATTCATAAAATCGCATTGGCAGTCTCTGACGGCTATAGATTTCTTTACCACTGAAGTTTATACATTAAAGGGACTGACTCGCTATATGGTTTTAGTGGCCATAGATTATGTTACCAGAAAAGTTGAGATAGCAGGCATTATAGAACAGGCTCATGGCACATGGATGCAACAGATGGCTCGGAATTTGACCGACCCATTTTCAGGGTTTCTAAAAAATAAAAGATATGTCATTCGTGATAGAGACCCGCTATACACAGATGCGTTTATAAAAATTCTAAAAGTAGGAGGCATTGAAGCTATAAAATCAATGCCTATGGCACCTAATTTCAGTCCTTTCATCGAACGTTTCATTCGGAGCATAAAATCCGAATGTTTGGATAAAATGCTGATATTTGGAGAAGCACATCTGAGGCATATTGTCCAAAATTATGTAGAACATTACCATTTTGAGGGGCCACATCAATCCTTGAATAACAACATTATTGATCCTCCACCCAAGGGGCAAGGTGAAATTGTCTGCCATGAGCGTCTTGGTGGACTTTTAAAGTTTTATAAAAGGGCGGCCTGATGGGATGGACGACTTTTTTTACATCACTAAGGCGGCCGGGTTTAGCCAATCTAGCTGAAAATAATTCAAACAATAACCACCAGATCACATCAAAGTTAGGTGACACAGCCGATATGTTTTATAATTACCGCTTCTGTTGTCCAGAAGTAGAACTACTCTTTTGCGCGCGTAGTCTACACGCAATAGATGCAATCCCATGCAATGGGGTGCAATCTGGTGCAATAAATGCAAAATAGACTTGCTAAACCTCCTTTAATGTAGCTCATTATGGCATAAAGGGTTACGGTTTTTAGCGTCTTTCCGGAAGGTCAACCCTGTTAACCGCTAGGTCCTAGGTTCAAATCCTAGTCGGGGAGTTTTGTAAGTTGAGCTGAATTAAAGACTTATGAATACCCGCCATGTCGGCGGCGCGGCCGTAACCTTCTTGTAAAAGAGTAGTACTACTCTTTTTTTTGAAAGGAAAACGCTGTGACCGCTGTTCAAACAATCAAATCTTTCGTGCCCAAACTCCGCCACCACAAGGCAACCAAACAAGCATACGGGATACATCTGTTCGGCCAAGCGGTTTGATGCCAAAAGACGGATTTTATTTTGATGCAATTTGTCGGCAGGAACCAATCATCGAAGATGAATTTGACCCAGCTAATAATCTTGTTGAATTCAGTGAGCTGCGAAGGAACGATATTCAGTTATTAGTTGATGCCGCAGATAAAGCTTATAAACTTGGTAAAGGTACAATATTAAGTGTACCAGGGACGGGTTTTGGCGATATTGCGCTTGTGCCAGCTATGTGGATGAAGCAAACACCGGGTATTCGCGAGATCGAGGAATGGTATGTATCAACTATAATTCGAAGAGATTACGTTTATAAAGTTTTTGAAAAACAATGTGAAATCGCCTTAAAAAATCTCAGGTTGTTAATTGATACTTTAGGTTGTAAAGTGCAAGCTGCTTTTACCACTGGAACGGATTTTGGCACACAGAATGGATTGTTTATTTCACCTAATGCCTACCGTGAACTTTATCAACCTTTTCACAAAGCCATTAACGATTTTATTCATAAAAATTCAAACTGGAAAATTTTCATTCATTCATGTGGAGCAATAAAAAATTTAATTCCGGACTTTATTGAATCAGGTTTTGACATACTCAATCCTGTACAATGCTCAGCAACAGGAATGGATGAAAAAGAAATAAAAGAAAAATTTGGAAAGTCCCTGGTTTTCTGGGGCGGCGGCATCGATACTCAAAAAACACTGCCTTTTGGCACGCCTGACGAAGTTTACAATCAAGTGCGGCAAAGAATTAATATTTTCAATCATCCTACTGGAATGGTTTTCAATGCTATTCATAATATTCAAGCAAACACGCCTATCGAGAATATATTAGCAATGTTTCGTGCGATAAAAGATAGTGCATAATGATGTCATTTTATAAACAAAAATAATCTTAGATAGACTTTGGAGCTACTTAAAGATGAATTATAGAGAAAATCTAGAACGTACCATTCATTTTGAAAAACCCGAATGGATTCCAATGGTTTTTCATATAAACCCTGCTTGCTGGAATTACTATGATAAAAATGTTCTAAACGAGCTTATCGTTTCACATCCTTTCTTGTTTAGTGAAGCAGATAGACAACGATTAAAAGAAACAAAGTTAATGCCAATTGAGCAGGCTGGAAAACCTTTTATAGATAGCTGGGGCTGTGTTTGGCAAACAACCGAAAACGGCTTTCACGGTACAGTTATCCTGCACCCTCTAGAAAATTGGGAAGCTTTAGAAAAATTGGTTTCTCCTGACGCCAAAATCGATTCTGGACGAGGGCCAATTAATTGGCATCAAGTGGCAGAAAATTTTAAGATTGCCAAAAACAATGATAAATTCGCAATTGGAGAATTATTACATGGACATACTTTTCTCACATTAGCTGACCTTCGTGGCTATGAAAACTTAGTTTTTGACATGGCTGATAATAATGCTAATCTTTGGAAAATTATCGAAATGATCGAAACGTTCAATCAGCAAATAGTGAGAGAATATATCAAGGCTGGTGCTGAATTGATTAAATATCCTGAAGACCTAGGCATGCAAGTTGGTCCAATGATTTCACCGAGCTATTTTAGAAAGTACATCAAGCCTAGTTATCAGCGAATCATGAGTCTTGCTCGTGAGGCTGATTGTATTGTGCATATGCACTCAGATGGTGATATCAGAGACTTGATAAATGATATGATTGATTGCGGTATTGATATCATTAATCTTCAGGATATTGTTAATGGAATTGATTGGATTAGAACCAAACTCAAGGGTAACATTTGCATTGAACTTGACATAGATAGACAAAGCATTACTAAATTTGGTACACCTGATGAAATTGACAAATTTATCCTGGAAGAAGTAAAAGCACTTGGATCTAAAAATGGAGGACTTATGATGGTTTATGGTTTGTATCCTGGCATACCAGTAGAAAATGTAAAGTCGTTGATGAATGCTATGACAAAATATGCAGCTTATTACTCCTAAATATCAAATGCTTAATGTCTTAAAAAAAATATATCACTTAGGATCTTATGAACGGTTAAATATTAAGGGTATCTCTAAAAATTAGTATTTTTATGTGCATTTCAATGCACTTACGATTATTTTAGCTCTTTGGCATTCAAATAT
>MHXZ01000118.1 GCA_001825665.1 Planctomycetes bacterium GWF2_41_51 | reverse complement strand
GTTTATCCTTTTCATTTATCGGCTGCATAATATAATATTGGCGGTATAAATCTTTTTTGCAAATTAAAATTTTTCATGGAGGCAAAAATTATGAAAGCGAAAATCAGCTTAACTGCATTTTATCTGCTGACTATTATTTTAGGCGGGTGTGTTCCGTCGCTGCATCCGCTTTTTACTGAAAATGAACTGGTATTTGATTCAAACCTTGTGGGTAAATGGAGTGAGCCGAATTCAAGCGATATATGGGAATTCAAGACGGCGGACAATAAAAGATATGAATTTGTGCTGACGCAGGACAAAGGCAAAGGTGTTTTTACGGGTATGCTTGGAAAAATCGGGAACGAATTTTACCTTGATATTTTTCCGGAAGATATGAATATTCCGGGGAATGATTTTTATAAGGGGCATTTGATCGGGGCTCATTCTTTTATGAAAATAGATGTAACGAAAGATAGTTTGAAAATCGGGATTATGAGTCCTGAGAGCGTTAAAAAAATATTAGAGGCTGAGCCGAATGCGATCAAGCATGAGAAGGTCGATGACCGGATTATATTGACTGCATCGACGAAAGCATTAAAAGATTTTATTTTGAAATATGCGGCGGATGAAAAAGCTGAACTTTTCGGCAAAGATGAAGATAATAAACCGCTGCGGCGAGTAAGTGTACAGGAAGCAAATGAACCAGAAAACACAGAACCTAATCAACCTCGATAAGCAATATCTCTGGCATCCATTTACGCAGATGAAGGGCTGGCTTGAATCTGAGCCGGTGGTAGTTGAATCAGGCGATGGTTTTTATTTAATCGATACCGAAGGCAAACGCTATATCGATGGTGTGAGCAGTTTGTGGTGCAATGTTCACGGGCACAGAGTCAAAAAAATCGATGATGCGATAAAGGAACAGCTTGGGAAAATCGCTCATAGTACGCTGCTGGGGCTTGGGCAGACGAAATCGATAGAACTTGCAGAGAAACTTGTAGCTGTTGCGCCGAAAAATCTAAAAAAAGTTTTTTATTCGGACAGCGGGGCGACGAGCGTAGAAATCGCTCTGAAAATCGCATACCAATATTATCGAAATAAGGGTGAGAAACGGGATAAGTTTATTGCGCTTGGACAATCATATCACGGAGATACGATAGGCTCTGTCAGTGTCGGAGGAATAGAATTATTTCATTCGATTTTCCGGCCGATGCTTTTCGATACGTTTTTTGCAGAGGCGCCATTTCCATACCGGTTCAACGGAAGCAATGAAGAATGTAAAAATAATTCGCTTGAAAAAATTGAAGAACTGCTCAAAGAACATAACGGAAAAATCGCGGGAGTTATCGCTGAACCGCTGGTTCAGGGCGCAGCGGGGATAATCGTTCATCCTAAAGGATTTTTGAAGGGCGTTCGAGAACTTACCAAAAAATATAATGTTCTTCTGATCGCTGATGAGGTCGCGACAGGGTTCGGCAGGACGGGGAAGATGTTCTCATGTGAGAATGAGGAAGTTTTGCCGGATATTATGTGCGCCGCAAAGGGGATAACAGGCGGGTATCTGCCACTAGCGGCGACGATGGCAACGCAGGAGATTTTCGAAGCGTTTTTGGGAGAGCCGAAAGATTTTAAAACTTTTTATCACGGGCATACATATACAGGAAACGCTCTGGCCTGTGCGGCGGCAGTCGCATCGCTGGAACTTTTCGAAGAGAATAAAATTATCGAATCACTGCCTGCGAAGACCGAATTGATTAGAGATTACCTGAATAAAATTTCTGAGATGGATTTTGTCGGCGATGTTCGGCAATGCGGATTGATGGCGGGAATAGAAATAGTTGAAAACAAAAAGACGAAAGAATCATTTACATACGAAAAATTGATTGGCGCGAAATTATGCGCTGCGATGCGGAGTAAAGGTGCGATGATGCGGCCTCTGTCGGATGTAATTGTTCTTATGCCGCCGGTGGCGATTGATTTAGATACGTTGAATACCTTGCTGGATATCGTTTATGAGACGATTAAAAATGATTTGCCGAAGATAGTAAAAAATTAACCACGAATGAACACGAATTGACACGCTAATTTAAACGAAAAAAAAGAATGGGATTTGAAATATTAAAACACAAAGGGTTATTTATAACGGCGACGGATACGGGGGTTGGGAAGACGCTAATCGCGGGGGCGATTGCGAAAATACTTTCGGAAAAAGGCAAAAAAATCGGCGTGTTCAAACCTGTCGCGACCGGATGTAAAAAGACAAGAGAGGGACTTGTCGGAGAAGATGCAGAGTTTCTGGCGCTGTGCAGCGACAGTGAATTCAGTCTTGCAGATATCAATCCTGAAACTTTCGAAGAACCGGCGGCGCCTTACGCCTGCGAAATAAAAGAGAGCCGGAAAGTTGACCTTGAAAGAATAATCACCGCATATAATTATATCTGTTCGAATTCGGACTACATAATTGTAGAAGGAATCGGCGGGGTTCGGGTGCCGATAACAGAGAATCTGGATGTGCTGGGGCTTGCAAAAATGTTCGGCCTGCCTGTTGTGGTCGTTGCTCGGCCGGGGCTGGGGACAATTAACCATACACTGCTGACGATTGACGCTATAAGAAATGCACAATTGCCCCTTGCAGGGATAATTATAAATGGTTATGATGAACCGAATAGTGATTTCGCCCAGCAAAGCGCACCGGCAATAATAGCTGAAGTCGGAAGAACGCGGATACTTGCTGTTGTGCCCTATGATGAACAGGTGAATATAGGGCAGGGCGAAATCGGAAATATTGTGCCTGACAGTTTGAGTGATATTGACTGGTTAAGGATAATTGAACAAAGATAAAGAGAATGCAATAAATGAAAGACAATGCAATAAAAATAAAACGGCCTGAGTTGAGGCGTTATCTTGTACCTATAAATACTGCTGCGACTCAACAGATGTTTACGGATTGTTTGGTGATTGGCTCGGGAGTCGCGGGTTTGCGAGCGGCGATTGAGGCGGCGGCAAGCGGGTGCGAAGTAATGCTCGTTTGCAAAAAGCAACTCCAGGACAGCAATACGTGGAACGCGCAGGGCGGAATCGCATCTGTGCTCGGAAGCGATGACAGTTTCGAATCGCATATCAAAGATACTTTGGCGACCGGATGCGGAATATGCAATAAAGATACCGTCGAACAGGTCATATCCAACGGGCCAATGCTTGTGAAGGAACTGCTGGAATGGGGAGCAGAGTTCGATAAGAATTCGAGCGGGTCTATTTCGATTACATTCGAGGGGGGGCACAGTCATGCACGAGTTGCGCACGCACTTGGCGATAATACGGGCAAAGCAATTGCAGCGGCTTTGATAAACAAAGTTAAACAATATGAAAATATTACGATTATAGAAAATTATTTCGCGATTGACCTTATAACAAATGATGCGGGAGTTTGTATCGGCGTGATTGGGAAAAATTCCAAACGCACGAACGAAATTATATGGGCGAAAACAACGATACTCGCGACAGGCGGAGCGGGGAGATTATTTCGTGAGACGACAAATCCTGATGTCGCTACGGGAGACGGTCTTGCGATGGCGGCTCGGGCGGGGGCGGTACTTCGGGATATGGAATTTATGCAGTTTCATCCGACGACGCTTTATATCGCAGGGGCATCGAGGGCACTTATTACTGAAACGCTTCGGGGTGAAGGAGCGATTCTGCTGGATACGAATCATCACGCATTTATGGCAGAGTATCATAAGGATGCGGAACTTGCGCCGCGGGATGTTGTGAGCAGGGCGATTCTTGAGCAGATGCTTAAAACCGGCTCGACACATGTTTTTTTGGATGTGCGGCATTTCAATAAAGAATTTTTCGCGAAGAGATTCCCGCTGATTAACGAATTGCTTGAAAGTTTCGATATCGATATAAGCAAAGATTTGATTCCGGTCCGGCCAAGCGCACATTATATGGTTGGCGGAGTTAAGACGGACAGTCTTGCAAGGACGAATATACCTCATTTTCTGGCGTGCGGTGAAGCGGCATCGACAGGACTGCATGGAGCGAACAGGCTCGGCAGTAATTCACTGCTCGAAGGTCTTGTGTATGGGAAAATCGCGGGGCAGACGGCATCGCAGCAAGCCAAAAAAACTGTAAAGACAGCGGGGCCGCCGAAGTTCCGTTATGATATTCCGCTATCGGACAGGAGCAGGCTCGATACGGAAGATGTTTTGAATTCGCTTCGGTCTCTGATGTGGCGAAATGTGGGTATAACGCGCATGGCGAAACCGCTTGCCGAGGCACAGGAGATTATCAGTTTCTGGCAGCGGTATGTTCTTGATAAAGTATTTGATAATCCGACGGGATGGGAATGTCAAAATATGCTGACGGTTTGCCTGTTGATGGCAAAGGCGGCGGAACTGCGGACTGAAAGCAGGGGCGTGCATTTCAGAAACGATTTTCCGAAAACAGACGATGTGAAATTTAAGACTCACCTGGAATTTGAATAGACACGGATTAACGAGGTCTTTTTTAGACACAGATTTACACGGATTAACACGGTATAGGTTAATAAAATGGAACAGAAAAAAATAGATGTTGGACAGGTAAGGCAGGTTGCGAAACTGAGCAGGCTGGATTTGAGCGAGGCTGAAATCGCTGAATTTACGGTTCAGCTTGAAGCGATTCTGGAATATGTGGCCAAACTTAATCAGCTTGATACTTCGAATGTCGAACCGCTGGCGCATTGTCTGCCGATAAGTAATTGTCTGCGTGGGGATGAAATCAGGCCTTCGCTGGGGACTGAAAAGACACTTTCGAATGCGCCAGATAAAGATGAACAGTTTTTTATCGTGCCGAAAATTCTGGAAGGGGAATTAACGCTATGATTTCCTTTTCCAAAAAAGCAACGACTACAATCATTATCCTTTTATTTTTTTGTTTTTTGCCGAATAGAGTGTGGTCTATGAAATCATTACAGCAGGAAAAAGAATTTAAGACTGAACTAAGTTTGAAATATTTATTGTATTTGCCGAAAGATTATGAAAAGAGCGAGAAGTGGCCGCTGATAATTTTTCTACATGGAGCGGGTGAACGCGGGACTGATTTGAACCAGTTGAAGGTACATGGGATTCCGAAAATAATAGAACAGAAAAAGGATTTTCCGTTTGTGGTTGTTTCGCCTCAATGCCCGGCGAACGGATGGTGGAATGATTATACAGAGCATTTAAAGCTGCTTATAGACCAAATTAAAGCAAATTACAAAATTGATGTTTCGCGAGTTTACCTGACCGGATTGAGTATGGGCGGGTTTGCGACGTGGTATATGGCGGAAAGGTATCCGCAGGATTTTGCGGCGGTTGCGCCGGTTTGCGGGGGCGGGGAACTTTTTTTTGCAAACAGAATTAAAGCGCCGGTATGGGCGTTTCATGGGGCAAAGGATGATGTTGTTCCGCTGAAAAGGTCGCAGGAAATGGTCGATGCGGTTAAGGCTGTGGGTGGTGATGTGAAGTTTACGATTTATCCGGAACTTGGGCATAACTGCTGGGATGCGGCATACGATAATGAAGAATTGTTTAAATGGTTTTTGAGTCATAAAAAACAAGCAAATGAATGATGAAATATTAAAATTAAGCTGCGTACAATTACGCGACAAAATCGGCAAAGGCGAAATAAAAAGCAGTCAAGCCACTGAAGCTGTTTTCGGGCAGATAGAAAAGCACGAAAATAAAATCGGCGCATTTTTGAGTACCTTTAAAGAGCAGTCGCTGCAAAGAGCTTCGGAAATCGACGGCAAAATAAAAAATGGCGAAACTGTCGGCGCTCTTGCGGGTGTGCCGGTGGCGGTAAAAGATAATATGTGCACGATGTTCGGCGCGACGACTTGCGGGTCGAAGATTCTTGAGAATTTTCATTCGCCTTATAACGCGACGGTGATCGAGAAACTGCTCGCGGCCGATGCGGTGATAATCGGCAAGACGAATCTCGACGAGTATGCGATGGGGTCGAGTACCGAAAATTCGGGGCTCAAAAAAACATACAATCCATGGGATTTGTCGCGTGTGCCGGGCGGAAGCAGCGGAGGCTCGGCGGCGGCGGTAGCGGCAGGGATGTGCTTTGCATCGCTTGGTTCGGATACGGGCGGTTCGATAAGACAGCCGGCGAGTTTTTGCGGATTGGCGGGATTGAAGCCGACATACGGCAGGGTTTCACGATATGGACTTGTCGCTTATGGTTCGAGCCTTGACCAGATTGGACCGTTTGGCAAAGATACGAGCGATTGCGCGATGATGCTGAATGTAATTGCGGGGCACGACGAGAAAGACAGCACGAGCGTTGATGAAAATACTGCTGCGGTGAATGATTATCTTTCGAATATCGATAAACCAATAGCAGGATTGAAAATTGCAGTTGTGCCGGAGTTATTCGAAGGCGCGGATAAGGAAGTTGTCGGGGCGGTTAAAGGCGCGATTGAAATTTATAAAAAACTTGGCGCTGATATAATCGAAATAAAAATGCCATATTTCGATTATTCGATAGCGGCGTATTATTTAATCGCAACGGCCGAGGCATCGAGCAATCTGGCACGTTATGATGGTGTGCATTACGGATACAGGTCTAAAAATGCGAACGATTATATCGAAGTGTACGCAAAATCGCGGGCGGAAGCTCTTGGCAGCGAAGTCAAAAGGCGCATCATGCTCGGCACTTACGCGCTTTCGAGCGGGTATTATGACGCTTATTATTTGAAAGCCTTGAAAGTCAGGAATCTGATACGAAGTGATTTTACGGCGGCGTTTGGAAAAGCAGATTGTATAATGATGCCGACAAGTCCGACGACGGCATTCAAGGTTGGTGAAAAAACCGCAGACCCGCTTCAAATGTATCTTTCGGACGTTTATACGATAGCGGTCAATCTTGCAGGTGTGCCGGCGATCAGTATTCCGTGCGGATTAGATGGAAAAAATTTACCGATAGGGTTACAAATAATCGGTTCTACATTTGAAGAAGAAAAACTTTTGAGAATTTCCAAAATGTTTGAGGGTGAAACAGATTATCATAAACTGAAACCACGAATTTTATGAGGTATTATTAACCACGAATGAACACGAATATACACAAATAATTTTTTATTTGGCCTTTAATGTGTGATGAAGAGAATATAATTTATAAAGAGTTGTCTTATAAGATAACGGGATTGGCTCTTGAAGTGCATAATGAGCTTGGGTGTGGTTTCCTTGAAAAAGTTTATGAAAATGCTATGATTATGCTTTTTGAAAGAGAAAAAATATCTGCAAGGCAGCAGGCGCCTGCCGATGTATATTTTCATGAGAAAGTAATAGGACAGTATTTCGCGGATATTCTGGTTGATAATAAAATAATCTTAGAATTGAAAACTGTGGATGTAATCACTAATGTTCATGCAGCACAGGTTTTAAACTATTTGCGTGCAACTGGAATCAAATTAGGAATAATTTTAAACTTTGGCAACCCAAAGTTTGCTTATAAGCGATTAGCATTGTAGAGATTAACCACGAATAAACACATATATTCAAAATTTAAGACAGAAGGCAGAAATGACAAAGATTAATGAACAAGAATTTGAAAAATGGAAACAGGAGAATCAAGCTAATTTAATTGTATGGGCAGAGCAATTTAAGGCGGCCGTTTCGGCAGGAGAAAATGCTTTAAGAAGTGTAATACTGATAAATGGTGGAGCGGCGGTGGCTCTGTTGGCTTTTGTTAGTAATGTTTGGGATAAATCTATTACAAACCAAAGTATGAATTTTAATGTTTTACTGATTTCAATGGCGATTTTTACTATTGGTACTCTATTTGGTGGATTAGCCATGAGTTGGCATTATCTTGAGCATAATGCCAGTATAGCGTCTGAAAGAAGAAAATGGGGTAAGTGTTGTGATTGGTTTGTAGGTATTTCCTATGTCTTTTTTGTTATTGCTTCTTTAATTGCTATATTTGCTTTCTGGATGCAATGTACTGGAAAAACGACTTGTTAAATAAATAGTGTGTATTCGTGTAAATTCGTGGTTAATAAAAGTAATAAATAATAATTAGTGGTTTACATAATGATTAATATAGATAAAAAAATAATTGTTGGATTGGAAATACATGTTCAGCTTGCGACGAAGACGAAAATGTTTTGCGGATGCGAGCTTGTGTTTGCGGCTGAGCCGAACAGTAAGGTTTGCCCGGTTTGCTTGGGACTGCCGGGGGCGCTGCCGGTAATGAACAGGCAGGCGGTGGAATCGGCGATACTTGTGGGGACAGCACTGGGGTGCAAAGTTGCGGAATTTACAAAGTGGGACAGGAAAAGTTATTACTATCCCGATTTGCCGAAAAACTATCAGATAAGTCAATATGATTTGCCAATCGGGTCTAACGGATATATTGAAATTCCGGTCGGGGGCGGAGCGGCAAAGAAAATCAGGATTCGCAGAGTGCACCTCGAAGAAGATGCGGGGAAAAATATTCACGCGGGAAGCGCTTCGCAGGTTGACCTTAACAGGGCGGGAACGCCGCTGCTGGAGATTGTAACTGAGCCGGATATGAACAGCCCGGAAGAAGTGAAATCGCTGGCGGTGGAATTACAGAGGATTGTGCGTTTTCTCGGTGTATCGGAAGCGGATATGCAAAAAGGGCATATGCGGTTCGAGCCGAATGTAAATCTTCATATTGTCAGGGATGGAGTTGAATACAAGACGGCGATTTCCGAAGTGAAAAATCTCAACAGCTTCAAAGCACTTGAAAAGAGTGTCGCATACGAGGCCTATCGGCAATTCGATAATTTTATAAATACGGGCGAAGTTATGCAGAGCGGCAATAAAAAGACTTTCGGCTGGGATGACGTGAAGGAAGTAACGGTTCTGCAAAGAGAAAAAGAAGAGGCGCATGATTATCGATATTTTCCCGACCCCGACCTTGTGCCGGTGGTTGTGAATGAAAAATGGCTCAACGAAATAAACAGCAGGCTTTGCGAATTGCCACTGAATATGCAGGCACGCTTTATAAGTCAATATGGATTGAGCGAATATGATGCATCTGTGCTGACGGCTGACAGGGTAACGGCAGAGTTTTTTGATAAGGCGGTTAAAGCGGGCGGGGACGCGAAAAGAATCTGCAATTTAATTACGCAGAGCGGATTGAAAATGGCGAATGAGAAAGGCTGCAATGTCGCAGAACTCGGGGTTGAGCCGGAGAGGCTTGCAGAACTTGTGAAAATGACGGAAGCGGGCCAAATCAGCGCGACGGCGGCGGTTACGATTTTCGCTGAAATGACGAGCAGTAAGGAACAGCCCGGGCAAATCGCGGAGAGAATGAATTTGATTCAGAAAAGCGATGCGGGAGAACTTGAGAAAATTGTCGATGAGGTGATTGCGGCCAATGCACAGGCGTTTGCAGATGCGACAAGCGACGGCAAAAAAACCAAAAAGGCTATCGGGTTTTTGATGGGTCAGGTAATGCAGAAGACGAAAGGGACTGCGAATCCGCAGGTTGTGTCGAAGATTCTCGAATCAAAATTGAAGCAGTGACAAGAATTTAATCTTTTTGGAGGACTTTGTTTTCAGAGCCTTCTATCATTCTTTTGATGTTGCTGTGATGGAGATATATCACAAGCGAACATAAAATAACGGCGGCGAGAATCAGGGGCCAGAGATTTGCGAAATGCCAGGAGGGGATAAAAGTTGTGAGGAAAATCATTATTGCAGGGAACACGGCCGCGGCAATAACAGAACCGAGCGAGATATATTTCCAGGTCAAAACTACGAATCCCCAAAGTGCAAATGCGATAATGCCCGCGATTGCATAATACGGCCAAATGCCTAAAACGACACCGAAACTTGTGGCGACACCTTTCCCGCCTTTGAAGTTCAGATAAATCGGGAAGATATGTCCTAATATCGCGGCTGCTCCGATTGCCAGCCAGATGAAGAGAACAGCAGGTGTAGGTGAATCGGGAATAATAAATATGTTGGCAATGAATACGGGAATAAAGCCTTTAAGCACATCGAGGGCGAAACAGATATATGCCCATTGTTTACCGCAGGCACGAGAAAGATTTGTCGCTCCGAGATTTCCGGAACCAATGTTGCGAAGGTCTACGCCGTGCATTTTCGCGATGAGCAGCGCGAATGAAATTGAGCCGATAAGATAAGATATTATAATTAGAACGACTGCTATCATTTTTGTGTCCTGTTTTTTATTATATCACTATAAAGTTTTAGAAGTTTTTCACAATGAGAATGGATTGAAACTTTCGATTTTATATCGTCTTCTTCGATTGCTTTTTTGGCGGCATCTATATTTTCCGTAACGCAGAAAAATCGCATAGCCTCGGTGAGTGCTTCAATGTTGTCGGGTGAATCGAAGACTTTACCGTGCCTGTCGGGAGTAAATAAATCTGACGCACCGTTAAATTTGGTGGTTATCACAGGCTTGCCATCGGCGAGAGCTTCGAGAATGAACCTGCTGGCAGGGTCATAATAAGTCGGCAATACGGCAACGTGTGAAATGGTGAGCAGATTTTGTATATTGCCCGGCTGACCCATGAAAATGACTCTGTCCTGAACGCCTGCTTTTGCGGCGATACGTTTATATCTGTTGACTTTGCCTCTTCCGGCGACGATGAGATATGCCGGTCTTTTTGTGAGTTTGTCTTTTAGTGCGGCTATCGCATTTACAAGAGGCATAAAGCCTTTGAGCCTGAAATTGTTAGCGGCGAAAAGGAAAAAGACGGGCTGGTCAGCCTGCTTCAGCTTGAAATTCGAATAAATTTGTGCACGCAGCCTGTCGCATCTGCCTTGGTCGATGTTTTTTATATGCTTTATTCCATTGTGGATGACTATAATTCTTTCATCGGGCAGGTTATAGTGCTTTTTGAATTGCGTTTTTACGTATTCGCTAAGCGCGGCGACAATCGGGCCTTTGTCTGCTTTACAAAGTTTTTTTTCGGCACTTGCAAACGCGGTTCTTTTGAAATTCGCACAGCTTGTCAATAATTTGAAAATTCGCAGGCCATTGCTGCTATAGCTTGCGGCATTACGAATTGCAGCTTCGGGATAACTTCCGCCTCTGGGCTGGTAAATATCGGCAAAATCAAAAGGAACAACACTATGAACGATATCATAATGATTTTCGTTTAAATGCTGTCTAAGTGCTTTTTCAAAAGTTTTAAGCGAAACTCTTTTTTCCGTATTTCCGCATAAAACCTGAACTCTATGGGATTGAGTCGTACCTGTGGCGGCAAGGATTTTGACATCCACATCGGAAAGCGACATTGTGGCGGCAAGTTCAAAAACGCTTTTTTCTGCGCCGCCTAATGTGATGTTCGCACGTTCTGTAATTATAGCAACCTTCATCCCGTTAGACCTCTCAACACGTTAACTCTTTGCAAACCTGAATTTATAATACATTGTTTTACCATACTTCAAACCTATACTGTTAAAGAGGTCTAACGGGATTCATTTTGTTTCATCTCGAAAGGCGCTGTGCGGTTATGTTTTTTATCGTGTTTTGCCATACGTTCTGCTTTTAATTTTATTTTTTTAACAATACTTCTGTCGGATTTAGTTAATTTTTCTTTCTGAAAATAATATAAAAAGAATCTCAGCCTGTCAGTTTTAGTAATAGTATCGCCCGGCGAAGAATAATAAAGCTGAGCAAGGTCTTTTATAAGATATTTTTTGGAAAAACACAACGGTTTAAATGCCCGGTTTAAATCAATCAGCGTAAAATTACCATGTGAATCGCTGAATATATGGCAAAGATACAAATCTCTGTGCCTGAAACCTGTATCATGAAACTTGCGTACAAATTCGGCGAGGTTTTTGATAAATTGGTTTTTGCCGCTGAAAAATATTTCAGGGAGTTTTTCTTCGAGACTGGACGCGTTGGGGATTTTTTCAGTTATTATAAAACTCTGCTTTTCGAACAAACCGTTCCATCTTTCGCCATAGGCAATAACCTGCGGAGTATTTATGCCGGCCTGCTGCAATTTTATTCCGGGTTCGAGGTCGCAGGCCATTACGGATATTCTTTTTCTTTGATTTAGCCAGTTTTTGAATTGTGTAAGCTTTGGAATGTTCTGGTATCGCTTTAAAAATAGTATCGATTTGGGATTTTCTGTTTCGAACATTATTCTTTGGCGGAATGAAGCGAGGTTTGCTTTGGCGAGATTTTTGCCTTTTTCAAATTCGAAGACAGCATCGATGCTTTCAAGATTGAGTTTATTGAAGCAATCGACGAAATCGCTGCGAATGTAACAACCGGGATTTATTTCCACGAAATTATTCATTT
This sequence comes from Planctomycetes bacterium GWF2_41_51, assembly GCA_001825665.1. Taxonomy (GTDB): domain Bacteria; phylum Planctomycetota; class Phycisphaerae; order Sedimentisphaerales; family UBA12454; genus UBA12454. The sequence continues at coordinate 2,190 of MHXZ01000118.1, read as the reverse complement.
TTCAAGAATTTCTCGACGGCCGAGCAAACCTTTTCGGCAGAGATGGATTCCATACAATAATGTTTATCTTTTTTGCAAACCGATTTATCGCAGGGTGCGCACGGGACATCGGCAATGATTTTGATTTCATCCTGATAATCATTTGCGGTCCAGGCGGGATTGTTGGGGCCGAAAAGGGTAATGACTTTTCGGTTAAGAGCAATCGCGATATGGCGCGGGCCGGTATCGTTTGTGATGACAAGGCCGGCGAAAGAAAACAAGGCTTTTAATTGGCCGAGTGAAACAGGATTTTTGCCGAGATTTTCGATTGGGTGTTTGGCAAGCGAGCAGATTTTTTCAGCAATCGCTATTTCCTCTTTTGCCGGGCTTACGGAAATAAAGACGTTTGCGGAGAATTTCTCAATAAGAAAATCAGCGACTTGCGCGAAATTTTCTTCCTGCCAGAGTTTGCTGGGGCCAAAAGCACCTCCGGGAACGAGAATAACTTGCGGGTTTTTAACGTTCAGTTTGCCGCTGAATTTTTCCATTACAACTTGTTTATCGGTTTCATTTACCGCAAGTTCCGTTTTTTTGTTGGAAATATCGCCGCCAAGGCTTGATGGAATCGCCAAATAATAATCAATCACAGAAATCGGTTTATAATGATTCTTTGAAATCTTCTGAGGATATAGTTTATCATTCAGGAAGATGCCTCTGCCGTCTCTTGCATAACCTGTTCTGGTTTTAATGCCCGCCCAAAATACGGCTAAAGCCGAAGCGAATGAATTTTTAAAAAGAATCACATGGCTGAAATTATATTTTTTCAATTGAGAAGCTATTTTGAAAGGATTGCTTTCGTTCTGGATTATCCATTCATCAGTAAATGGACAACCTGAAATAATTGCGGCTGTGGTTTTGTTGGCGAAGAATGTGATTTTGTCGTTTTCAAATAAGTTTCTAATGCTTCTTAATGCGGGAGTTGCCATAATCGCATCGCCCATAGGAGAGGGAAGCCAGACTAATATATTTTGACGAGTCATAATAGGCGGCTTCCGGTTATTTATCTTTGTGCATAATGAAAAGCGTCAGCGACATAAGCTGCAGCACAATAGCGAAACCCAAAGCTGTGAAAACAGCGGCGTCATTGTCGGTAGGCGAAAGTCTGTACCATATCCCCACAACAAGGCAAAACAGCACAAGGGCCTGTAAAATTCCGGCAAAAAGTTTAAGGGCAGAAAATTCGCTATATTGGTCGATTCGATTTTTAGTTTGAAGCAGGAGCTTAATTTCCTCAAGCAGATATTCTGTTCGAGAGCCGGAATCGGGTGGAATTTGCTTTTCTTCTTTAAATTGCTCAGCAGGCTTTTGTTCTTCGACTTTTTCTGCAACCGGTTCTTCCGGGACAACAGGCTCTGCCTCTTTTTGGGGTTCTATTTTTGTTTCGACAGGGGGTTCAATTATCGTGGGTTTTTCATCAATAAGTTTTTCTGCGGTTGGGATTGCTGCTGCCTCGGCAGGCTTAATTTCTTCCGTAATTTTTTGGGGCTGAACAGGCTTTTCTTCCGTAACCAGTTTGATAACAGGTTTCGGAACATTCTCTCTCTTGACTATGTTTACCGCTTCTCGGAGGTTTATGGCTTCGAAATCGGGGTCGGGGTCAGCAGATTTTTTTGTTATGGGATTCGTATATGATTTAACGAGGATTGTTTTACAGCCTGCGGTTTTACCGGCGGCGATGTCCCTGTAATCGTTGCCAATCATCCATGAATTTGCCAAATCGATTTTCATCTCCTTCGAGGCGGCAAGAAGCATTCCGGGTTTCGGTTTTCGCCAATCGCTGTCTTTTCGGTATTTCGGAATGGCGCCATCGGGATGATACGGGCAATAATAAATTCTATCAAGATACGCGTTGTGTTCGGCGAGGAGGAGTTTTAATCTTTCGTGAACTTGCGCAAGCGACTGCTCGGTGAAAAGCCCGCGTGCTATACCCGACTGATTTGAAACAACAATCAATTTGAAACCCATTTTGCGAAGTTCGACTAATGCGGGGGCGGCTGTAGGCAGAAGCTTTACCTTGTCAGCGCTGCTGATGTAACCGCTGTCTTCGATGATTGTGTCGTCCCTGTCGAGAAAAATAGCTTTGTCAGGCATAATGCCTCCTATGAAAACTGTTTCTCCACCAAATCACAAATAATATGATAAGCTATCTGA
>MHXZ01000117.1 GCA_001825665.1 Planctomycetes bacterium GWF2_41_51 | reverse complement strand
AATCCATATCAAGCTTATGGCAGCGGTCCGGAAATTCCTTCTTTTTTCAATGGCTACCAGACTTTTTTCTGGATGTATGAGGCGGCAGGCGGAGACCCAATGAGTCGTATTACTCCTCATATTACAATTGATTATTCAGTTCCAGAACCAGCAACGATGTTATTGTTAAGCATTGGTGGCTTAGCATTGCGTCGCCGAATGGCATAATGAAGAATTTCAGTTTTTGATTTTTAAGCAAACCCATAGTTTCATTTTGGGGCTATGGGTTTGCTATGTGTTGCCGATTTACACATGTTATTCATGGAAAAAAGGAGTTGTTCCTGTGAAAAATTATTTTGCCAATTTACATAAGAATTTTAAGAATCCCCACACACTGCAAGTCTCAATAATTTTATTTTTTGTGCTTTTAAGTTATGCTCATGGATTTGATATCGTTACTAATGGCAAGCCGGCAGCAGTGATTGTTATTCCTGACAAGGCAGTTGATTGCGTAAAACGGGCAGCACACGAGTTGCAATATTATGTGAAAGAAGCTTCAGGTGCCAATCTTGATATTGTCAATGAAAGCGTTTTAACTAATAAAAAGCAAAGAAGTTGTATTTTCCTTGGCGATTGTAAAGCAACTGCGCAAGCCAATATCATAAAGACCAAACCTCCTCGTAATGGATTCATAATTAAAAGTATTGGTTCTAATCTTTTCCTGACAGGACAGGACACACCTTATGAGTGGTATATTTTTGATGCCCCAACTAACACAGGTACATTGCTGGCGGTGTACAATTTTCTTGATAATCAATTAGGCGTGAGATGGTTATGGCCTGGAAAACTTGGTGAAGTAGTTCCTAAAGCATCAAATATCCGAATAGAAAGAATTAATCAAACAATTACTCCACCTTTGATTAGTTCCAGGTTTTATGCGTATAGCTGGAAAGCGGGGTGGGCTAATCAGCAAATTAGTGAACAATTTAAAAAAGACGAAGATATTTGGCAGCAAAGGCACTATTTTTCATGGGATCCAAGTGTCAGCGCCAAACATTCTTTTGAAACCTATTGGGAACGTTTCAATAAAACTCATCCTGAATTTTTTAATCTACTACCTGATGGCACGCGTCGTTCCGATCCTCACTATGTTGGTGGCGGAAGTCCTATGTATATATCAATGTGCATTTCCGAGCCAAATCTTTGGAATCAGATAGTTGAAGATTGGAAAGCGTCTCGTACACCTCAGAATCCCAATATTTTTGTCTCTGAAAATGATACACCTGGAAGGTGCTGTTGTCCGAGATGTATGAGCTGGGACGTCCCTGATAAAAGTTTGCATATTCCATGGGATAAAAGGCTTGAATATGCTAAACGAGATTTTGCAAACGCTTCGGATGGCTGGTACAAAAATCTTGGTAATTTGACTGATCGATATACAAGATTTTATATGGAAGTTCTTAAATTGGCTCAAAAAATTGATCCAAATGTTTATGTGATTGGGTTTGCATATTCCAACTACACAACTCCGCCGCTACAGACTAAATTAGACAAACACATAATAATTTATTATGTAGGCGATATTATGTATCCCTGGACTGACGAGAAAGTACAAAAAGATAAGGATATGTGGAAAGCCTGGGCGAATACAGGTGCCAGTCTAAGCTGGCGACCTAATTTTACCTGGGATGGCCATAATATGCCGATATTTTTCGCACGTAAGTTTGGAAATCTATTTTCGTATTTTTATAAAAATTCGTTACTTGGCACTTATTATGATTCAGATATGGGGCAATATAGCACTCAAGGACCTAACCTGTATGTATTAGCAAGAATGCAGTATGCAATTGAGAAACCTGTAGATGAAATCCTGGATGAATACTACTCTGCTTTTGGTCCCGCAAAACAGCAAATAAAAGAATATTTTTCGTATTGGGAAAAAATTTCTGACGCAGTTACAGATGAAACTTTGGATACATATGCTGCCCAAGTGAAGACTCCTGAAGGGGGCCACTATGGTCATTTTTATATGATAGCAGATGCTATTTTTACTCCAGAAGTAATGGCAAAGGGACATGCGATTCTTAATAAAGCTATAGATGCCGCAAAGAGCGATGATATCGCATCGGCAAGAGTCGATTATTTAATGAAAGGTCTTAAGAATGCTGAACTTACTCTGGCAACTCAAGCTGCTTATCGTTCCTATAAAACATCAGGGAATATTTCTGCGTACCAGGAGGCGGTAAAAATACTTGATGATTACAGGGCATCCGTTGAATCGGACTATATTTGCAATATGGGCTTTCTTTACAGCAGAGAAAGTGAGAGTTGGGATCGTTCTTTTTATATATTTTCTAAAGCGGGCATCGAATTTGATCCTCAATGGAAATTTATGTGGGATCCAAATGATGAAGGTGTTAATAAAGAATGGTTCTCTGAAAATTATGATGAGTCATTATGGTTTGACATAGGTGTTGATTCAACGTGGGAAGAACAAGCGATCGGCAAACAATGGAAGCAACAACATGGCAACGACTACGATGGTTTTGGTTGGTATCGTAATAAGTTTGTTGTGCCGACTTCTGAAAAGCACCAAAAGTATACTCTTGCTTTCGGAGCAGTAGATGAAGCATGCAAAATCTGGATTAATGGGCAGCTTGTTTTAGACAGGCCATACCCGTATGAAGGAGATAGTTCATCATGGTCAAAAGGATTTGAAGTTGATATTACGAATTTTGTCAAATTTGAAAAGCCTAATATGCTTGCTGTAAGAGTGGAAGATAATTCTGGTGCCGGTGGAATATGGCGGCCAGTCAAAGTATTAATCAACAATGTAAAATAATAACTATCTAAATTCAACTACGACTTTTACATTTCTAACAACTTGTCACCTTGGATATTCTATTTTTAGAAATATTAATTTGATGAAAATCTGAATATTTAAAAATGGAGGTTTTATGAAAAATGTCAAAAGTAAATTTTTGTTAGTAGTTTTTTGTACAATTATATATTCAGTCATTGCAAATGCATCGCAGACTATTGTCATTTATATCACCGAAGGAACGAGTGGGAGCGACGGTTACTCAATAGTGAATGATACAACGATTAATACTAATGGTACTGATTTAAGAACAGGTTGGAATGCCGGGGGATGGCAGGGCGTAGCTCAAAGCTATTTCAAAATTCCTGATTTGCTTAAAGCTCCTGGAGTTAATATTATCAGTGCTAAGTTAAGAATGAAGACGCATTATACAGGTGTCGGGAATTCTGGTTATATTGGCGCATATTTTCAGTTAATGCACTATAATTCGGATACTGGCACTGTAAGTCTTGCAAATGGGAATGCTACAGATAATCCTGCAAATTACACGAGAATTGGTGATGTTCGTTTTCAGATTGCTACAGATAATTCTGATCACTATTGGGATGTTAAAGCTCAAGTGGAATCAGATATTGCTTCGGGCTGGACATACTTTCCTTTTTTAACGCGACTGACAGATATTGATGGAGATTTTATCGCTAGCCCGACGTCTTCTTTCGGCGGCTATGAATGTCAATTCTGGTCTTCTGAAGCGGTTGCGGATGATCGTTCTTATATTGTAGTTGAGTACGATTACAATGTTAAGCCTGCTCCTCTGGCCAAAAAAATTAGTATTGATATTACCGAGGGGTTGAATGGAAGTGATGGTTATTCAATCGTAAATGATACAACAATAAATAATACCGGTAGCGCTCTGCGAGTAGGATGGAACGCTGATGGATGGCAGGGAGTCGCTCAAACCTATTTCAAAATTCCAGATGCGCTTAAAGTGCCTGGCGTTAATATAATCAGTGCCACATTAAAAATGGAGACTATGTATAACAATCCTGGTAGTTCCGGTTATAATGGCGTATATTTTCAATTAATGCATTATAACTATGATACTGGAACAGTGAGCCTTGCTAATGGTAATGCCACTAATGATCCTAATTCATACACAAAGGTTGATTTTGTTCATTATCAGGCATCTGCTACCAATTCCGTGCATACATGGGATGTTAAATCAAGGTTACAGGCAGACATTTCCGCGGGATGGACATATCTGCCGCTTGTAACAAGGCTGACTAATAGCAGCGGAGTTTTCATAGCAAGTCCGACCCCATCTTTTGGTGCTTACGAATGTTATTTTTGGGCATCGGAATCAGGAAATCGCCCTTACGTCGAGGTAGTATATGAAATTAAATGCGGAATTTCTGAAGGTGTAAATGGAAGCGATGGCTATTCAATTGTAAATGATGCTACGATGAATGATAATAGTAATGCGCTTAGAATGGGCTGGAATGCTGATGGTTGGCAGAGTGTAGCTCAAACCTATTTTAAAATACCAAATGCGTTAAAGGTGCCAGGAGTTACACTTATTAATGCTACTTTAAGGATGAAGACATGGTGGACTGGAACTGGCAATTCCGGATATAATGGTGCATATTTTCAATTAATGCATTACAATTATGACACAGGAACGGTTAGTCTTGCCAATGGAAACGCCACAAGCAATCCTGCAAATTACTCCAAAGTGGGTGGAATTCATTTTCAGATTGCAACTGATAATTCATATCATTACTGGGACATTACATCAAAATTGCAGGCTGACATTGCGGCCGGATGGACATATTCACCTTTTGCGGCGCGTTTAACAGATATTAACGGGGCCTTCATATCCAGCCCTACACCTTCTTTAGGCGGTTATGAATGCGTATTCTTCTCTTCTGAAGCAGGCGATCAAAATGCCCCGGAGATTATATATACTTATATTACCGAGGCTGCGCAGCCACTGTCTATTATACAGTCTGGCGTTGCAGAGACTGCCATAGTCATACCAACCAGGGCAAACATGGTGGAAGAACATGCTGCAGATGAGTTGCAGTACCATATAATGAAAGCAACTGGCGTTACTTTAGAGATATATAAAGAAGCTAATGAGCCTGATAACTTTTATGGTTTAATATATGTTGGTGCTTGCAATGCCGCTGCTGAAGTTGGGATAGATGGCAATTCTCTTGAAGATAATGGTTATTTGGTCAGAAATGTGGGCCCAAATTTATTTTTTGCTGGTCATGACAGCAGTGGTAATCCGCTGGGCTGCTTGCAAGCAAATTACACTCGCATTGGAACAATGTTGGCTGTTTACAGATTCCTGGAACAGGAAATGAATGTGAAATGGCTTTGGCCGGGGCCTTTAGGAGAAATTATTCCAACAGTCGCAGCCATCGAGGTCAATAGTATTAACATTACTGGAAAGCCTGTCCTTAAACATACACGTTTGCATGACTACAACATTTGGAATTGGAATGCGATAGGGCAGCCTCTCGTCGGCTGGGCAACTGAGGATGCTTTGGAAGATTTCTTGAATGAGCAATCATTGTGGATGCGTCGCCAGGGATTTTGCCGAAGTATTAACTTAGAGTATAGTCATGCTTTTTCTGATTGGTGGGACACATACAATTCGACTCATCCGGAGTATTTTAATTTGCTGCCATATACTCCGAGCGGCCAACGCGTATCTGATCCGTATTATGTAGGCGGACGAGATGATTTGGTTTCGATGTGTTTGTCAAACACTAATTTGCATCAGCAAATTGTAGATAATTGGATAGATGCTGGCGCATCAGGATATATTAATTGTGCAGAAAACGATACAGCTACAAAATGTACTTGTTCGAACTGCATGGCGATGGATGTACAGGATCCTGATTTGACTATACCTTGGGCGCAAAGGTTGACATATGCCGCAACAGCCTTCAATAATGCTAGTGGCGGTAACGAATATTGGTATAACAATCTTGGTTCTATGGGCACCAGACTGGCCAAGTACATCTTGGCTGTGCAGCAAAAGGCGGCAGACAATGGATATCCTGATGCCAATCTTTTTGCATTTGCTTATATGAATTATTCAAACGGACCTCTTTGTGGAGCGAATTTGAATGACAGAGTAACAATAGGATGTGTGCCTAATTTTTGTTTTCCATGGACGGATGCAAAAAGCGAATTGTTCCGTAATTCATGGAGTAAATGGGCTAATAGCGGTGCTGTAGTATTTTTAAGGCCTAATTATTTTCTGGATGGTCATAACTTTCCCATTTACTTTGCAGATCGATTTGGAAACGATTTTATATACGCTCTAAAACGCAATATGTTGGCAGCTACGTTTGACTCGCTGACCGGTCAATGGAGCACCCAAAGTCCAAACCTGTATATGCTGGCGCGAGTACAGACGCATGTTGGTGCTGATATTGCTGATCCTGATAGTGAAGTTGATTCGATATTAGATGAGTTTTACGAGGCATTTGGACCAGCAGAATCTGCTGTACGTGCATATTTTGACCATTGGAAAACTGTTTCAGAATCTACGACTATAGAACCTGCTTACGGAACCTGGTTTGTCAAAGCCCCTGATATTTTTAGTCCAAGTGTAATGAAAACAGGAAGAACGTTAATGATGAATGCTCAAACAGCAGCTCAGGGAAATTCCACGGCCGTACGCTTGGTAAGTTTTTTGGAAAAAGGTCTGACAAATGCTGAAAAGACACTTGCTGCACAAGCGGCATGGTCGAATTATGATGGTAATGGACGAACATGGACATATTGGCCTGCCTGGCAATCAGCATTTCAGGATTTAAATAATTATCGGGCATCTGTGGAAGCAAATTCAATCTGTAATATGGGTTGGTTGCGTGTGTGTGAGAATGATATATGGAATTTTAATCCTCCTACTTCAGGGCTTCCAGGCCCAGCAACAAATCCTAATCCAGCCATAGGTGATGATGGATTTACAATAGTAAATGATTATACTCTTAATACCGTTAGTAGTAGTCTAAGAATGGGTTGGAATGCTCTTGGCTGGCAAAGTGTGGCACAAACGTATTTCAGAATTCCCGATGCCTTAAAGACGCCGGGTGTTACTATTACTAGTGCCACTTTAGGAATGACAACCGAATATACACAAGCTGGAAATACGGGTTATAATGGTGCATATTTTCAATTGATGCATCATAACTATGATACAGGAACAGTGAGCCTTACCAATGGCAACGCCACGGATGATCCAAACTTATATACGAAAATTGGTAATGTTCATTATCAGAGTGCTGCCAGCAACTCAACACATACATGGGACGTTAAATCGATGTTAATAGAAGATATCAATTCGGGGAACACTTATCTGCCGATGGTAACAAGATTGACAGACAGTAATGGTGATTTAATATTTAGCCCTACACCTTCTTTCGGGGCTTATCAATGTCAATTCTTTTCTTCTGACTTATCTAGTAATCAGTTCGATCCAAGAATCACAGTGGTTACGAACATAGGTTCATTTTCATTTGGCATTACTGATAGTGCGACAGGTATAAGTACTACTCCAACCTTAAGTTGGACTGCCTGCGGCGGTGCTGCTTCCCATGATGTTTACTTTGGTACTAATCAAGCAAATGTAGCGAATGCAACCCGTGTATCTGTGGAATTTAAAGTTAACCAGACAAGTACTACTTATGCTCCAGGCACTTTGAATGGAAAGACCACCTATTATTGGCGAATTGATGAAGTTGGCACTAGCGGCACAACAAAAGGCACCGTCTGGGGTTTTACAACGCGGCCTAATCCTCCAACATTTGTTGCCTCTGGCACCATCACATCCAATACAACCGCAATAACGCCTGCACTTCCGGCTGGTATTGCAGCAAATGATATCTTGCTTCTGTTCATCGAGACGAATAATCAGGCTATCTCAATTGCAAATCAAAATGGTGGAACATGGACGCAAGTCGCAAATTCTCCGCAAGGAACCACTGGTACTATGCTTACTGTTTTTTGGTCAAGATATAATGGTACTCAAGGTGCACCAACTACATCCGATTCAGGCGACCATCAGATTGGTAGAATGATTGCCATTCGTGGCGCTGCAACTTCCGGCAATCCTTGGGACGTTACAGCGGGTAATGTTGAGAGCACATCAGATACAACTGGCTCTATTCCAGGAGCGACGACCACAGTTCCAAATACTCTTGTCATAGCAGCCGTTACCGGTAGTCTTCCAGATGCGATAGGAACGGCAAATTTTACGAGTTGGACAAATGCAAATCTAACGAGTCTTACCGAACGAATCGATAATACACGTGATTCGGGCAACGGCGGTGCTATTGGAGTGGTTACAGGTGTTAAGGGTTCAGCAGGAGGTTATGGCAACACTGCTGTTACACATGCATCGTCAGCGACCAAAGGCATGATCAGTATCGCAATTAAACCTTAAATATTAATGGAAAGAAAACATGACAAACAGGGAACGAGCTTTAGCAGTTTTAAATTATGAAAAATATGATCGTTTGCCAATAGTTCATTTTGGTTTTTGGAGAGAAACGCTGCAGAAATGGTGTAGCCAGGGATACATTAGTAATGAAGAAGCGGCTAATTGGGCGGATGGAACACCCTCTGATAAAACAATTACTGAAAAAATTGGTTTTGATTTCAATTGGTATAATTGTTTTTCTCCTGCTAGTGGTTTGTTCCCTATTTTTGAAAGAAAAGTTATTGAAGAATATTCGGATGGTTCTCGCAAAGTTTTAAACTCTGATGGTGTAATAGAGTTGGAAAAAGATGGTGCAGGTTCTATTCCTGCTGAATTCGACCACTTACTTAAAAATCGAAAAAGTTGGGAAGAACATTATTTGCCAAAACTTCAATTTTCTAAAGATCGTATATATAACAGTTTGGTAAATACAGGAAAAGAATTTATATCTTTTGAAAAAGGATTGAACTTTTTAAAAAACCAAAATAGAGAAAATCCGTTGGGGCTTTATTGTGGAAGTTTGTTCGGACAAATCAGAAATTGGCTTGGAGTTGAAGGCATTAGTTATTTGTACATGGACGATGAAAAACTTTATGATGAGATCATTGATACTGTAGGAAAACTTTGTTATCGATGTATTGAAGAAGTACTTTTATTGGGAACTAAATTTGATTTTGTTCATTTTTGGGAGGATATTTGTTTCAAAAATGGTCCTTTAGTTATACCCGCTGTTTTTAAAGAAAAAGTTGGACCATATTATAAACGAATAACAGAGCTTGTCAAAATGTATAGTATAGAAATTATTTCTCTTGATTGTGATGGTCTAATAGATTCTTTGATTCCTACTTGGTTCGATAATGGCATTAATACAATGTTCCCAATAGAAGTCGGTACATGGAATGCCAGTATAAAGCCATGGCGAGAAAAATACGGTCGCCAATTGCGTGGTGTTGGTGGGGTGGATAAAACTGTTTTTTCAAAAGATTATTCTGCTATTGATGCGGAGATAGAACGTTTAAAGCCTTTAGTAGAACTTTGCGGTTATATTCCTTGTCCTGATCATAGAATTCCACCTGATGCCAAATGGGATAATGTTCGATATTATTGTGATAGAATGAGAGCCTCATTTTAAGATGAATTAAAAACGTCTTAGATTTAATCTGGCGTTGTTTGATTGAATGTGAAAGGCTAAAGGTTGCAAATTTAAAGTTGCAGTTAAAGAAATTCAAAATTTAATATTTATTGGTGAAAACAAATACTTTGATTATGATTCAAGAAGTTTTTTGCATAATGCACACCAGTATCTTGAAAGAAGCAACCTAAAAAGATTAAAAAATATTAAATGTTTTAAAATACACAAGCTTGATTGTAGGAAGGACAGAAGGAATTGATCTGGGGCATAGATTATAACCTGTAGGTGAGTTGTTTTTAAAGCCCGTCAATAAAAATGTATTGGGAATTATATGCGATCTACTGATAGAAAATGGCTTTCTTTAATCTGAATGGACTTATATAAGTAAGTTTAATAATAATGAAAAATGCAACGAATAAAGTTCAACTCGCAAATTCTCAAAGCCTTCACAAGGAGCCTATTCACCGCCAGCTTTATCAAATTCTTCGCAATCCAATTGTGTCAGGCATTTATGCTTCAGGAAGCAAACTTCCTACGGAAGCGGAATTAACAAAATTATATAAGGTAAGCAGGGTAACTGTACGTCGTGCCCTTCAAGAACTAGCGTCTCAAGGGCTGATTGAGGGTCGAAAAAGTCAGGGCACATTTGTGCGTATAGGTGCAAATATTCGTATTAAACCTAAATATATTTTTGTATACGATAATACATCTCCAATCACATATCCCTACCTTTCTTTGTTGCTACAGGGAATACAAAGTAAGTCGCAAAATCTTAAATTCCGCCTAGAAATCATAGTTAGAAATCCGATGGCAGAACGTTCAACCAAAGATGCAATGTTTTCTGATTTTATTGAATTGGCTGATTTCAACGGAATTATCACATTGCCAGAATGTTTAACCCAAGAAGAAATATTCCAGCTGGAAAAAAGGAATATCCCTATAGTTTTTGTAGGTCATACTCATGACACAACCGCATTGGGTCCCAATACAATAAGGATAGAATGCAATCCAAGACAATCGATGTTTTTAATTTTAAACCATTTGATACAAATAGGTCACACAAAAGTGGGATATATCGGTAAGCCGCTTTCTGAATCCAAGATTCACAAAGACTTTATCTGTAGCATATTTGATGAAATTAAACTTGAATTTCCAATTGATGCTTATGAACCATGTGAATATGGTATTGATCCGGCTACCTCGGTATGTTGTGGCTTATTGAAAAAAAAACCAGAACTTAATGCCATTTTTTGCTTTGACGATCTGCATGCTATAGGTGCTTTACAATATCTACGAACCACTAACAAAAGAATTCCTCAAGAGATTGCACTAGCTGGATACGGTAATTTATTAGGTGAACATTCAAACTTAGATATTACGACAGTAGACATTAGAATAAAAGAGCAGGGTGCTATGGCCGTTTCTTGTTTAGATGACTTAATTGCTGGAAAAGAAGTCAAAAAACGCATCTGGATCGAACCTTTTTTAATCAAAAGGAAAACAGCATAATGTTTCTGATTTCAGTAATCATATTAAATACTTTAATTAGATAAAAATTTATATGAAACTTCGTCCTTGGACAATGAGGTTAACAATGCTTGCTGGCTGGATAAATCAGCATCAGCAGGAGTAATTTGATATCACAAAATCCCAACACTGCAGCGCCGAAAAAAGCGCGCTGCACCAGGCGCTGCAGCATACAGCCGCGAGGACTCGCAAGGTCTCGCAATTGAAATTTTAGAAGTCGGATTTAAGCCTTTATTATGCGAAGGTTGCGAGAGTGTCTGGCGTCAACTATAATTTCCTTCCAACGACAATTATTTCTTCCCTTGTATTATAACAGTTATCCTTTATACAGTCTTATGAG
>MHXZ01000116.1 GCA_001825665.1 Planctomycetes bacterium GWF2_41_51 | reverse complement strand
GTAGGTCGCTAACCTTTCACTGTACGACTCTTGCATTCGCTACTCCTTGCCAGTTATCTGGCGCATCCGAAAAATATTATACGTTATCTTTTTTTGTCATTTTTCATTAAAATTCCCTTGCGCTTTTTTGTCTTTCCATAATTAGGCAAACCTTGCGCGCATTTGCACGGTATTCAAAATAAATATTCGAAAAATTTCTGATAAGTCTTGAAGTGATAACAAGAAAAATTTTTTTATTTTTCTCTCTTGCGCAAGTTCTCTCTTGCGCGGTTTTATTTCTCCGGTTGGCGAGTTTTTAACACCGATTTCGGGGTATTGGCTCTGTCAAAATCATTCTGATTTGAATTAATTTCATCCGCCTTTATTATCAAATCTTCATCAATTTCAGTCGGCACATTATCTACATCAGCCGTTGCAAAAACAAGTATAAAAGGTTTACACAGTTCTCCCGTTTGACTTCGGAAACCGGGTTTTAATTCTTCACTTGTTTTCACCGCATCACCGCAATTAAAAGCTATCGCGTAAATTTCATAAGGTTCGAGTTTTACTGGCAAAGTCCAATACCTCCCGGACGAATCAAAATATGGCTCAGCTGTTACAGCAGGCAGTTTGCCTGGCACAAAAGAAGAATAAAACCACATCGAAGTATCCATCTCCTGGCTGAATTTTATTGTAATATTCTCAATTGCAAAGTTTACATCATCGATGTAAATCTCTGGTGATGAAGATATAATTGTCGGAACCTTAACCAGTTTATCAGCCTTGCGAATAGCGGTTCCGCTGCGAATATCCCGTATCATATTTGATGAACGAACTGCGGCAACTCGTTCCGATGGAAATCGGTTGATTACAAAATTAAACAGCTCAATCGCTTTTTCGTTATCGCCCATTTCAAAATAGCAAATACCTGCCCTATAATAAGCCTGCGCAAGGTATTTCACTTCTGTTTCATTGGCTTCTATTATTTCGGTATAAATATCAATTGCCTGACCGAACTCCCCATTTGATTCAAGCGTCAAACCGCTATGAAATTGCTCGCTGATGCTGCTGTCTATGATATCCGGCTCCATTAATTCAGCCGGCACTTCCTCATTTTTTTTCTGTTTAATTTTCGATTTTATCGTCTCGCTATCAAGTTTGTCTAAAATTTGTATAATTCCCTTTTTCGCAACTTCCTTTTCTTTTTCATAATCAAAAAGATATTCACCGTCATCTGCCAGATACAATCTTAACGGGCCTCGGCTGTCGAGATATGTTGGCAGCAGATAATTATTAAAAAAATCAATACGATTATAATTCCATCTTTCCGGTATATCATACAGTTTTTTTTCTCTGACATAATCGAGCAGATATGTCATCCTTTTTCCTTCTATAAGAAAATGAACCGTCCGCTCATCTATCTTTTGAAACTGATTAAGCGCTGCCGCATTTGAAGGAAGCACAAGAATCACATCCAGTCGAAAATCCCTCAGCATTTTTTCCATATCCGGCGAGAATAGGTCATAACGAATCGCGGAGTTTTTCCTTGCTTCACCAAATTCAGTTGCCTGCTGGGATTTGAGAGACTCCAATTCAACTATGCTCGGTTTATTCTCGTCCTCAATATAATAGATTTTAAGATTGCTCTCGAAATTTCCGAGTTGAAGTGCGACATCATTGATTGTCCGAAAGTACGACTCGCCTTTGAAATAAAATTTACCGTTATTCAAAAACCGCCAGCTTACATTTTTCCACGCGTCGATTCCTTCAGACATAAGCAGTGATTTTTTAACTTGATTCAGGACATCCTCCTGCCCTTTTGCATCGGTTGTATTGATCACCATCTCCAGAAACAACTTACCAGAACCATCGGGATTAAGCGATACAGTTGCCTGCCCCTGGATGCATCCTGCTATTGGCAGTACTGAAAAGACTGCCAGAATTAACAGATAACCATTATATTTCATTAGTATTAAACTTTATCAAAATGCTGAAAAATCAATTATTCTGCAAGTTTAACTTAACGCCTGCTTTTTCTCAACTGATTTGATAGCCAGATTCGTGATTTCTTTTAAACTCTTGTGAGAACATAAGTAAAGATAAATAATACAATCAATTCTCAAAATATAAAGATGTAAATAAAAATCAATTTCGACAGACTCCAAAAGAATTTAACGATATATAATTACATTTTTTATTTTAATCTTGACAAATAAAATCATCCAGTTAAATTGGGCAGAAAAGGCAACTTAGGATGTAAATTGAATATGGATATTCTTTGAGGGAGGATCAAAAAAGTATGGATACAAAAGAACTGTACACCACCGGTGAAGCTGCGGAACTTTGCAACCTCAGCCAACAAACCATTATCAGATGTTTCGACTCAGGAAGATTGCGCGGTTTTCGCATTCCAGGCTCGAAGTTTCGCAAAATACCGCGAGACAGTCTCATGAAGTTCATGAAGGAAAACAATATTCCTTTATTAACTATCCAAACCGGGAGAAAACGTCTGCTGATTGTTGATGATGACGCTGAGATTGTCGAGCTTATGACAGATGTACTGGCAAGAGATGGCAGGTTCGAAGTCAGAACCGCCTCGACAGGTTACGATGCCGGTATTATGACGCAGAAGTTCAGACCTGACCTTATTTTGCTTGACTATATGCTGCCCGACGTCAACGGCAACATTGTCTGCAAAACAATCAAGCAGGACCCGGAATTCGCGAACACAAGAATTATCATTATCAGCGGCGTTATCAATCAGACTGAAATTGACGACCTGCTGAAAGCCGGCGCAGAAGCCTTTGTTAAAAAACCTTTCAATATTACTGACCTTATTGACAGGATTGCGGTTTCTCTCCAGGCTTAAATTTAATGTAGGATGGGCTTTAGCCCACGCTGTTTTGCATGGAAGAAGATAGTAATGACAAGTACCTTATCAAATGTTTCCGCACGTAATGCGGCGTTTGCTTTATATCAGCTCGATTTTCCTGCTGTCCATCCGGACAGCGTTATCCGCTGCATAAAATCTGTAACCGAATACAGACCTGCCTTGTCGAACATTGCCAAATCGGATCCTTCGGTCGCTATTGCAATGCTCAATCTTTGCAGGCAGCACAAAATCGAATTTTCGTTCGATAATTTGAACTTCGACCATCACATCGGCAAAATTTCCACCCAGAATATTCTAAAAGCATTTATTGGCCTCAAAACTTTCGATGTCAATAACCTTCATTCTCAGATTCCAATTGCCGAGTTGAACAAAAATTCCGCAGCTCGTGCTTTTGCCGCCAGACTTATTGCCGAGAAAACTCGCAAGGCAAATGAGAGCCTGTCTTTTCTCGCCGGCCTTTTCGCAGACATCGGTTTGTTGGCGTTGGCCGAACTTTATCCAAAAAGTCTTTCCAGATTGCTTGAAGAAGCAAATGGTGACAGTTCCGCACTGCTTCGATTGGAAAAAGAAAATCTCGGCGTAACCCACAACATTATTTCGCGACAGCTTGCCCAAAAATGGCTATTGCCACAGGCGGTTGCCGATTCCGCATGGCTCTACTGCGTTCCGGCAGTAAACAAACTCGAAAATCTTGCAAATATCGAAATCATTTTGACAGTTCGCTTTGCCGATATGCTCGTAAAAAATATCAACAATGGCAGCACTTCATCAATTCCATCGTTAAATGAAAAAGATGTAAGCGAGATAAAAGATAAAGTTAGGAATTTCATCGCAGAATTGAGTATCTCACAGGAAAAACAGAGAGATACTGTATTCAGGCAGGCTCTTGTTTCACTTCTCGAAAAACCCGCAGCACAGAATTACGCGGATTTCCAATCTTCGGCCTGGCAGGCGGTTAAACCCGCTTATTCAGCAATTGAAGCGGCAGGAATTATCTGCAACCTGATATCGAAAAATTTCAACGCTGAAAAAGTCTGCATATATATCGATTCCAAAAAAGAAGCGGTAACGGTTTCAGGCGGTACTACCGAATTTCTGGTTTTTAATAATTCGCATGAAATAAATTTATCACCTGACGCTAAACAATCCAAGTTAGACGAGGTCGGCGAACTTTTCATCCAATCCAAAACCGATTTGGATATTTCATCGATTGCCTCACTCGTCGCACAAATTCTTTCAGCAAAATTAGCTGAAGAATATAATCTTTCCATCGCTCAGGCATTATTGGACGATGCAACTGCTTATGTCCCGCCGCAGGTAATTGAAAAACAAACTGAACCCGCGTTTTCGCCTTCGCAATCGGAGGCTAAAACCATTATAGTGCCGCAGGAGATGCGCGAAATTATCGCCGAAATAGCTTCCGGCGCCGCCCACGAACTTAATAATCCTTTAACCGTCATCTCCGGCAGAGCACAGATTCTCAAACAAAACGAAACAGATGAAACAAAACTGCTTATGCTCAACCAGATAACTGAAAAAACGGGCCAGGCCTATGAAATTGTCGGCCAGCTTATGAGTTATGCCAGACCTGCCAAACCGCAAATCAGGACTGTTTCACCGTTTATAATGGTTAATAATTGCATTGAAAAAGTGAACGCTCGTTATCTGAATGAACCGGTTGATATTACCATTGACAGCACGATTGAGAATCTCAGCGATATTGAAGTCGACGCCGAACAGATTGCCGAAGCGATTTCACAAATTATTTATAATGCCCTCGAATCCTACGAAAGCGGCAACGGCCCGGTAATTATTTCCGGCAGCGAACTCAATTCTCAATTCGTCCAAATCCGCATACAGGACCAAGGCTGCGGCATGAGCGAAGAAACAACCCAAAAAGCCGCCGAGCCGTTCTATTCCGATAAACCCGCAGGCAGACAACGCGGTATGGGTCTTGCTCTGGCATCGAGCCTTCTCAGAAATAACAACTGCACTATATCGCTCGAAAGCGAAATTGAAAAAGGGACAATCGTAACAATCCGACTGCCGCGTACCGGCAAGTCCCAATAATCTTGCCCGCTTAGTCTTTTTAAAGATCAGCAACTGACTTATAGCATTCTATAACAGTCAAATTCTGCTTTTATAGGACGAAATTTCGTAGTTAAACCACTCCCTGAATCTACCGAAAACATTAATGTTGATTATTACGTTTTTTTAGGAGTCCTCAGCTTTGAAGGAAGAAAGAAATATCCGGTTACGTCAGCTTGTCCGAAAACTCAGCCAGGTAAGAAAGTCTCAAAAAAAGCAGATTGACATTCTTTGCAATGATATTCTGTCGGCACATTCCGATTTCATTAGTCATTTGAAAAGTTTTCAATTTGCTGCCGATTTTTATGAGAGTATTCTCGGTATAACAACATCCGACCATCTGGCAAAAGCCGTTGGCGAATATTTCACCAATAATCTTGATGATACAAACGCTGCTGTTGTTTTGCTCAATGGCACTCAGCCGCAGATACATTTTTACTCAACAGATGCCGCACTCGAAGATATTCCTTCGCTAATCAGCCCATATTTATCAGCAAGATTGATTCAATTGGTTTGCCAGACGAGCAAAATCTGCACAGCAGACCAGTTATGCGAAATGGGTTTCTTCGCCGGTCCTGCGGTTTTGAAAAAACTGTCATTAGCCGCAGTGGGGCTAAACAGAGCAGGTTCGGCGCTTGGTATGTTGGTTGTTTATCGTTCATCAGAGCAGCCTTTAAGCACTTATGAAATGACCCGTATCGGCTCAATCGCTCCCGGCCTTTCGATAGCATTAAAAAATATGCAAACCAGCGAAACTGCCGTTTAAACCGGCAATTTAAAACCGGTTTTAAAACACAAAAATCGCGCAAGTTTTATCTTGCGCGAAATTTACGATTTGTGCGCGATTGTGCAATTTTGTGACCTAAATGCTTCGATAAATCGAACGGAAATGCCATTGAAAAGCAAAAAATAGTAGCTAAAAAGCGAAAAAAAGTATGTCAAAAGTGAGCACTTTTTCTAGCGGTTAGGGGGGGACAATTGCTGGTATTGTAGCTACCTCGATGGAGGATTTTTTTAACCGCGAATTAACACGAATAATACACGAATTTCGGAATTCCAAAAACTCCTGCTCGGTCATTGAGTTTCTAATTTCTTCATCGGTCTGCCAAAGATCGTCAAGCCAATCAACTAACATTTCAATATTAACTGGTTCAATCGATGTCGCTGATTGGGCGGCATGACGAAACCCCGTCATCAGCTTTGCCTACCGGCAAACCTAAGATGACGGGGCTAAACAATTGCGGTTGACTCATATTATAAATTTACCATTTTTGTAGATTGTCTCACCGTCGGCGGTGATTTCACCGTCGTTCATATCCGCAAGTAAATCCCAGTGGATTGCCGATTCGTTTGTCGCGCCTGTTTCGGGATACGCTGCGCCAAGTGCCATGTGAATCGTGCCGCCCATCTTTTCGTCGAAAAGCATATTTTTTGTAAATCTATTCACTCGTTCATTATTGCCTATAGCTGTTTCGCCGAATCTTCTGGCGCCGGGCACATCCAAAATTTTATTCAAAAGTTCCTGCCCCTTCGCAGCGGTACCTTTGACAACTTCGCCGTTTTTTATTTCAAGCGATATATCTTCAATTTCCTGTCCCATATAAATTCCGGGATATGAAAAACGTACAAACCCGTTAACGGAATCTTCGACCGGGCCGGTAAATACTTCGCCGCTGGGCATATTATTTTTGCCTGATGAATTAATCCATTTTCTGCCATCCGTTCTGAATTTCACATCGATATTGCTTCCTTTAAAATGCACCTCTTTTCTGCTGTTGAGCAAATCGACAATTTTCTGCTGATTCTGCTCCAGCTTATTCCAGCAATCGATGGGGTCGTTCTCATATAGATAGCAGCAGTTATAAACATATTCTGCATATTCGCTTTGGCTCATTCCGCATTCCTGCGCCTCAGCATTCGTCGGATAAACGCACAGAGTCCATCTCAGTTCATCTGCGGCGGCACGCTTCATAAAAATCTTATTCAACTCCGCCCTTGCTGCGCTGCTCTTCTGCTTTTTCTCGGCCGGTGTATTCTGCAATTCCTTCACATTAAACGGCGCAATAACATTCAGCAGAGCATCGTAATTTTCATATACATATTTTGTAAGCGGCGAAATATATTCGAGCTGATTATCCGATGCGTTATCGTAAAATGTTTTTTCGGTGCCGTTAAGTGCGACTTTAAACTCCGGATACGCTCCGGCCTGCAAAGCCTGAGCATAAACTTCCTTGAGCAGTTCTTCCGCCTGGTAGGTCGATACCATCAGCAGTCTGTCGCCCTTCTTTAGTCCCAGCGAATAGTTGACCAGCACATTTGCGTATTTTTTAATAATGTCAGATGCCATAAATTTATCCTTGTAAAAAAGTAATTATGATGAGAATATAGCACTTTAAAGGTTTTTTTCAATGATAAGTATTTTTACAAGTTCGTTCGGTACTACGTTTCAAGCTGTCTTTCAGATTCTACTGATAGCGTTGGCGGCCGGGATTCTTATAAGAAGAAATATCCTGACGCAGGAAGAGTTAAAAGCCATTTCCGCACTCGGAGTACGCGTCCTGCTGCCGTGCCTGATATTTACAAACATCATAATAAATTTTGAACCGTCCAAACTTAAAATCTGGCCGATTATTCCTTTGTCGGCGGTGCTGATGGTCGGCATCGGTCTTTTATTCGCCGCGATTTTGTTTTGGCCGAACATTAGAGAAAAAAAATATCTCTTCGCCCCTGCCGCGCTCCAGAACGCAGGCTATTTAATCCTGCCGCTGGTCAAATTTCTCTATCCTCATCAATTCGATGAATACGCGATGTACACTTTTCTTTACCTGCTCGGTATAAGTCCGCTGCTGTGGTCGCTGGGCAAATATCTCGTCAGTTCGCTTCCCGGTGAAAAACCAACAATTGAAGGCCTCTTCACTCCGCCGTTTATCGCCAACATTGCCGCGATATTAATTGTCCTTCTGAAATTGAAACCTTTTATCCCAGCCGTAGTAATCAATTCAGCCGACCTGCTTGGCACGGCCGCAGTTCCAGTCGCGACTTTTGTTCTCGGTGCAGTGCTCGGAAGTATTTCATTCAGTATCAAATCTTATGTCGCCGATGTAGTGAAAGTCCTTGCTGTCAGACTTGTTCTCGTCCCGGTTGTAACAATTTTGATTCTCCTGATTACGGGCTTATACAAAAATTATCCGCTTCTTTGCAATCTGCTTGTTCTTCAGTCATCTTCATCGCCAGCGACGGCATTGATTTTACAGGTGAAGCATTACGGTGGGAAAGAACAGCAACTCGGCTCAATTTTATTATTGTCGTATATCGCCTGTATTATTACGATTCCTTTTTGGCTTGCAGTATGGCTTGCTATCACCGCATAGCAATTCTTTTTACAATTAGTAATTTTCAGGCCAGACCGGCTCGAACTTTGTTCTAATTCTTTCCCCATCAACCATTCGCTCGGCCTCTTTTCGCCAGTTATTATAATGGGCTGTTTTCTTGTGCTGCTCTACTCCGCTTTCATCGGTGTATGCCTCGACAAGAACAAATCTCGTCGGGTCGTCCGATTGCTGAAGAACATCGAATCTTTTTATCAGCGGCTCTTTAACGCTGTTCTTTGCATTTTCAACGCATATCTGTTTAAACTCTTCAATGAACTGGTGTTTGACTTTGACATTTATATGAAGCACGAACATAGTTTTCCTTTCGTTATACGGTTGCGGTTGCCCCTACGGGATTAAAACGATGCTCGTTACGTCATCGTTCTTCGGCTATCGTCATTTTATCACGATTCACGATTGCCGCAATGTGAAACAAGTCACTTAACCTTGCATTTATAAATTGGTACAAAAAAAGTACCATTTCCACAAAATTTGTATTGCATTTTTAACCAATAAAAAGTTTAATATTCTATCTTTATTAACAATTACAGGAGTTAAAAAAAATGTCGTATCTTGATGATAAGTATGGACTTAAAGGCAAAACAGCAATCATAACCGGCGGCGGCGGCACGCTTTGCAGCGCAATTGCCGAAGGTTTCGCCTCTGCGGGCGCAAATATTATTCTCTGGGATATCAACCCTGCGAACTTAAAGGCAAAATCGGAAATAATCGCCAAATCCTGCGGCGACAGTTCCAAAGTTTCCACTGTCGAAGTCAACCTGATGGACGAAAATTCAATTGTGCAGGCCCTCGAAAAATCTGTGAGGATTTTCGGCTCAGTTGAGATTCTCTTAAACGGCGCAGGCGGCAACCGTGGCAAAGGCCCTCTTGTCGATGTCAAAGCTGAAGACTTTGATTTCGTTTTGAAATTAAATCTTCTTGCAGGCTGTATCCTTCCGACCAAGCACATTGCAAAATACTGGATTGACAACAAAATCAAAGGCAGCATTATCAACATTGCATCGATGGCAGGCTATAATCCACTTTCAGGAATCTGGGCATACTCTTCAGCAAAAGCCGCTGTAATGAATCAGACTATGGGGCACGCAAAAGAATTAGCTCCGTATGGAATCAGGGTTAATGCAATAGCTCCCGGATTTTTCATTGCCGACCAGAACAGAAAACTTTTGTTAAATGATGACGGCACTCCGACACAAAGGGGCAAAGATGTTCTTGCAAGAACGCCGATGGACGGTTTTGGATTGCCGGAATATCTGACAGGCGCGACGATTTTCCTTGCTTCGGAAGCTGCGAATTTTGTTACAGGTGTTACGCTGCCGATTGACGGCGGTTATCTGTGCAACAATATTTAACCCTGTAAAAACTTCAAAAAGTTATCACGATTTTCGGGTACAAGCGTTTTTTCCATCCGCTGCGGATTGGTTGAACTGCTTAGTGCATCTTCCCTGTCTATCATTCCATTGAAAAACAGTTCGGCGATGCTCATATCCATTTCCTGCATTCCGAGTTTTCGTGATGTTGTTATGATGTTTGGAATTTCGTGAATTCGATTTTCTCTGATGCAATTTCGGATAGCGGGATTGCACAGCATTATTTCAATGCCCGGCACCATTCCGGGTTTATCGATTCTTTTGAAAAGCGTCTGGGAAATAACCGCCTGCAAAGTGTTTGATAGCATTGCACGAATTTGATTCTGCTGACCTGCCGGGTAGATATCTATTGCGCGTTCTATCGTCTGCGAAGCGTTTATCGTATGCAGCGTGCTGAAAACCAAATGACCGGTTTCAGCGGCGGTTATGGTTGCGCTTGTGGTCTCAAGGTCGCGCATTTCGCCGACAAGAATCACTTCCGGATCCTGTCTTAATGCGTGTTTAAGTCCCGATTCGAAATTTGGACAATCCGAACCAATCTCTCGCTGTTCAATCATCGATTTATCATTCTCGAAAGCATATTCAACGGGGTCTTCGAGAGTGATGATTCTCTTGGAAGTCGTCCTGTTAATCAAACCTATCATTGCAGCAAGTGTAGTACTTTTGCCGCTTCCGGTATGTCCGGTTACAAGCACAAGCCCTCTAGGCAGTTTTGTTAATTCCGCTATGCACTTTGGCAGATTGATTTTATCAATATCGGGTATCTGGTTTGGAATCAGCCTAAATGAAATGGCAGCGGTTTCTTTTTGATAATGCGCGTTGACTCTGAACCTATGGCCGCTATCGATATATGTGGAAAAATCATAATCCCGTTTGCTCTCGAAAATTTTGAACCTTTCGGCCCCAACCATATCAACTACCATATTTGAAGCCTGCTGCGGAGTTACCGGTTCGTGCTTCATCAGTACAAGTTCCGTATTGATTCTAAGCACCGGAGCCATACCGGCATTAATATGTAAATCACTTGCGCCTGCTTTTACCGCTTCGGCAAGCAATTGTTTGATTCCCGTTTGTTCTTTTACATTTTCGATTATAGCTGCATTGCTCATAACAACCCTTGTTAAAGTATAATATATAATTATGTATCGGCAGAATTGTGGTGTAACTTATGAGAGATTTGTGATTTTAAAAAACGTAAGATTTTATTAAAAAAAGACTTATATAAACCGAAAAGACTGCCATAATATAGTGTTATTTCCTTGACAATATCTTGAAATAAAGATATAATACGATAAAGTATCCAAAAGGACAAAAATCGCAGGAGAGTGTTTTGGTATTTTTTAAAGGATTAGAGTGGCGAAGATAATTTTGAGGACAGGGAAAATCATTGTAAAATTTATTATTCCTTTAATCATTTTAAGCTTAATCTGCTATTCTGCATATCTGCTTACTTTCGCTAAAGCATCTTTACCTGACAGCAATACAGTTCTTTCACCAAACAGGCCCAGATGGAAAGAATTGGAAAATCAGCGTGATAAAAATACACGAATCTGGGAAATTACCAAGCAAATCGAAAAGAAAAACCCCATCACCAACGAAGTAAATCTTGTTGAAGTAAAATCAAAGGTTATCGAAAAAGGATGCGGCATCTGTTACAAAGATTCCAATAACCAATGGCAAATCACTGACACTTCGTGGAGGCAAACAGAAAACGGCTTTGTGATGGATAAGTCTAATTATGCTCTTGAGATTGGACAGACAGCAAATTCAATCCTTAAATACACAGTTGATAGTGATATTTTGAATTTAAAAGCTAATTGTATAAAAATCAGTGATGGTTTGAACGAACGAATTTTGGCAACAATAAATGATACTATGTGCCATATAGATCCTAACAATAAAAATAAACTAATTTATCCAGATGCTTTTGGAAAAGGAATAGATTTAGAATTTGAGGCAGAGCCAGATGGATTTCATCAAAATGTGATTTTCAAGGAAAGGCCAATATTACCAGAAGGTTTCAGTTTAGAATGTACTGAAATAAAACTATATACAGAGATAAATTCGGAATCTTATCCAAATCTAAAATCAAAAACAAAGAGCAAAAATGATATAGAGTTCATAACAACGAAGAATGGCAAAACCTGCATTAATAATATTTTTACCAGGTCGAAGATATTTCAGAATACAGATGGGCATCTTCAAAATTTTATAGATGCCGATAAGCAAATCCAAGAAGAGGGAGGGAAAACTTTTTTAATTGAAAGCGCTGAATTTTCTAAATTGCATAATGGAAACTATCCAATCATATGGGATTACCATCCAGTAAATGGAATGATTACAACTAATGAAATCTGGTATGCAGATGCAACATATTATGTTTCTTCCTCTATATTGGTAACGAATGGAGGAAGTATAAAAATAGAACCAGACGCAGTAATAAAGATGGCACAGGATACTGAATTTACGGCTTTAACTGATGGCACTATAATAGCTAAAGGAAAACCATATAATTATATTACGTTTACGAGCGAATATGATTCCGAAATTGGAGAGTTTATACAAAGCGGCACACCTTATCCATCAGACTGGGCTGGGATATGCATCAACGAGAGGAGTGATATTATCAAATTTTGTCGCGTAAAATATGCAGAAAAGGGTATACAATATCATTCTGAAACTTCATGAACGGTCGATATTTGCCATAACATTATATCTAATTGTTATTGTGCGATAGCTATATGCAGCAACCTATCTGGAACATTTGAAGCAAATGTCCTTAATAATTTGATAAATGATATATGGTATGGGGGAGGCATATTAGTAGAACTCGGCGGGTTGGCAACAGCAGACATTGCTTTTACAAACAATACAATTGTTGGGGGTTATTCGCATATAGGTATTGGAATTGCTCTGACATCATCGAGCTATGATGCCATTATTTCCGGCAACATAACGAATAATTTGATGACAAATACACAATGTGGAATAAGCAGGGGTGATTATGTAGGCTATACAGTTGAAAGCTATAATGCATTTTATCAATGTACGTATCCGCTAGATGATTCAGAAGGAGAGGGAGATATCTTCTTGGAGTATTTCCCTTTTGACTATGAACATTCAGAACTTGGATCATATTTTCTTAACAATGATGAGGAAGCCGGTGCCGAATTAATTGAGGGAGGACATGGAAATGTAACCGCCTATTATGATGATCCATATCAATGGAGTATATTTTCAATATCAGATGAAGGTACACATCTATTTACGGGAGATGAATTTGATTTACAGGAAAATGTTCTTTGGCAACCAAATTATCAAACCTGTGATGAAGATATTGTAGCAATAGGATATCATCATCCACGTGTAGATTATATAAATTTTTGTGACTTATTGGACCTGAACGGACATGACGTTACAATTGCACCGGGTACAATAGTAGCAATGGGTTATGGTGAATTGTACAATGGTTATTTATGCAATGAAGACAGCTCGTCAGGTACCAACGGGTCTATTTTTTGTATAGGAGGTGTTTCAGAGGAAGAAAAAATAAAGTTTGTATATGGTGAGTTAGCATCAATGTATTTACATTCATATTATCTTGCGTCAGGGAGACCAAGGATATATTTTACAGGCAATATTGAAAGCACCAACGATTCTGTTTTTTGTTTTACAGACTTTGTTGGAGTTGGATTAACAATAAATGGAAACGAAACATCTCAATTAGATTTTACGAACCCAATTCATGATTGCCTATTTAAATTTTCATCATGTGGATCGTATTTGTTGAATACGAATATCGAGTTTTTAAATTGCATTTTTGAATATTGTGAATCCAAAGGGATTGACTGCCATGGCGGGGAAATTCAATTAGAAAATTGCAATTTCGATCAAAATTATTGCGGTATAGAAACTTCAGGAACAAATACAAATTTAACAACAAAGAATTGTATATTTACCAATAATGAAATATATGGAATAGCCGTAGAAGGTGGAACAATAACTGAAGAATATAATGCATTTTTGGGAAATCGTACACATATTCTTAATAAAACTTTGGATTCTACTGATTTGGCAAATCCTGAATTAGTTTTAGCTGATTTTCTTCAGAATTGGGAAGAATTTGAGGACAGATTTTATTTGCCGCAAACCTCGGATTTAGTTGATGGCGGCGATCCGGCAGATGGGCCAATGTGGGGTTATACAACCGATCCTGCCAGAACAATTCTTGACGATGGGATACATATTCCGAGAGACATAGGTTATCATTATTTAACTGCTATTGGGAATCCGTGGGAAGAAATAACTTGTATTTATGACACAAGCCAATTTTTACAGGGAACAACAGTAACCATATATAATCAGGCCGGAGACGGTCAACCAGGGTTTGCTGTATTGCCACTTGTATACTTGAATTCGGGATATGAAATAAATTATCACAGTTTTTCAGTAACATTTAGCGGGTCAGGAACCTGCAAAGCAGCTTTGGGACATTCTTCAATTAATGACTATGATGATATTGATGGTGCAGCAAGCCAATCAAAATATTATTTACACACTACACCTATACAAGTAAATAGTGGACAGGTGGTAAATATTATTTCTCCATACAAAAATGAACATTATGCTTGGTTATATATTTATACAGATGGGACTATAAGTATCTCATCTATAAGTTACGCTTACTTAAAAGGCACAGCCACCCTTTATGGCCACATGGCTAAAAATTATAAATTTGCTGGTCGTAATTTGCCATTCAGGATTATGTTTCCTAAAAATTATGGCAACCTCTAAAAATTGCCTTTTTGACAATAATTTTTTTTATTAACTTTTTATTTGTACTTTTTTGAACAAAATTTTAAAAAATCACGTTCATT
>MHXZ01000115.1 GCA_001825665.1 Planctomycetes bacterium GWF2_41_51 | reverse complement strand
ATTTGAAGACATCAAGGGTATATTAAGATTTTCTAATGTTTTCGGACGTAAAAACGCTGTTCATATTGAAATCGGCAGCGGTAAAGGTACGTTTCTCGTCCATCAGGCATTTACTTCGCCTGAAGTAGATTTTTTGGGAATTGAGTGGGCAAACAAGTATTATAGATATGCTGTTGACAGAATGGGACGTAAAGGGCTGGAAAACGTGCGGCTCATCCGTACCGAGGCGGCTTCACTTCTGGCCAACAATATCGCAGACGAATCAGTAGATTGTTTTCATATTTATTTCCCCGATCCATGGCCAAAGAGGTCACATCATAAAAGAAGGTTTGTCAGCGCGCAAAATGTGGAGCAGATGATTCGGTGTCTGAAAAAAGGGGGTCTGATAAATATCGCAACAGATCACAAGGAATATTTTGGCTGGATGAAAAATGTATTTGACGGGTTCAGGGACAAATTACAGGCAACGGAGTTTGTAAGACCTGCGGGGGCCAATGAAAATGAGCTTGTGGGAACAAATTTTGAAAGAAAGTACATCAAAGAAAAAAGAAATACTTTCACTTTGGCCTTTAAGAAAATTTAATTCGGCTGATTGGGGTCTGTGTTCGGGTCGGCCTGATTGGCATCCTGAGTTGTTTCCAATGCCTGGATTTTTTCCTGTGCAGCTTTGGCAGCTTCTTCTTTTGCTTTGTCAGCTTCAGCCTGTGCCTGTTCGGCCTGAGCCTTAACCTTCTCCGCTTCAGCTTTCATTCTGTCGGCTTCTGCTTGCGCTTTTTCAGCCTGAGCTTGTGCTTTTTCCGCTTGCGATTTTACGCTGTCGGCTTCGGCTTTTGCCTGTTCGGCTTCTGCCTGAGATTTTGCGGCCCTGGCTTTGGCCTCCTCGGCTTCTGCCTTAATTTTCTCTGTCTCGAGTTTATCGGCATCAGCTTCGGCCTTTGCCTTTTCTGCCATCGCTCTTGCGTTATCAGCTTCAGCTTTGGTTTTCTCGGCCTCGGCCTTTGCTTTTTCCGATTCAGTTTGAAGTTTTTCAGCCCGTGCTTTTTCCATAGCGGCTTCGGCTTTTGCTTTTTCGGCCTGTGCTACCGCATTTTCCGCTTCCGCAGTTGCATGTTCGGATTCCATCTTTGTTTTTTCAGCCTCTGCCACGATTTTTGCGGCTTCGGCTTCAATTCTTGCCTTTTCTGTTGTGGCTTCAGAAGCTTTTTGTTTGATATGTTCGGTGTAAGCCTTGTCACCAAACGGATCACTTAAAGCTTTTTCCAGGCCTGGGTCATATTTCGGGCCTGCTTGTTTTTTTTGTACGAATTCAAGCATTTTGGCGTATTCCATACCGCCAGAAGAAATGCTGGGCGTGAGAATGAAAATAAGTTCTGTGCCTGACTCTTCATAATCGCGGCTTGAAAACAGTAAACCAACAACCGGGAGGTCCTTTAAAAATGGAGCTCCGCGAAGCACGTCGCGTTTTTCAGTTCTCCTGATTCCGCCAATAATCAAGCTGTTGCCGGGTCTAATGCGGTTTTCATCGACGATAATAGAACGTTCTGTAATAACGGAGGCCTGAACAACACCTTTTGGTTTTGTACTGGAACCAATTTTTATTTCGGTATTAAGGCCCACCGAGCCATCGGCGTAAACGTGCGGAGTAACCTGGAGAGAGTCTTCGACCCACTGATACTCGGTAATGGAATACGGCAATACATTTTGCTGGGTAACGATTTTTTCAATAGGAACATCGTCTCTTGAAAGAATTTTTGCTTTTTTGCCGTTTACCGTTTCAATAGTAGGATTCATAAGAATCTTGAGATATCCTCTTGAAACAAGCATATCGACAAGGATGTTGACAGTATCGCTCGAATAGCCTATCGGCATACCAAAAAATGAACGTTTTGCTTCACGAAGGGAAGCGCCTGGGAAAGTGGGCAACAGATTTCCTTTGCTGTCAACTTTACCGCCCAAGGTAAAATCTTCACCGAAGAGATTCTGTATGTCTATTGTTGTTTCCCTGTCAAAAGTCTTATCAGCGTAGAGTTCGACAATCATACAGTCGATGTTGACCTGAATGGGAGGCAAATCGATAGCATTTAAGAATTCCAATGCCTTGTCAGCATCCTGGTCATTGGCACAATGTATAACAAGCTGATTAGTAGCATCATTCGCTGTTACCTTGTAACCAAGCTGATTTGCAATAATCTCGGCCATCTGGGCTGCCGGCTGCTGCCTTGTGAAATAGAAGAGTTTCACACCATCCAATACATTAACTCTTTGCGGAGGCTGAAAGTACATCTCGGGAAGGGGGTTATTTACGTTTGGGTTGGCCCTGGTTTGACTTATGTCGCTTAGTGTCGCCCTTGCTTCGAGTTCACCGGGTTTATCGTTAAATGCCTCTCCACAGCCGCTGAAAAAAATCATACTAAAGGCAATAATAGAGAGTAATAATGCTGGAATTCTGATATTAGCCCCAAATCTGTCCATGATTAAGCTTACGTAAGAACCGGTTAATTATTATTTCTTTATTACTTTTGTCGGCTGATGTCAAACTTAAACTCCAAAAAAAAACCATTTTATAAAAAAAGGTTTGTTCTTTATTCTGAAAGAGGTTTTTTGTATTCTATTGAAATGAATCAAATTACTGAAAAAGAACATAAACAAACATCTGTCGGTTTTATATCTCTGGGCTGTCCGAAGAACATGGTTGATTCGGAAAAGATGCTGGCTCTTATCGCAGAAGCGGGATTTATAATAGATTACGATACCGAAAGCGCCGATGTGGTTGTAATCAACACCTGCGGCTTTATTCAGCCGGCTGTAGATGAAGCGATGGAAACAATCAGCCATGCGCTGGGCAAAAAGAAAAAAGGAAAAATCAAAAAGGTTGTCGTCGCAGGGTGCTTATCCGAAAGGATGCGAGAAAAACTTCTTGAACGGTTTCCTCACATCGATGCCGTTGTTTGCCTTGGGGCTCGCGATGAAATTGCAAATGTTATTACAAATGTTCTAAGCGGCAAAGCGGAAAAACTATATAAAAGCCCGGCTGACTGGGAAAGCAGAATACAGCTTGATTCGGACAGGCTGCTGATTACCTCAGCGCATTGGGCGTATCTGCGAATTTCAGAAGGATGCGACAGGAACTGCTCTTTCTGCACGATTCCTTCTATAAAGGGTAAATTCAGAAGCAAACCGCTTGATGCTGTTATTGCAGAAGCAAAGCAGCTTGCGGATTCGGGTATTGTGGAAATTTCGGTTATTGCACAGGACTGCACGACATGGGGCAGGGACCTGGACGAAAAAGAGGGTCTGATAAAAATAGTAAAAGAGCTGGAGAAAATTGAAAAGCTGAAATGGATTAGATTGATGTATCTCAATCCTTTCGGAGTTTCAGAGCAGTTGATTGAAGCAATCGCGCAAAGCAAAAAGGTTGTGCATTACATCGATATGCCGATTCAGCACATTAATACTGATATTTTAAAAGTGATGCACCGGCCTGACACGAAAGAGAAAATCACTGCATTAATTGAAAAAATCCGCAAAGCGATTCCGGATGTTGTGCTGCGGACGACAGTCATTGTTGGTTTTCCCGGCGAGACGGAGCAGCAGTTTAATGAGCTTTTAGATTTCATTAAACAGATGCGTTTCGATGCGATGGGATGTTTTGCGTTTTGGCCGGAAGAGGGGACAAAAGCGGCTCAGCTTCCAAGTCCGATATCACAAAAAATCAAAGAGCAGCGGGTCGATAAGCTGATGTTGGCACAGCAGCAAATTGTTTTTGAGAAAAATAAGGCTCTCAAAGGCCGGATAATCGAATGTCTGATTGATGAAGTTGCCGCTGACGGGCCTGCAACAGGGCGATATTACGGTCAGGCACCTCATATTGACAGTTTGTGCTTTATCAAAAAATGCACTGAACCTGCGGGCAGTTTTGTAAAAGCAAAGATTACAGGTTTTAAAGATTACGACCTGCTGACAGAAAAGATTTGATTTTTTATTATACATTCTATATCTTTTTGAAATATGCTAAAACAAATACCAAATATCCTGACCGGCGGCAGACTTGTACTGGCGGTGATTTTTCTTTTGATGATTCTGTTTGTGCCTCAAGGCAGGGATATGTCTTTCTTCGGTTATCTTGACCTTGCTTTTGTGATTTTTGTAGTTGCCGGCCTGACTGATATGTTCGACGGCTATGCGGCAAGGAAGCTGAATGTCGCAAGCAAGTTTGGCAGAATAGTTGACCCATTGGCTGATAAAATCCTGATTTGCGGGGCATTTGTAGTATTTGCGATTATAGGCCAGCCAAAACTTTTCAATCTAACACCGGTTCAAAATTCCATAATTCAGTGGGGCTTTGCGGCTATTATAATATTGCGAGAAGCGACGGTAACTATTTTGCGGCAATGGGCCGAGTCCAAGGGTATAAAATTTCCCGCGACTTTGAGCGGGAAATTAAAAATGTTCGTACAGGCATTCGCGGTTGGAACTGTAGTGGTAAAAATGGCGCACGTTCAGACCGCTGCATGGGGAAATTGGTTTACAGCCATTACTTACATTGTAACAGTCATAATTACGGTTGTGAGCGGAGTTTTGAGCCTGAAAAAATTTAAAGATCCGACATCATTATAAAGGCCAGCCTCCCGGACAATAATCGAACCAGTAATCTGCCAAAACAGTAAAATCTTCATAGTCAACAGTGCCATCCGGCTTTAAATCCGCTGTACCGGTGGAAAGCCACTGCTCTGCGAGGGTCTTTAGGTCGGTATAATTTATTACACAAACTTTAACGCCCATATTGGAAAGCTGCTGGCTGTTGAAGTTTATCCAGCCGATATTTTCGCCCCAGGCCCAGCCAGAGAAGCGGCCGTAATGGTCGATTGACACGCCGCCGTAATTCGGATTAAAGTTAATCCATCCGACGTTTTCACCCCATGCGAAGCCGCTCAAATGACCTAAACCATCATTTATGATGCCGCCGTAAGTTTCTGGTGAAAGATTTATCCAGCCGATATTTTCAGCCCATACAAAACCTTCAACTTTATCCGCTGAAACTAATGCACCTGTATCTGTAAGGCCGGGTTCGAAATTTATCCAGCCGACATTTTCGCCATACGCAAATTGATTATCCGTATTTTGCGGGTCTATATTTTCAGCGTTTGCAGAGGCAATAGCCAGGAGCAGTGCCAATATTAATAATAATCTGTTTTTCATAATTTTCACTCCTGTTAAAATTCTATATTTCCGCCGCCATCGATATCTCCGGTCGCATTAACATAATTGGTCGTATTTGAAAGACGGTTATTGAGATAGAGATTACCGCTTCCAAACAGATTCAATCCTTCGGTGCAGTTGGAAACAAGGTTAAATTCGATAACGTTATCGGTTGAAGTTGCCTTAATACCTGTCGCGGAATTATTAACGCTGTTGTGATGTATATAGCTGCGATTTGCTCCCTGTATTCCGCCGTTAGTGTTGTTATAAACAGTGTTGTTGCTGACTGTACAGCCGTCACCCTGAAGTTTAATTCCTAAATCTGCATTGTTATATGATGTGCAGCCTGCAATGGTGGAACCGCTGCCGGTAACTAAAATCCCATGTAAATTATTATCATAGGTCAAACAATTGGTTATCACACCTTTACCACCAACCCATATACCATATTCGTTTGAAGCGGAAATACAATTTTCGGCGATAAGAGTTTGAACAAGGATACCGACTCCCTGAATGTTATAAATTTTACAGTTGAGCATAATGCAATTATCTCCGCCGCGAATGCCATACATACAATCTTCAACAGCTACATTTTCCACAGTCAGGGTCATTCCGGTTGAAGCATTTATACCGTCATCTCTGAAATGCCCGATAAAACCATTTTGAATTGTAACTTGATTCATATCGCAAGCATAAATTCCTGTTCCTGTAGAACCGACGGATCTTCCTGCTCCATTAATGCTGAAACCTTTTAAATCGACTGTAACATTATCGCAGGTAATTTCTATGCCGTTCTTATTCGGGTCGGCATTAATATTGGCCGTCAGATAATATGACCCCGATTCGCTGATTACATACATCGATGATGCCGAACCAGATAATCCCTGAACCGGCGTTCGCGGCTCAATTGCGCTAAGCGGTTTCATCGTTCCGCTTGTCGGCGGTGCCAATGGCTGCAAAGAACCCGCAACACAAAGACTTTGCGAAAATACGATACAAACAATAATTGAAATGATAGATGTGGGTTTCATTCTTCTTCTCCTAAAAAACTCCAAAATTTATTTTCTCTCAAAAAAGCTATATTACCACAAATTAGTCGTAATTACAATTAAAAGGGTTTATAAATGCAAACAAGACATAAAAATCCTGATTAAATCTATGATTGACAGTTGCTTTGCGTATCCTTATACTTACTCGCCTCTTATTGTTTCTAAGTACAATTTGTTTAACAGCCCTATGGGGCTATTTTAATTATTTAAGGAGATTTACACAGATGGCTAAAAGTAAGAAAACAGTTTTCTTCTTCGGTGCAGGCAAAGCCGAAGGTATGAGCGTCGCGAAAACAGACGCCGAAAGAAGGATGATACTCGGCGGCAAAGGCGCAGGTCTTGCCGATATGACGGCTGCCGGTTTGCCAGTTCCTCCGGGATTCACAATCTCTGTCGCAGATTGCGAAGACTACTATAAGCAGGGCAGAAAACTTTCTAACGCAGTCAAACAACAGATTCGCGAAAATATGGCGAAAGTTGAAAAACAAATGGGCAAAAAATTCGGCGATGTCAATGACCCGCTTCTTGTTTCTGTTCGTTCAGGTGCGGCACGTTCGATGCCCGGTATGATGGAAACAATTCTTAATCTCGGCCTCAACGACAAATCTGTCGAAGGTCTTGCAAAGAAAACCAGCAATCCGCGTTTTGCTTATGATGCATATCGCAGATTTATCCAGATGTACAGCACAACAGCTATGGGCCTTTCTAAAGAGCCG
This sequence comes from Planctomycetes bacterium GWF2_41_51, assembly GCA_001825665.1. Lineage (GTDB taxonomy): Bacteria > Planctomycetota > Phycisphaerae > Sedimentisphaerales > UBA12454 > UBA12454. The sequence goes on along the minus strand of MHXZ01000115.1, from coordinate 28,136 downwards.
ATGGAAGATATGCTGCATAACGCAAAGAAAAAAGCCGGCGTTAAAACCGACCCGGAACTTAATGCTGAATACCTGAAAGACCTCTGCAATCAATTTAAGAAATTCTATTCAGATAATATGAAAGGTCAGTCATTCCCGCAGGATCCTTATGAACAACTCTGGGGCGCTATCGGTGCAGTATTCGGAAGCTGGGAAGCTGACAAGGCTGTTAAGTATCGCCAGGTTGAAAAAATCAACAATCTTAAAGGTACCGCTGTAAACGTTCAGACAATGGTGTACGGCAATATGGGCGATTCATCGGGTACAGGCGTTTGCTTTACACGCGACCCGAACACAGGCGAAAATACATTCTACGGCGATTGCCTTATCAACGCACAGGGCGAAGATGTTGTCGCAGGTATCAGAACACCAATGAAACTTTCTGAGCTTGGCAAACTTCTGCCGAAAGCTTACAAACAACTTTGCCAGGTTCGTCTGCATCTCGAAAAACATTACAAAGATATGCAGGATTTGGAATTCACAGTTCAGGAAGAAAAACTGTTTATGCTTCAGTGCAGAACAGGCAAGCGAACTGCCGCTGCGGTATTTAAAATTGCAGCCGATATGGTTAAAGAAAAACTGCTGACCAAAGAAGAAGCGGTCGCAAGAATCACTTCTGAAGATATTGAAAGATTGTTCTATCCGCAGCTTGACGCAAAGGCCGCGAAGAGTTCGACAAAAATTGCGACGGGCATCAATGCTGTTCCAGGCGCCGCATCGGGCAAAGTAGTATTCACCGCTGCAGAAGCTGAAGAAATGGCAGACCTTGGCGAAAAAGTTCTGCTCGTCAGAAAAGAAACAAGTCCGGAAGATGTCGGCGGTATGCACGCAGCGATCGGCATTTTGACCGCGACAGGCGGCAAGACAAGTCACGCTGCTGTAGTTGCACGCGGCTGGGGCAAATGCTGTATCGTAGGCTGCGAAGCTCTTAATATTAACAACGAAACAAAGAGTATGACAGTCGGCGATAAAACAATCAAACAGGGCGATTTCCTGACTCTTGACGGCAACACCGGCGATGTTTATCTCGGACAGTTGGCACTGGAATTACCTCAACAGCCGCCGGCTTATCAGACAATTATGAAATATGCCGATGAGCTGCGTACAATTAAGGTTCGCACAAACGCAGATACTCCTTATGATGCAGAAAACGCGATTAAGATGGGTGCCGAAGGTATCGGTCTTTGCAGGACAGAACATATGTTCTTCGATACAGAAGAGCGTCGTCTTGCAATCCAGGAAATGATTGTTGCAGAAGGCCTTGAAAAACGCAAAGAGGCTCTTGCAAAACTGCTTCCGTTCCAGCAGAAGGGTGCCGAAGGTATCGGTCTTTGCAGGACAGAACATATGTTCTTCGATACAGAAGAGCGTCGTCTTGCAATCCAGGAAATGATTGTTGCAGAAGGCCTTGAAAAACGCAAAGAGGCTCTTGCAAAACTGCTTCCGTTCCAGCAGAAGGATTTCGAAGGTATCTTCACGGCGATGAACGGCAAACCAGTAACGATTCGTCTGATTGACCCGCCGCTTCATGAGTTCACACCGAAAGATGACGAAGGCGTTGCGAAGCTCAGCAAGATAACAGGCATTAGTCCTGATAAGATTAAACATCGCTGCGAACAGCTTCACGAATCAAATCCGATGCTCGGCCATCGCGGATGCCGTCTGTGCATCACATATCCAGAAATTCTCGATATGCAGGTAACAGCGATTATCAATGCGGCTATCGTCTGTGCAAAAGCGGGTGTAAAGGTGCTGCCGGAAATAATGATTCCGCTGACAATCGATAAGAAGGAACTTTCGATTCAGGTTGACCAGGCTCGCGCTCTTGCAGACGGTCTCATCAAGGCTGCGAAGGCAAAAGTTAAATATATGATCGGCACGATGATTGAAATTCCACGTGCTGCATTGCTGGCTGACCGGATTGCGGAAGTTGCGGAGTTCTTCTCATTCGGCACAAACGATTTGACCCAGATGACGCTTGGTCTTTCACGTGATGATGCCGGCAGATTCCTGCCAATTTATGTCGCCAACGAAAAAGACGGCGGTAAGGGCATCTTCCAGGCTGACCCGTTCCAGAGTCTGGATCAGGACGGCGTTGGAATGCTCGTTAAAATGGGAATCGAAAAAGGCCGTTCGACACGCAAAGACCTTAAAGTTGGTATCTGCGGCGAACACGGCGGCGAATCGGCAAGCGTTAAATTCTGCCATAAAATCGGTATGAACTACGTTTCCTGCTCACCGTTCAGGGTTCCGATTGCACGTTTGGCCGCTGCTCAGGCTGCTATTGCGGATAAAGCCGCTAAGGGTAAACCTGCAAAAAAGGCTAAAAAGAGCAAATAGCCTTTAAATATTGACAGAATACCGTCAAAATTATAGAATATATGGTGCGCTGGAAAACCGGCGCACCTTTTTAATTGATTCGAAATCTCAATGAGATTTTTTATGGTGGGTGTAGCTCAGCTGGCAGAGCACTAGATTGTGGTTCTAGGGGTCGCGGGTTCAAACCCCGTCACTCACCCTTAAAAAAACAGGGCAGTGATTAAAATCGCTGCCTTTTTTTTGGCAATTTTAGAGAGAATTTTAAATGCCGAAAAATAATATTCTGCAAATACCTTATGTATGGAAAGAGCCAAAAGCTGAAGCTTTATGGCGTTCTAATTGCGCATTACGATACTGCAAAAAAATGTTTATTCGCACTTTATTAATCACTGTAATTTTTGAAACAGTTTTCTACTTTTTACTCAGACCATTACCATTTAAAGAGGTTGGGTTTAATTTAAGTAAAGCTTTATTAATAGTACTTATTTTTGCAATTTTCATAAGCACTTACGCTTATATAATTGGGCCATATCTTTTCCGATTCAATAGACTCCTATACACAATTAACGAAAAAGGAATAAGAATTCAAAATCGATTATTTCTTTGGAAGAATATTATAAAATGCAACCAAATAGAGAGCCATGAAAACGTTGATGATGTAATCTGCATCAATTTCTATACAAAACGATTTCCAGACATACCTCGCGAGTTAGTATTTGGCATGTCCGAAAGCCATTTTGCAGAAAAAGCCTATAAATACATACAAGATAAACTATCTTTTCAGATTCAGCCTCCTACTAAGCCAAGAATAAAACTTAATATCTATCAGCATATTTTTATGACCGCGTTTTCTGTATTAGGCGCTTCATTATTTGTATATTTTGTTATGCCGGAAATTAAATTTATTAATGATGATTTTGAACCATTGATTTTTTTTGTTTCCGTTCTTCTACTTGGGCCTGGACCTGGGGAATGTTCCTTATGTATAATATAGATATTTTTAAATATTGCGATTGGTCAAGGCAGATATATATTTATAATCTTATTACATTCTGTTTAATTTTGCTAATTATTATAATTCCAAAAATAATGAAATTATTCAACTTTTTTTCAAAACATAGTTATATGTAATTTTATCGGAAATTTGGTGTAGTTATAAAAAAAGAATTGGCAAAATCAGTTTATGTTCACATTCCATTCTGCAAATCGAAATGTTTATACTGTGGATTTTTTTCAAAGCCGCCCGCACAGTTTGATACACAAAAACTTTTAAATGCCGAGATTGAGGAACTGAAAAATTCTTCATTCGCGAAACCAGTTAAAACTTTGTATATTGGGGGCGGAAGTCCGGCTTCGGTCGGCAGCGTTGCACTTTGCGGATTTTTGTCTGAAATTACAAAACTGACAGGGCAGCCTGAGGAGTTTACAGTTGAAATTAATCCTGCCGATGTAAATGAATTATTTCTGCGGAAACTTTTTGAAATAAGCGTCAATCGAATTTCCATCGGCGTTCAGTCGTTCAATGAAGATGAACTTGTTTTCCTTGGCAGAAGATACACGCCTGCACAAGTCGAGCAAACGATTAAAACCTGTAAAAAAATCGGCTTTCAAAATATCAGTATCGATTTGATTTTCGCAGTTCCAGGTTCTAATTTGAACACATGGCATCAGGATTTATTACGAGCTGTCCGAAACGACGTGCAGCATATAAGCGCATACAGTTTGACTTACGAAACAAACACTCCGCTTGAAAAAATCAAATCGCTGGGGAAAATAAAAATTGTCAACGAAGAATTAGACAGGCTTATGTATGAACGGGCAATTTGGCTTCTTGGACAGGAAGGATTCCAGCAATATGAGATTTCTAATTTTGCAAAGCCCGGCTTTGAATGCAGGCATAATTTGACATATTGGCAAAATGACTTTTATATAGGTATTGGGCCTGCTGCGTGCGGTTATATCGAGGGACTGCGAACAGAGAACATAAATGATATTGAAAAGTATATTGAGCAGGAAGATAAAGCAGGGGAAAAGACGGAAATTATGCCTGTTGAAAAAGCATGTCAAACCGCCGTTCTCGGTTTAAGGTTGATTAGAGGAATCGATATAACCGAATACAAACAAAAAACGGGTTTTGATATTTTCGAGCTTTTTAAGAATTCGATTGATAAAAATTTAAAACTGAATCTTTTACAGTTAAATGAAAATCGGCTAAGTCTTACGCAACAGGCTCTGCCGATGGCAGATAGCGTTTTGAGTGATTTTGCGGAACCAGATTAAATAAAAAAGGCCCGGAATAATCCGAGCCTTTTATTTTTCAATTAATGCTTATGCTTTGTATCAGCTTCTGCTTTGCATTTACATTTTTCGCATTTGCATTCTGCACCGTCCTTACAGCTTTTTTCGCCGCAGCAGGTTTCAGAGCATTTGCACTCTTCGCAAACACATTTTTCACAACACGTACAGCAAGCGGCCTTTACTTCGCTGCCTGCTTCCTTTTTGTGTGCGCCGCAACCGGGGCCTGCGAAACCTAAACTTGTAAGAAAAACTAATACTAATGCGATTATGCTAATTTTTTTTAACATTCAAAATTCTCCGAAAAAAATTTGATTAAATTAATTTTATAATAGAAGCAGATTTTTCGGCGAATCTTAGATTACGAAAACGCACAGAACTGCCTGTGTATTTTTATATAATTGAAGAGGTGAACCGGTTGACGAAATCTCAGCCGGCAAATTGGAATTTAATTCGGTTAAACAATTTTTGAAAAGGACGTTAATGAAAGAATTATTTAGATTTTGCGAGTTAATTGTCGCGGCTGGAGGAAGATTGTTAAAACAGCATACTCCTTTGCCCCCGCATTTCTCCTGCGATGTTTTTTGCGGCAGAGGTTTTGATGAATGACAGCAGCCTTGTTCTGTTATTTGAGATGTTTTTTTAATATGGCAGGATGTGTGTGATTCGCCGCATTTTCCTCTGCAATCGGCATATAAATAGCCGGTTAAAATTGCGGCTGCAATAAATGACAGTGATAATATTAAAATCTTTTTTGTTTTTGATTTCATTAATACCGTATTTAGATGTCTTGATACTCTGTACGAGCATTGTACCAGAAACGTTTGAAAAAATCCCGATAACTACAAATTTAATGAACAAAGATGGTTTGAGCAGTATAAATATATTATTGCCTAACTTCCCAAGAGCGTTATTGCTTTGGAAAAACAAGTAGTTATAATAATATCTTTAATTTCCCTGAAAAAGACTTATGAATATAGAGAATATACGAAATTTTTGCATTATAGCACACATAGACCATGGTAAGAGCACGTTAGCTGACAGGCTTCTGCTGATGACGGGTACAGTCAGCCAGCGCGAGTTCAAGGAGCAGATGCTCGACAGTATGGACATCGAGCGTGAACGCGGCATAACGGTCAAGGCTTCGGCGGTAACGATGAATTACAGTCGTGACGGCAAAGATTATATGCTGAACCTTATCGATACACCCGGCCACGTAGATTTTCATTACGAAGTTTCGCGTTCGATGACGGCATGTGAAGGCGCGATTCTCGTTGTCGATGCAACGCAGGGTGTCGAAGCTCAAACTTTGGCGAATGCGTATCTGGCAGTCGATTGCGGTCTGGAGATAATTCCTGTCATAAATAAAATTGATTTGCCTGCGGCACAGGCGGATGTTGTGGGTGAGGAAATCGAGCACACACTCGGCATTAATAAAAATGAATGTTTTCATATCAGCGCAAAAAGCGGTATTGGCATAGATGAACTGCTTGATGCAATTGTTACTCTTATGCCTGGGCCAAAACCGGACAATGACCCGCACCTCAAAGCGCTGATTTTTGATAGTCATTTCGACGACTATCGCGGCGTTATTTGCTATGTAAGAGTTTTTTCAGGTACTCTTTTGCCGGGGCAGAAAATAAAAATGATGGGTTCGGCACGCACTTATCTCATTTCCGACCTGGGCAAATTTACACCATCAATGAAGCGCACTGATTCACTCGGTCCCGGCGAAGTAGGTTATGTAATCGCGAGTATCAGAAATCTTTCAGATGTTACAATCGGCGATACTATAACGCTTGTAAGCGATCCCGCTGAAAAGCCTCTGCCCGGGTATAAGAAACCGCAGCAGATGGTGTTCAGTGATTTTTATCCCGGCAATAATACGGAATATACGCAGCTTCGCTCGGCTTTTGAAAAACTTTCACTGAACGATGCGAGCTTTTCGTTTTTCCCGCAGAACAGTCCTGCGCTTGGTTTCGGTTTTCGCTGCGGTTTTCTCGGTATGCTGCACATGGAAATTATACAGGAGCGTCTCGAACGCGAGAACGATATCGAAGTCGTTCAGACCGCGCCGACGGTAACTTATGAAATTCTCACCACTGACAACGAAGTAATCAGAGTCGATTCGCCAAGTCAGCTTCCGGAGCCGACAAAAATCGAGGAGCTGCGCGAACCGATTGTTAAACTTGAAATTATAACGCCAAAAGACGGAATTGGCGCGATTATGCAGTTAGCAGAGCAGCGAAGATGCGTGCTTTTGAAAACTGATTATATCAGTGTTACGCGTGTGATGATGGTGTTCCGTGCTCCCCTTGCCGAAATCGTTTATGATTTTTATGACCAGCTCAAGGGCATAAGCAAAGGCTACGCGACGATGGATTATGAGCTTTTAGGCTTCGAAGCGGCAGACCTTGTACGAATTGAAATTCTTATTAATAAAGACGCAGTTGACGCTTTAAGCCTTATCGTGCATCGTTCCAATGCCGAATCGCGAGGCAGAAAACTGCTGCTTAAACTTCGTAAAGCAATTCCCCGCCATCAGTTCGAAATTCCATTGCAGGCGGCAATCGGCGGCAAAATTATCGCGCGTGAATCGATTAAGGCTTTCAGAAAAGACGTAACCGCGAAACTTTACGGCGGCGACGTTACACGTAAAATGAAAGTATTGAAAAAACAAAAGGAAGGCAAAAAGAGAATGAAAAATATAGGCAGCGTGCAGATTCCTCAAAAAGCCTTTATGAGCATTCTCGATACAAGCGAATAAAATGGAAAAAGTTTTTTGTTCGGATACATGGAAGAAGATTTTTGCCGAAAACGGTTTGAAAACGTTTGAAGATTTCTATCATCGCATACAAAAAAAACGCATAAACAGCAATCACAGGCGGAATGTCAGTATCTTTCAGTTGAAAATTGATGGTGTAGATAAAAACTTCTTCTTAAAACGGTTCCGTCATTGTCATTTAAAAGATACGATATTCGCTTTTTTGAACACTGGGAAATTCTGTACACAGGCTGCTTTTGAGTGGAGCAATATCAAACTGCTTGAGAAAAATAATATCGGAGCACCGCATTGTGTTTGCTTTGGTGAGCAGCTTCGATTGGGATTCGAAAGAAAATCGTTTATCATAACCGAAGAACTAAAGGGACAATGCCTTACAGACTTCATCGCACAAAACTGGGGGCAAATGACAGGCGAGGAAAAGGAAAATTTGATTAAATCGCTTGGGAATGAAATTAAAAAAATTCATAATAGCTGGATAAGCCTTCCGGATTTATATGTATGGCATATATTTATAAGCAGGGAGAATGAGGAATATACATTTTCGTTTATCGACTTAAACAGAATGAAAAGACACGTAACGAACCCAAACGAGAAGATGGAAGACCTCGGCAGGCTTCATTACAGTATGATTGATAAGTATTTCGATGAGCCGATACGAAGAAAGCTTATTGAAACTTACGCAGGAAAAGAAAAGCCTGAGAAGATTGAGAAACTTGTACGCAGAGTTAAAAAATATTCTAAAAAGTTTTCTGCAAGACGAAAGACAAAACCGAACTATTGAGATTAATCGTTTCGGTAAGTGCAAAAAGTGCGGTCGTTTTCCCAAACAGTAACGCAATCAAGTTCGCAGGAATCGAATTTTCCTTCAAGGCTTTTGAACGCAAATTCCGCGATATTTTCAACCGTAGGATTGGCTTTTTTGAAATATTCCACATCTTCGTTCAAATTTTTATGGTCGACAATATTCATAAAATATTTATCGACTATACGCTGGAATTGGCCGGCATTGACCGCTTCATTATGGTCGCGACTCGGTTGAGTTGTTTTTATTGTTACCTCGATAATGTAATTGTGTCCGTGGCCGCGGAGGTTAGCGCATTTGCCGAATATTTTAAAATTCTCAGCGTCTGAAAATTTATTGTTCCATAAAGTGTGGCTTGAGGAAAATTCGAATTTTTCAGAAAAGTAAAGCATACCGCCTGTCCTTTCTTTAATTGTGATTTTTCTTGAGGGCATAAGTTCGACGCAAAGACTGCTGATTTTAGCAGGTAAAAAGTCATTTTCGATAGTTTGCCAGGATTCACTTAAAATGCCTTGAACGGCAGAAAAAAACCCCCCGGCTGAGCCGAGGGCTAATTTTTTTTTCACAAACTTTTCAAACAGCGAGACAACTTTGCCTCTGATAACTCTATCAATCTCTGTAACATTGACAACAAAACCTGTATCCGGGTCGGCATCGCTTTCGAGCTGTACCCATAATGAGAAATAAAATGCAAGACCTTCGGATGTAGGTTTTGCACAATATGAATTTGCGCCCATTTCCTGAGAACCGGCTAAAGGGTCAATCGCAAAACGCACCTGTCTCGATAGTTTATGCATTGTGCATCAGGCTTAAAACTTCCGCTCTGCTTCGGGGGTCTTTCTTGAAGATTCCACGAAGCGCACTTGTCACCATTGTTGAGCCGGGTTTCTTAATTCCGCGAATTGTCATGCAGCTATGCGATGCTTCGATGACGACAGCGACGCCCTGGGGATTTATATGCTCAATAAGAAAATCCGCGATTTGCGAGGTCAATCTTTCCTGAATCTGAAGCCTTCGTGCGAAACAATCGACAACACGCGCAAGTTTGCTTACGCCGAGAACGCAATCCTGCGGCAAATAAGCGACGTGAGCTTTGCCGATGAAGGGCATCATGTGGTGTTCGCAAACACTGTAAAAGGGGATGTCACGAAGCAAAATTATTTCATCGCATTTTTCATTGAAAACGCTTTTTATGTATTGAGTCGGGTCTTCCGATTCTCCGGCGAGCAATTCTGCATACATTCCGGCGACACGTTTCGGCGTAAGTTTAAGGCCTTCCCTGTTAATGTCTTCGCCAATCGCCAGAAGAATATCCGTTACTGCTTTTTCAATTTTTCCAATATCTACCTTTTTTTTAGCCATTGTAAACTTTCTAATAATTCATCAGATAACTTGTCAGAAGCCGGACACCGAAACCGATTGAGCCTGCCTGTGTATAGCTTTTCATGGGGTCTGATGCGTCCATTGGTCCTGCGATGTCGAGATGTGCCCATGCCATATCTTTTGCGAACTCGCCGACAAAGGCCGCACCGATGCAGGCGCCGCCCCATCTTCCGCCAATATTTTTCAAGTCCGCGATTTTGCCTTTAATTTCATCGGCATAAAGTTGTTCATAAGGCAATTGCCAGACCGGTTCGCTGCTGTCTGCGGCGGCGGCTTTGAGTTTTTCAGTGAGTTTTTCGTCATTGCTGAAAAGTCCGGCTTTGTGTTTGCCAAGAGCGACGACGCATGCGCCTGTCAGTGTCGCGATATCAATCGCCGTTTTGCATTTCAATTGTCTTGCCTGTTCCAATCCATCACTTAAAACCAATCTGCCTTCGGCATCGGTGTTGAGGACTTCGATGGTTTTGCCGCTGAAGGTTGTAATGATATCGCCCGGCAGGAAGCTTCCGCCATCAGGTCTGTTCTCCGCGGCACAAATAATCCCGTAAACATTCAACGGCAGTTTCAAAGCCGCAATAATCTGCATCGTCATAAGAACTGCTGCGCCGCCGGTCATATCGTATTTCATTTCATGCATATCGCCCGATGGCTTTATGCTTATTCCACCCGAATCGAATGTTATAGCTTTGCCGACGAGGGCTATCGGCTCGGAATTTTTTGCTTTGCCTTTCGGTGTGTATTTGATGATTATCATTCGCGGCTTGTTAATCGAGCCTTTGCCAACGGATAAAATGCCGCCCATATTTTTTTGTGCCATTTGTTTTTCATCGATAACGGTGCATCTGAGTCCTTGAACAGAAGCTGCGATTTTTTTTGCTTCGGCGGCAAATTGTGCGGGATATAAAACATTGGCGGGGCGGTTGCAAAGTGTTCTGGCGTAATTTTGTGCTTTTGCGATAACCTGACCGATTTTTATACCTGCTGCAAGCTTTACAATATTTTTCTGACTGTCATTGATTACAGTTACTGAAAGAGATTTGCTCCCGCCATTTTCTGTTGATGTAAGAAATTCGTCATATCTGTATGCGCCGAAATGAACAGCTTCTGCAATGACTTTTCCAAGTTTTTCAAAATTACTGTCCTGTTCGTCATAATGCAGGCAAATCGCAAGTGTTTTTGCGCCAACGTTTATTGCTTCATAAGCTGCTTTCGATGCGGTCTTTCTGAAAGTGTCCATTGTTGCGGTTTTCTTCTCGCCGAAGCCGATGAGTAAAATTCGTTCAGCGGCAATCTTACCGTGAGTGTAAAGGAAAATGCTGCTTCCTGCTTTCGCTTTGAAATCGCCGAGTTTTTTTAATCGTGAAATTGCACCTTCAAGTTTTTTATCGAGCGATTCGAGAATGTCGCTGTTTTTTACATCACTGTAAACACCAAAAGCCAAACAATCAGCTTTAAATTTCAACACATCCGCTTTAGCGGCTTTAACATCAATTTTCATAGTCATAACTGCTCCTAAAAAACTAAAAAAAATTATGCACTTATTTTAATCGCTCATTCTGAAGATTTCACGGATTATTTTCCTGAAACTCCGCCTGAAACAACGAAAGTCATAGCTTTTGAACTTTCGATATTCATAGGAGCGACTCTTTCGGCCGGAAAAATTAAAACTGAACCTGCGAAATTATACGATTGCGGAAAATAAACTGCAACATTTCCGGGCATAGATAAAAACCCTAAATCTTCCTGCGTAATAAATCCTATTGCCTTTGGGCCGCCGGTGGTAAGTTCGACAATTACAGGCTTATCGAAACTTTTTCTTTCGCCCGCAAAAGCCTGAATCAAATCCCTGATTGCGGCGTAGAACATTTTAATAACCGGCAATCTTGTAAAAAGTTTATCCAAAAGTAAAAATAATTTATTACCTATGTAGTTGGATGCCAAAAAACCAATCAGCGTAATGAACGCAAGCGCAGCGATAAAACCAAGGCCGGGAATCGGGCTTCCTAAAAGGCTGTCGAATTCTTTAATAGCCCAAAATATAATTAAAACGGTTATGGCAGCCGGGACAAAAACTAAAAGCCCTTTAAGAAAATAACCTATCAATCGTTTCATATTCGCTCCTTGCCTGCAAAATTAATACGTGTTCGATTATTTATTTTGTTTATGTTTTTTCTCGGCGCGGTATTGCAGGTAGCTGTCGATAAAATCTTCGATATCGCCGTCGAGAACCGCTTCAACATTTCCGGTTTGAAAATCGGTTCGATGATCTTTAACCAATTGATAGGGCTGAAGAACATAGCTGCGAATCTGGTTGCCCCATGCGATTTCGCCTTTGTTGCCGTAGAGTTTTGCAAGTTCGGAATCGCGTTTCTGCTGTTCGAGCATATAAAGTTTTCCCTTGAGCATTTTCATTGCCTCTGCTTTGTTGCGATGCTGGCTGCGGTCATTCTGGCATTGTGTTACAATTCCGCTTGGAAAATGCGTGATACGAACCGCGGAACTTGTTTTATTGACGTGCTGACCGCCTGCGCCGCCGGCACGAAAGAAATCAATCCTCAAATCCTTATCGTCAATTTCAACGGCGACATCATCTTCGTATTCGGGCATAACGTCAACTGCTGCAAAACTTGTATGCCTTCTTTTATTCGCATCGAAAGGACTGATTCGCACTAAACGATGGACGCCTGATTCGCAGGAAAGTTTACCGAAAGAAAAAGGCCCGCTGACTTTCAGCATAACTGAACGCAGACCCGCTTCTTCGCCCGGCGTCATATCAAGCTCTTCATAACTGAATTTGTTCTGCTGAAAGAATCTGGTGTACATACGCAGAAGCATACTAACCCAGTCGCAGCTTTCAGTTCCGCCGGCGCCTGCATGAATACTGAAAAAACAGTTTCTCATATCGTCCTGGCCGCTGAGAAGTCCTGTCAATTCGATTTGTCCGCATTTTTTTTCGAGAACGCCAATATCTTGTTCGATATCGTTTAAAATCTGCTGGTCGGATTCTTCCAGCGCGATTTCCAAAAGCTCAGACATATCGACGATTTTTTTCTCGGCATCAACAACGGGGTCGATGAATGCTTTTAAAGCACTCACCTTCGAAACTACCGATTTTGCGATGTCCTGATTGTCCCAAAAGCCGGGCTGGGACATTTGATGTTCGAGTTGTAGCCTTTCGGCTTGTTTTGCAGAGATGTCAAAGCCACTCCCGGATTTTTGTTATCCGAGTCCTCAAATTTTGTACCGATTGTTTAATTTCTATTGTTTCCATATTCCAATCATATCAAAAAAGATATTATTATCAATTTATTCTTTTATTGTTTCGAGTTTCGAGGCAACTTCATTGAAAGTGAGCTTATGACCGCTCGGAACCATTAAAACCTCGTCCGAACTTTTTTCAGCGGTCAGTACTTTTTCCATTAATTCCGTGCTGCCGATGAATTCTTCGTATTTCCAGCCATAGCCCTGTGCAATATCTTTTGTAATCTTCCTGTAACACTCATCTTCATCGTTTTCACTGCTTCGTACGAAAACGGCTCTGCTGTAGTTCTTCTGCCAACCTGCAAGGAATTCTTCCATAATCTGCAATTCGTCCGGAGTATAGGTTTTGCCCGGCGTTTCGATGTTCAAACCGATTCGCAGTGAAACTTCATAATTGGGATTCTCATCGAACCAGCCTTTTGTGAAGTAGTACGTTCCGGGACATTTCCCGAACTGCTCTTTATATTCCGCTGCCGAACCGAGGAATAATGTAATGCAGTCGTGTGCCTGAGGAATGACAAGCGGAATTTGACGCGACTGAATATTCACAGTTCCTTTTCCGCAAATCCCATAGCCGAGTATTATTTTTTCGTATTTACCCGAAGCAGAGGCCGCATCTATTTGTTTCTGGACTTCACGGGTCAGTTCGGCGGGGGTGTTGTGCAAACCGAACGGCAAAAATTCAAAATCCACATCCAACCCTGCCTTTTTCGCGGCATCCTGAATATCCGGCCGCAAAACCTTACAGGCAATTACATATACTTTCTTACCATTTTTCACTAAATAGCACCTTCAAAAAGAACTTTCCTACTATATATGGATATGATAAACTATTGTTCTTGTTTAAGGATAGAAAAAAATGAAAAAATCGAAACTTGGCAATTCTGACCTTCAAATCACCAAGGTTGGTCTCGGAACCTGGGCCATCGGCGGGCCGTGGGAATATGGGTGGGGGCCGCAGGATGATCAGGATTCTATAGATGCGATTATCGAGGCATTAGATGTCGGAGTAAACTGGATAGATACTGCGCCGATTTACGGTTTTGGACATAGTGAAACTATCCTCGCAAAAGCGCTGAAAAAAACTTCCATAAAGCCAATTATCGCGACAAAATGCGGGCTAACTTGGAGTGAAAAAAAGGAAAGAACTCCCTGCCTCAAGGCAAAAAGTGTTTTGGATGAGTGCGATGCTTCTCTCGAACGCCTGAACGTGGATGTAATCGACCTTTATCAGATGCACTGGAACAATCCGCCCGAAGATATCGAAGAAGGCTACGATGCTATGGCAAGATGCGTCAAAGCAGGCAAGGTTCGTTTCCTCGGTGTTTCAAATTTCACCGTTGAACAAATGCAGATGGTGATGAAAATTCATCCTCTTACCTCGCTTCAGCCGCCGTACAGTATGTTCAGACGAGATATCGAAACTGATATTCTGCCGTTCTGCAAAAAAAATAATATCGGAGTGATTGTTTACAGTCCGCTGCAAAAAGGGATGCTAAGCGGCAAATTCACAGCAGAAAAAATAGCTGCGCTGCCCGCTGACGATGTTCGGCACATGGATCCTAATTATAAATCACCGAGGCTTGAAGTGAATCTCAAAGCGGTCGAAAAATTAACGCAAGTTGCAAAAAGAAATAAAATCACGATGGCACAGCTTGCGACCGCGTGGGTAATCCGAAATTCCGAAGTAACCGCTGCAATCGCAGGCGCAAGGCGAAAAGGCCAAATAAACGAAACCGCACCGGCAGCGGACATTACATTGTCCCAAAATGATATCGATGAAATCGAAGAAATTTTGAACGAACGAAACAGGATGTTAAAATGAAAAATCATAATGTTTACAGTTCTCCTCTTGTTGAGCGGAACGCGTCAAAGGAAATGGCGGAATTATTTGGCAATCAGACGAAATTTTCAACCTGGCGAAAACTCTGGCTCGAACTTGCAAAGGCTGAAAAGAAACTCGGCCTGAAAATTTCACAGGCTCAAATCAGTCAAATGGCCGACCATCTCGATGATATCGATTTTGACAAAGCTGCGGAATATGAGAAAAAATTCCGCCACGATGTAATGGCACACGTCCATACTTTTGGAGAAGCTGCACCGAAAGCTGCACCGATTATTCATCTTGGCGCGACAAGCTGCTATGTCGGAGATAACGCTGATTTAATTATTATGCGAAACGCGATGCAGATTATTGCGGGCAAACTGGCAAGCCTTATCGATGGTCTCAGTGCATTCGCAAAAACTTATCGCAAAATGCCGACACTTGGTTTTACTCATTTTCAACCTGCACAATTGACCACCGTCGGCAAACGCGCGACTCTCTGGTGCAATGATTTTGTTACTGACCTTTCTGAAATTGAATATCGAATTGCAAACATTCCGTTTAGAGGTGTCAAAGGAACCACGGGTACGCAGGCATCGTTCCTTGAACTTTTCAATGGTAATCACAATAAAGTAAAACAGCTCGACAAAGCGGTCACTAAAGCATTTAATTTTGAAAAACTCTGCCCTGTTACCGGTCAGACTTATTCACGCAAAGTAGATTCCCTCATAATAAATTCACTTGCGAACATCGCACAATCGGCACACAAAATGTGTAATGATATTCGCTTACTTGCAAACCTCAAGGAAATCGAAGAGCCATTTGAAAAGTCGCAGATTGGTTCTTCGGCAATGGCTTATAAACGCAATCCAATGCGGTGCGAACGTGTAACGGCGCTTTCGAGATTTTTGTTAAGTCTCTCGAGCAGTCCGCAGATGACCGCCGCAGAGCAGTGGCTCGAAAGAACACTCGACGATTCTGCGAACCGCAGAGTTGTTATTCCTGAAGCGTTCCTTGCTGCCGATGGAATATTGGAAATATTGATTAACGTAACAAGCGGCCTTGTAGTTTATCCGAAGGTTATTGCGGCAAGGATTAATTCCGAACTGCCGTTTATGGCCACTGAAAATATTTTGATGGCTGCTGTAAAAGCTGGCGGGAATCGTCAGGAACTTCACGAAAAAATCAGAGTTCATTCGCACGCAGCGGCAGAGCAGGTCAAAAAATTTGGAAATCCAAACGATTTGATTGAAAGACTCAAAGCCGATGAAGATTTTTCGAAGGTTGATTTTAGAAAAGTTTTAAATGCCGGAGATTATATCGGCAGGGCTCCTGAGCAAGTAACAGAGTTTATAAATGAAATTGTAAAACCTGCGATTAGAAAATATCGCGGAAAAATTAATAAAATTACGGAACTCAAAGTTTAAGGATTATAAAAACAATGACAAAACTGGAACTGGCAAAACGTGTTAAAGAAACATCGTATCTCGAAGGCGATTTTACATTAAGAAGCGGGAAAAAAAGCAAATATTATATGGATAAATATTTGTTTGAGACCCAGCCGGACATTTTGAAAGCTCTCGGTGAAGAATTCGCAAAGCACGCAACAGGAGATGTTACGCTTATCGCAGGCGCAGAGCTTGGCGGAGTTGCTTTGGCAGCGGCAACAGCGATGCAGACCGGTAAAAAATGGATAATCGTTCGCAACAGTAAAAAAGATTACGGCACGAGCAAAATGGTAGAAGGCGTTTTGAAAGCCGATGATGTTGTTCTGCTTGTCGAAGATATCGCTACCACCGGCGGTCAGGTTCTTGAAGCCGCAAAGATAATCACTGAAGCAGGCGCGAAAGTGAAGAAGATTGTCGCTGTTATTGACCGCAAACAGGGCGCAAGAGAAAATATAACGACCGCAGGTTATAATTTTGAGAGTATTTTGACTAAAGAAGATCTTGGCATAAAAGATTAATAATCCGTTTTGCCAAAAAAGATTTATCCGCCTTCGGCAATATTCGCCAATCACTGTTTTTGCGTTTGATTTGAACTGTTGATTTCTCGCTGCCGATTGCCGAAGGTTCATTGGCGATAATCATATCGAGATTTTTGCTTTGCAGTTTCTTCTCGGCATTTTTTCGCAAATTCCTGTCTTCAAGTGCGAATCCGACAACAATTTGATTTTTCTTGTTCTTTCCCGCCCATTTTAAAATGTCAGTAGTTGGTTTTAATTTTATAGTTAAATTTGATGTCGATTTCTTAATTTTGATTTTTGATTTTTTCGCGGGCGTGTAATCCGAAACCGCCGCGGCCATAATCAGGCAATCGCATTTGGTAAAATATTTTTTTACAGCCTTGAACATCTGTTCGGCTGATTCAACATTAACACTTTTAAATTCCGGATTTTTGATTGTGCTTATAAGCGTTACTTTGTGTCCCGTTTTCAACGCTGCATTCGCAAGTGCAAAACCCATTTTGCCGCTGCTTGCGTTTGTGATGAATCGCACGGGGTCGATGTATTCTCTTGTTCCCCCGGCCGTAATTAAGAAATGCAGTTTTGCCACAGAGTTACCTTTATTTTAGCCACAGAGTTCACAGAGGACACAGAGGTGATCATTTTATTTCATCTTTATTAGTTTTTCGAGAATATCGGCAGGTTCCGACATTCTGCCAACGCCTTCAGTTCCACAGGCAAGTCTTCCTTTTTCCGGCCCGATTATTGTGATACCCGCAACCTTCAAGCTCTCGACATTTTTTTGAACCGCCGGATTTGTCCACATCTTCTCGTTCATGGCCGGTGCGAGCAGAATTTTTTTCTGCCAGCAGGCGCATAGTGTCGTGCTCAATAAATCATCACAGATGCCGCATGCCATTTTGCCAATTATGTTCGCGGTGGCAGGAGCTACAACAACCATATCAGCGCTGTCGGCAAGACTTATATGCCCTATCTCGAAGCCTTTTAGGGAGGGTTCCCACATACTTGTAAAAACAGGTCTGCATGTTACAGCTTCGAAACTTTTCGGCAGAACAAACCTGCACGCATTGTCGGTCATAATTGTATCGACTTGCGCACCTGCGGCCGTCAGCTTGCTTGCAAGGTCGACAGCTTTATACACTGCGACGCCTCCGCTTACGCCGAGCAATATTCTCAAACCGCTAATCGCAGATTTGTTTGCCATTTTAATGCCTACAGTTTTGGTAATTCAACCTTTTCGGGGCCGGAATAATCAGCGGTGATTTTGTCCTGCAGAATTTCCTGAACGACTACTTCCATCATCGTCATTCCTTCAGTGTTTTCGATTAGCGGTCTCGAACCTTCCATCAGTTCCGCCATTCTTTTCTGTATCAGGGCTGAAACCTTGAATGCTCCGCCAATTTTTTCGAAAATCTCTTTGTTCTTTAAATCGTCTATCATATTATTCTCCGATTTCTTTTTTAATTATCTGTAAAACTTCTTCTACAGCATTTTCCAGTTTATCGTTCACAACTTTATAATCAAAAAACTCGCTCGCAGCTATTTCCGCATCAGCGCCGGCAAGTCTTTTTTTTACATCCTGTTCATCGTCTCTGCCCCGGCCGGTAATTCGGTTCTTCAGTTCCTTATGTTCCGGCGGCAGAATGAAAATCATCCTCGCATCAGGAATTATTTTTTTTACCTGCTGCGCGCCCTGAACATCAATTTCGAGCAGTACCGTTTTGCCTTCGTTTAATGCCTTTTCAAGTTTATCCCTGGGCGTTCCGTAAAAATTCCCGAACACTTCTGCGTATTCCAGAAAATTTCCGGCTTTTTTCTGTTTTTCGAATTCATCCCTGCTGACGAAAAAATAATCGACCCCATCCTGTTCGCCGATTTTCTTCATACGTGTCGTTGTTGAGATACTAAGGTAAACATTTTCGACTCGTTCCAAAATCTGTTTACATATAGTACTTTTACCAACTCCGCTTGGACCGCTTAAAACAATTACAGCGCCGCAAGATTGTCCACTGCCGCTATTCAATATTCTGCACCTGTTCTTTGATACGTTCGATGCACGATTTTATTTCGACAACGTCCAGACAGATTTTCGCGTCTGCGGCTTTGCTTGCGATAGTATTGGCTTCACGCAGCATTTCCTGTGCGATGAAATCCAATTTCCTGCCGGCATAATCGCCAATCTGGCAATTTGCCAAAAATTGTTCAAGATGCGATGTCAGTCTTATTGTCTCTTCGCTTATATCGCTTCTGTCTGCGAAAAGAGCCACTTCTCTGGCGAGTATATCTTTATCCAAATCCAGTCTGCTGTTAGCAAGCAGGTCTTTTACCCTGTTTGCAAGTCTGCTTTGATATTCGATAATTACGACTTTTGAACGCGATTTTATATCTTCAAGAAGACTCATTATACGTTCGCACTGTTGTTTCAGGTCGTCGGCGAGCGATTGACCTTCCTGTGCACGCATTTTTTTGAGCTGTTCGAGAGCTTCGTGTGTTATTTCGAAAACTGCTTTTTTCAGGTGTTCTGCTTTATCAGCTTCGGGTTCCTGCGGCCTTATAACGCCCGGCAGCAATAACAGGTCTGCAAGATTAATGTTGCACTGTGCGCCTTCGCACGGAAGATTCTTCAATTTTTCAATATAGCTTTTCATCGCCGATGAATCGACTTCGTACATCGGTTCGCCGCTTACATTTTTATATCTCAGGAGAAAATTTACCGCGCCGCGATAAATACTCTGCCTCAGCAATTTTTCGAGTTCCTGTTCCATAAACGAAGCTGCTTCCGGCATTCGCAGCGATGGTTTAAAATACCGGTTATTGACCGAGCGGATTTCAACGGCATAGCTGATTCCGCCAATTTCACGGCAAACTCGTGCAAATCCTGTCATACTATTTAACATAAATATCCTTTACTGATTTGCCGGTGCATCGGGTTGTGGTATGGTTTCGGTCTGTTCAGATTCTTCAGGCTGAGCAGGTGTTGCTGGTTGTTCAGTTTGTTCCTGTGTCGCGGGAGGGGGAACAGAGCCTGGTGTTGTTGCAGGTAGTTGCTGCTGCTGCGGTTGCGGCTGGAGAAATTCGCTTGCCTGCGGTTTATACCACTTTACAGCTACGACGCTCAAAATCAGCCACACAGTTACAAGACAAATTGTAAACCATGTAAGAACATCGCCGGTCTTTGTGCCCAGCAACGAACCGCCGATTCCGCCGAATGCGCTTGCCAATCCGCCGCCGCGGCCTTTTTGGATCAATACAACCAGAATCAAAACAAGCGCCGCGATTGCCCAAAGAACAACAACAATTTTCATTACGAACGGCACAGCCGCCAATGTCAAATTCATCATTTTAAAATCCCTGAAAAATTATTTTCCTTTTATATACATTTCAAAATTTCTTATTTTTTCACTTCTGAAGCGGCTTTAATCATTGCTGCGAAATCGTCAGCTTTTAAACTTGCGCCGCCTACGAGCAAACCGTCAATATCTGGTTTAGACATCAACACTGCGGCATTGTCAGGTTTTGCCGAGCCGCCGTATTGGATAATCATATTATCAGCTAATTCCTTATTATACATCTTTGCTATCAACTGTCGAATCATAAAATGAACATCCTGAGCCTGTTCCGGTGTTGCATTAACGCCAGTTCCAATTGCCCAAACCGGTTCATAAGCTATAGTTATCGCTTTTGCCTTATCTGCGGTAATTCCAGACATTCCTTTCTGGATTTGTTCTGTAACTACCGATTCCGTTTTACCGGCGTTTCTTTCTTCCAAAAGCTCGCCAACACAGAAAATCGGTAACAAACCAGCTTCAATTGCTGCGATGAGTTTCTTATTAATCAGCGCATCGGTCTCTTTTATTACGTGCCTTCTTTCAGAATGGCCGATTATAACATATTTACAGCCAACATCTTTTAGCATACCGCAGCTAACTTCGCCTGTAAAAGCGCCTTTTGCCTCAAAATAGACATCCTGTGCGCCAAGCCCTACTCCTGATGTGCCAAGGGCGTTTTTAACGGCCGGCAGATATACAAACGGCGGACAAACGCAAACATCGACTTTTGCCAGCATCGCTCCGCATTTTTCAGCGACGCCTTTTGCCAATTCGACAGCACTTTTGCTGTCTGTATTCATTTTCCAATTTCCGCCGATAAATGATTTTCTCATTTCTAACTCCTGTACTATTCTAAAATTATATCACTTTTTGGATAACTGCCGAGCACCGAAAGCTGGAGGCAGTGCTGTTTTACTTCTTCAAGACAATCTATTAATTTTTGATCTTTGCGATGCCCCTGGCAATCGACAAAGAAATAATATTCCCATTGCCGTTTTTTGCTCGGCCGAGATTCGATATTTGTCAAATTCACTTCCCGTTTTTTGAAAACATCCAGAACATCCGCCAATGCACCGGCTTTATGGGCGGTACTGAAAAGTATCGAGGTTTTGTCTTCGCTGCTCGGTCTTGCATCTTCCTTACTTATTATCAAAAAACGAGTTACGTTATTAGTCGTATCCTCGATGTTTTCGCAGATAATTTTCAAATCGTATAATTCAGCGGCGATATCGGAGCCTATCGCAGCCGAAAATTTTTCCTGAGCGGCCATTTGGGCGGCTTTGGCAGTCGAGGCAACTGGTATAGTATTGGCTTCCTTGAAAGTCATACTGAGCCATTGCCGGCACTGCGCGAAAACTTCCGGTTTTGAATAAACTTTCTGTACTTCTTTTAAAGCACAGTTTGCCAAGAGGTTATGATGAATCGGCATATACATCTCAGCGCAAATCAAAACGCTCGTATCGACAAACGCATCGAAAGTTTCAATTACGCCTCCGCCGGCGGAGTTTTCAATCGGGACAACGCCCAAATCGCAATGGCCGCGGCTGACTTCATCAAAAATGCCGCGAATGTCTGTAACTGGTTCATACTCAACACTTTGGCCGAATTTGCGGACAGCGGCAGTATTGGTAAAACTGCCTTCCGGGCCTAAAAAAGCAATCCGCAAAGGCCTTTCGAGAAAGAACGAACCGCTCATAAGTTCCCGCCAGACAGCATTTAACGTCTTGTCAGGCAGGGGGCCTTTATTGAGCTTTGCAATGCGTTCGAGGACGATTTTTTCGCGGTCGGGGGCGTAGATGGGGCCGGAGCCTTTTACCTTGCCGATTTCTATAACTACTTGCGCACGCTCATTTAACAGCTCAACGAGCCTTGTGTCTATCTGGTCGATTTTATTGCGTAGTTCGTCTAAAGTCATAGAATTAGCTAATAGCCCTAAAACTGGTAATGTTTACCATAATAAGGAGTTAGAGTCAAACGATTATTAGTTTAATAGTAGTCAGTAGTTAGTAAAAATTGCGCAAGTTTGGGAAACTTGCGCGAATTTTGCGTATTTTGCGATTTTACGACCAAAAAGTGCTAAAAAAAGCGGCTTAGAGTGTAAAAAAAGCGAAGAAAGACAGAAAAAAAGCGGTCTAAAAGTGTAAGGTTGAAGGAGATTAATAGGTCTGAAAAATACAGTATGCTGTGCAAAATTTGAAATACTAAAATTTCGTGAAATACGATATGGGTATATGGAAAAAACTAACCTCCAATATAAAATTGGAGGCTTATGGTTAAGTGGTTTGGATTTGCCGATTAGATAATTTTCAATTATTTTTTGCGTCCTGCTGCTGGATTTCGAGAATTTCTGGTTTGTAGCCAGTAATGTCGTCGATTCTCCATGTGTCTGTCGATGGGTCATGTATAAATTTTAATTTCCAAATTTCATCTTTATATTTTGCTTCCATTATAGGGCCGCCGGATTCTTTTATTGTGCTGTTAGTTATATCGATGCCCGACCATTTAAGCATTGTTAGAATTTCTTTGTCCCAGTGGAAGGCGGCATCGAGCGGATGTTTCGGTTCCATATGCTGCTTAAAAGCTTCGAAACCTTTAATCTGATATTCAGATTGCTGATAGTCATTTGAAAAGATATTCCATGCTTTTTTATAATCACCACCTTTAATGGCTTTTTGAAAAGCATAAAAAACCTTCCAAACTTCTTTTGCCATTTCCTCGTTCTTCCATTCCTTCACAACGACAGGAGCAAAGGGCAAATCTTTTGCGGAATATTGTTTTTCATAAAACGTTTTTATTTCCCTGTTCTCGTCATGTATTAAAGACTTCGCTTGGGAAAAAGATAATTTGATATAAGTGTTTTCGGTAATCGGGCCCTGAATTTTATAAGCGTACCGCAGATTTAGAGTTTGGCCGGCATCGAATTTTTCATAGAAACCAGTTCCCCAGCCGACACCGCCTGGGCCGTAATCGACAGAACGAGTGTAAATGTGCAC
Organism: Planctomycetes bacterium GWF2_41_51; assembly: GCA_001825665.1. Taxonomy (GTDB): domain Bacteria; phylum Planctomycetota; class Phycisphaerae; order Sedimentisphaerales; family UBA12454; genus UBA12454. Next base: position 5,139 of record MHXZ01000115.1, on the reverse strand, counting down.
CTTCAAAAACTGTTCTGTGTCAGAGCTGTTTTTAATTTCAAGGTTCAGCACATTTTTGCCCTGACGAATCGGCTCGAAATTTACATCGAGAATTTCAAAATTACTTTCAGCCTGTATTTTTTCGGGTTTGTAAAGATAAACTCCACTTTCATCTACGCTGTATGATAATCCCACCGGCCCAATTAAATCCATAATTGCCTGACCTGCAACTTTGTTTTCAATGTTTACAGGCTGGATGAAATTTCTTCTCTGCGGGTCTGCCAGTTTTGCTGATTTGTCCCAATTATAGGGCACTTTCACCGCTTCGCAAATTGCAATCACCGCATATTGCGCGCTTAATTTGTCGCTGCCCGGACTTTTATCAATATGAACGGTTACAGGTTCTTGGAGTTTTTGTTTAAAATTAGCTGCGTTGCTTCCAAATGATGTACTTTGTTTATTTTCATCCGATGTATTAATTGTAGTTACATTGATGTCATCGAACCAAACTTTTCCTGTGCCGGTTAATACGGCTCGTACTGTAATTTTCACAGTATCAACAGGCACCAAAACCGGCGGACTTTCATATAAACCCCAGTTGTTATCACCGCTCAGTGTATTTGTACTTGTAAATGCAAGCATGTTTTCGGTATTGCCAAGGCCCCAGCATTGGATGCAAACATTTACCGAGTCGGCATTTTCGGTTTTGATGTATGCACTGACTTTAATGGCATTTCCAACAGGCACATTTTGAATATTTTGCGCCCAGTTGTTACTTACTGTTTGGTCATATTTATGCGTATTGGCAATAGCAAAGGAATATTTTCCGGAATGAACGTTCTCCATATCGCGATACATTTTTAAACCCTCGGCAGGGACGCAGGCTTTAAACCATGAAGATGGCAAATCGTCTTTTCCATTTTCCGCTCCGGGATTATCCAGAAAATCGGCGATACTTTTGTTGACCTCATAAACTTGCATTACGTTAGGTTCTGAACCTGTTTCTGCTTGTCGTTTTATTCCCAGCTTTTCAAGTGTTTCAGTTTTTTCAAAAGCAACATGCAAATCGTTATATAAAACATTCGTACCTTCGCCGTTTTCCTGTTCAAGCAAAGTCGCATCATAAGCAAGAACGGCGTTCGGTGGGTCTGTCAATCCTACCTTATTACCTAAATAAACAATATTTTCATCGAACCATGTTAAATCAGTTTCATTGACATCTGCTTTGGCTAAGTCTGCGAGTTTTTCAAAATATTTTTCGTTGTTATCATTAGAGAAAGTTAGCATCTTTTTGCCAAGTTCGGACAATCTTTTGGCAGATGAGGTTCGATTTTCCAACTTCTTAACTTTCTCATTCGTCTTATCCATATCTGCTGACAACATAGCCTTGGCTTCTTCTAATGTTCGAACTCTGCCGTCTTCATGGTTGAGCCATTTGTCATTTTCAAAGTTAAAACCTCGTAAATCAAAAGGCTTTTTTATCGGCTCGCTGGAATATTCCTGCGGCAATTTTGCAATTACCGCTGCATAGTTTTTATCTTTCAAAATCATAACTTCCAGAATTTGCGCATTTTCAAGCGTTTTGATCCATTCCGGACTCAAAGGATTGTCACTGAGTTGAGCCTTAATAACCCCTTCACCAAGTCGTGTAAGACTTACTGCTGCTAATTTTTGAACATCATTGAACCCTAAAATTTTGTTTACGGCCGCATAAGCAGATTCGGGTGTTGAAAAATCATTGTCAGGAAAATCAGCGACACTTTTATTAACTTGATAAATAAGTATTTCGTTTGGTTCTGAATCTGTTTTTGTATCGTCTTCGACTTTTTTCAGAACATAGTAGCTGGGTTTTTGATGGCGGAAGGTATAATCGCCGCTTTTCCACTCGAAGAACATATATTGCGAATCGTCAATTTCTTTGATTATATATTTCGACGCGGTTTTTTGGTCATTATCATATAAAACCAAACCTTTCGTCCATTTTTCGGGGAAGCCATTCGGCATATTTTCATTTTTTGAAAGTACTTTGCCGTTATCTTCAAATATCATTTCCTTTAAAAACAGATTGCCGTAAATCCATTGTTTCTTACTCGGCCTGAAACTTTCAATCTCTCTGACATAATCAACACTTTGCCAAGTACCTAAAACCTGCGGATCGTTTACAAACGGATGATCGAGTTTGTCAACGATATGGCCATTGGCATCTATAATGCTGCCTTCGGGCAGTTCATCGGCTCTTAATTTTCTGTTTGGCCCTGCGCTGGAATTGCTTCGCCTTAAATATATTGCTTTTACCTTATCATCAGCTATCCAGATTCTTACATTTTTTTCGGGAACTGCATAATAACCGTAGCCTTTTCTGCCTTCTATGTTTTTGTAAAAGACATTATCTAAAAATTCGTTATTTTTTCCTTCAACAATTTCTTTTGGCCCTCCTAATACTTCGAAAGCTTTTTCAAGAGAAGAATCGACAGTAAGACCATCGTCGAAAACATAATCACTCGGCCCTTCGAACCGCAATTCTACAACGTGATTATTACCAATAAACGCGTGGAAATTATCCGGATAAATCATTACATATCGATTAGGAAGATTTTCTTTGTCAAAAACCTGTTGGCCCCAAACATATTTTTCCGGCTGTCCGAAAATTTTTATGACATCATCTTTTGTTGCAGTATCGATATCAATTTTGTTGAGCTTTGCGTTCATTCCAGACTGTTCGATTTTTTGCTTATCACAACTGCTAAGTGTCATTGTCATTGGAATTAATAAACCTGCAATCAGCAAAATTACAATCGCAGACGGCAGCCAGCTTCGTTTTTCAATATTTGAATTTTTATCGCTGAGGAGTCTTTTGATTCGTTCAAATAAATTTCCGCCTGCTGCGGCGACTGCCAGTTTGCCACTGCCAAAACGGATTTCCTCCATTGTTGCAAGAGCACGGGCGTAATTGATGTTATCGCCTGTGATTTGGACGGCGATGTCGTCGCAGCAGTTTTCTCTCTCCTGTCTGATTTTGCATGAAACCCACCACACGGCAGGGTGATAAAAACCGAGTATCTCAATAACAGTCTGCAAAATATTTATAAGATAATCGCAGCGTTTTATATGGGCAAGCTCGTGCGCGAGAATCGCAGAGATTTGCTCAGTGCTCAAACCTGTAATTGCGCTTGCGGGTAAAAGTATCACAGGTTTGAAATGGCCTATAACCGTTGGGACAACGACTAAAACGGATTGGAAAATATCGATTACTTTATGTATGCCAAGTACTTGTGAAAGCTGGTTTAATTTTGCTGTTATTTCATTGGAGACCGGCGAAACCATTTGTCTGCGAAGTCTCTGCAATTGCGTCCAGCCGCCAAGATACCAGATGCTTAAAATGAATACGCCGGCAAGCCAGAAACAAACTAAATGCGGCAAAAGTGATTCGGCGGTCTTAATAAATCTGTCTTTTAATGACCATTTCGGGGGTGAAGATGTTTTTGTAAGTGGTTTAGGCTGAGGGAGATAGGTATCGATTTGACTTGTCATTTTGAGGGGTTGAATATTGTTTGCAGCCAAAAGAATTGGATTGGCGGCGGGAACGGCAATTTTTATCATTCTTATTGTGATTAAGGGTAAAATTGCCATGACAGCTAAAGCTAAAAAGGCGGCGGTGTAGCGAACATTGGAAGATGATTTGCGCATCAGTCTTAAAGCTATCGCAAGCAGAATCGCGATTAAAGTTCCCTGCCAAGTGAAGTGAATCAGGGTCCAGCCGAAACGCTGAACAATCGATTGTAAAAATATGTTATGCAAAATTTCCATTTTATTTCTCCTTTAATTCATTCAGTAATTTTTTGATCCTCGCTAATTCTTCCGGAGAGATTTTTTTGGCGGAAAGGGCCCTCATAACTAATTTTTCCGCGGAACCGGCGAAAGCGCGGTCGAGCAGGCTGCCTACTAATTGCTCCTGGATGTTTTCTTTTGTAACTGTCGGCTGGTAAATATGTTGGAAGCCGGAATCGTTGCGAATAAGTAGGCCTTTTTCGGTCATAATCTGCATGATTTTCAGGGTTGTGGTATAGCCGGTTTTGTGTTTTTTGTTGATTTGTTCGTTGATTTGCCGAACTGTGGCAGGGCCTGTATCCCAAAGAACCATAAGGACTTCCAGCTCTTTTTCGGTAGGGCCGATTATTTTATGTCGCGGCATAAAATTCCTTTCTTTTTAAACCTCAAGAAAGACTATACGAATAAATTCGTAATTGTCAACGAAAAAATTCGTAGAAGGTTTTGAAAGATTTCTCCCCCCTCAAAAGTTTTTATTCAAGGCAAAAAACTTTCTAAATAACTCGGGGGTTTCCCCCATAAATGGGGTTTCCGCTCGGCTCCAACGCTGCGTTCCGGTCGAAATGACAAGAGGGGAGGTGGAGGCATAAAAAAAGCCCTGAAAAATCAGGGCTTTCTGTGTCAAAGTTGTGTTGTAACCTTAGGCAGGAACTACATTTGTAGCACATGGGCCTTTTTTGCCCTGGCCGACTTCAAACGTAACGCTTTGGCCTTCGCTGAGATTTGCGCGGCCCTGGGTTTTAATTTCTGAATGGTGAACGAACAAATCGTCGCCGCCGCCATCAGGAGTGATAAAACCATAACCTTTACTTAAATTGAACCATTTTACTTTGCCTGTACTCACTTTTGTACTCCTTAAATTGTACTAAAAAAAATTTACCTCTGGTTTAAATTTAGGGGAATCATACCCTTCAGGGTAGTAAATCCCGCGATTGAAGTAAGTGTTTAATTTTAAAGCACTTAACCGCGGATTAACGGGAAAATTCAATCGCGACCAGTAATATTATTTAGAGGTGAAATAATACTTCCAGAATTAGCATATTATTTAATTTTGAAAAAATTATCAGACTATTAAAACAGGTTATGTACTTAATTGCAACTAAAAAAATTAAAATAGAACGCAGAATAAAGAACATAGAATATAGAATGATTAGATACGTAAATAAAGGAGTTATGACAAGTGCGAAAGACGTAAGCGCATTCGACAAAAGTAATTAAAGCGAATTTGAAAGAATTTGAAAAATTTGCAACGAATTGCCAATTCTGTTCGGCACTATAATTGCTAAAGCCCCTTATATGGCTCATTTATGGTGCAATCAGTTATTTACAAAG